>NZ_JBEXPK010000036.1:0-93368 GCF_040612015.1 Streptomyces sp. NPDC006476 | reverse complement strand
GGCAGGGTGCCGGTGGCCCCGGCGGGCCGGACGACGCGTGCCCGGACACTGCCGGTCGGGCCGCCGGAGACGGTGATCCACTCCTCGTCCACCGCAGGCTTGGCGATCTCGCCGGACTGCACCTCGTCGACGGTCTTACGGCCGTCGACCGGGCCGAGGTCGAAGAGGTACGGCGGGTTGGCGGTGGCCTCGACGAAGGCCTGGGCGGCCGGTTCGAGGACGGGACGGGGTGCGGTGGTGCCGGTCATGGCGGCCTCCTCGGTCGGGTACCGCGGGCGGGCTCCGGCAGGGTCACCGGGCCGGATGTGCGGCACACCAAGGAGAGTAGAGCTCGATTAAGTCGTGCGCAACTCATTTGCGCTCGCTTAATGTGTGCGCGACTTATTAGCGAGCGATACAATCGGACGAACCCGAACGTTAGAGTGGTGATCGTCATGATCAGGACCGCACCCGGGAGCCGTGCCGTGAGCCGAACCGCAGCGGAGCCGAGCGAGGGATCGCTGCTCCTGGACGATCAGCTCTGCTTCGCGCTGTACGCCGCCTCCCGCGCCGTCACCGCGCGCTACCGCCCCCTGCTGGACGAACTGGGCCTGACCTACCCGCAATACCTGGTCATGCTCGTGCTGTGGGAGCAGGATTCGATATCGGTCCGTGAGCTGGGCGCCTCGCTCCAGCTGGAGTCCAGCACTCTGTCACCGCTGCTGAAGCGGCTGGAGGCGAACGGTCTGCTGCGCCGGGAGCGGCGCGCGGAGGACGAGCGGTCCGTCGCCATCCGTCTCACCCGCGAGGGCGCGGCCCTGCGGGAGCGGGCGCGCTCGGTCCCCGTGGCCATTGGTGACGCCATGGGTCTGACACCCGAGCAGGACGCCCTGGCCAAGCAGCTGCTCCGGCTGATCACGGCCAACGTCACGGACGGCTGACCGGCAGCTCGGCCCAGACCTGCTTGCCGCCGCTGACCGGGACCGCCCCCCATGTCTCCGACATCGCCTCGACCAGCAGGATGCCCCGGCCGCCGGTGGCCTCCCAGCCGATGCTGGTCGGCTTGACCGGCGTACGGGGCGAGGTGTCGGCGACCGACACGCGCAGCCGGTTGTCGAGGAGGGTGAGGTCCAGGCGGACCTGGCCGTCGGTGTGCACGAGGGCGTTGGTGACGAGTTCGGAGACGATGAGCAAGATGGTGTCGATGTCGTCCCGGAGCACGCCCCAGGTACGCATGGTGCGGCGGGTGAAGCGGCGGGCGTGTCCGACGGCCTCGGGGACGCGCCAGACCGTCCAGCTCTCGCGCAGCGGGCGCAGCGTCATGCCGTCGTAGCGCAGCAGGAGCAGGGCGATGTCGTCGTTGCGCTGGGCGTTGTCGAGCAGGGCGTCGGCGACCAGACCGAGGTGGGCCGGGTCGGACACGGACAGTTCGTGGGCCAGCCGGCCGATGCCGATGTCGATGTCGGCGTCGGCGGACTCGACGAGGCCGTCCGTGGTCAGGGCGATCACCGTGCCGGGCTGCAGGCGCAGCACGCTGAGCGGGAAGTCGGCCTGGCTGACGACGCCGAGCGGTGGGCCGACGTCCGTGTCGGGGACCTCGGTGGTGCCGTCAGGACGGCGCACCACGGGCGGCAGATGGCCCGCGCGGACGTACCAGGCGGAGCCCTCCTCCATGTCGACGTCGACATAGCAGCAGGTCGCGAAGAGGTCGGTCTCCATGTCGGTGAGCAGCCGGTTGGCGTGGGAGACGACGACGTCCGGCGGATGTCCCTCGATGGCGTAGGCGCGCAGGGCGGTGCGCATCTGGCCCATGAGGGTCGCGGCGGCGGTGCTGTGGCCCTGTACGTCGCCGATGATCAGGGCGACGTGGTTGTCCGGCAGCGGGATCACGTCGTACCAGTCGCCGCCGACCTCCAGGCCGGCCGTGGCGGGCAGGTAGCGGGCGACGGCGACCGCGCCGGGCAGCGTGGGCAGGCGGCGCGGGAGCAGCTGACGCTGGAGCATGCCGACCAGTTCGTGCTCGGCGTCGAAGGCGTGGGCGCGCATCAGGGCCTGTCCGGCCAGGCCGGCGGAGGCGGTGAGCAGGGCACGTTCGTCGGGGCCGAAGTCGTGCGGGGAGTCCCAGCCGATCAAGCAGGCGCCGGCCATGCGGTTGCCGGCGGGCAGCGGGAGCACGGCCAGACCGCCCGGGCCGACCTCGGCGAGCGCGGGCTCCAGGACCGTGCCCACGGGCCAGATCTGGGCGCGGCCCTCGCGCAGGGCGGAGGCGAGGGTGGGCATGGCCCGCACCGGCGCGTCGGGCCACTCGCTGCGCCACTCCAGGCGCCACAGCTCGGGCCAGGACTCCGGCTCGGGCGGGTCCAGGACGGTCACGATGAGCCGCTCGCCCTCCAGTTCGGCGAGCGCGATCCGGTCGGCCCGCAGCGGCTTGCGCAGCGCGGAGACCACGGCCTGGCTGACGTCACGGACCGTGCCGGCGGTGGCGAGGGCGGCGGCCAGCCGCTGGACGCGGGCCACGTCGGTGACGTCGGAGCGCAGCTTGGAGGCGTCGGCGACGGTGCCGACGAGCCGGGCGGCCCGGCCCTCGCCGCCGGGCAGCAGCCGCCCGCGCAGCCGCAGCCACTTCGGCGGCCCCGAGGGCTGCAGCACCCGGAACTCCAGCTCCCGCTCGCCGATGGACATGTGGTCTGCCTCCACCACCGACATCAGCGAGGGCAGGTCCTCGGGCACCGTCAGGCCCAGCAGGGTCTCGACCTTGCCGTCGAACTCGCCGCGGGTGAGGGCGAACAGCTCCAGGATGTCGTCGCCGACCTCGACCCGGCCGGAGTCCATGGCGAGGTTGAAGGCGCCCGTGGGCAGCTCGCCGCTCTCGGCGGCGCGGGGCGGGGCGGGCGGGGCGGCGGCGTCGGCGATCAGCTCCAGACACTTGCGGTCCTCGGTGTCGAACCCGTCGGGCCGCTCGCTCACGGCCAGCAGACAGCCGCCGCCCTCGGCCCCGCGCGCGGGCAGCACCGCGAGGAAGAAGTCGCCGGCCGGTGTCCGCCGCGCCTGGGCGCCCTCCGCGAGTTCCTTGGGCCCCAGCCACACCGCACCGCCCCAGCGATGGACGTCCGCGACCGGGGAGTGCCCGGCACGGGGATAGCTGTCGCGCAGCCCGAACAGTGTCCTGGGAACGCCCGCCGACTCCACCAGGCACAGGGCGTCGCCGTCCTCGGCGGGCGTGTACAGCCCGGCGAAGGCCGCACCCGCGAAGACGAGCGCCTGTTCCAGGATCCGGTGCACCTGCTCCTGCGGGCCCGGACCGGAGGCGAGCGCTTTCAGGGCACCTTCGGCGCGCAGCGTCCTCGTCCTGCGTCCGTCGCCGCCCTCAGTGACCACGTCCGCAATTACAGCGCGTATGAGAGTGACGCGCAGCCCCTGTGAGCGTTCAGTGGAGGTCACAAGGCGTGTCGAGTCGAAAGGGGCCGAACATGTCTTGACGCATGCGTACCGCACGGCGACCTCGTGACACGGGTGACTGTCCAGGGCCGTGCCCCGGCTGGAAGTCTCGATGCCGGGCCACGGAAGGGGATCCATGGACAAGCGGTACGAGGTGTACGCCCTCGCGGACAGACACTTCTACGACACGCCGGACCGGCTCGCCGCGGCCGGTGAGCAGGGCACCGCCCTGTTCGCGACGGCCCGCCGCGAGGTTCCCGAGGGCTGGGACGCGGCGCGGATCGGGGACTGGCTGACGCTGACGCCGCTTCAGGCGGACGGCGGTCCGGTGGCCGGGCCGCCGCAGGGCTGGAAGATCCACGCCTCGGCCACCCGGGAGAACGCCGAGCACATCGCCGCGACCGTGTGGGACTACTGCGTACCGCGCCGGATCCCCTTCAAGTTCGTCCCCGGACCGCATCTGCTGCATCTGCGCAACACCAAGTACGCGGGCCGCGACACCAGCGGCAAGTTCGTCACCGTCTACCCGGCCGACGAGGAGCAGCTCCACCTGGTGCTGCGCGAGCTCGGCGACCTGCTCAAGGGCTGCGAGGGGCCGTACATCCTCACCGATCTGCGCTGGGACGACGGCCCGCTCTACGTCCGCTACGGCGCCTTCGCGCGCGCCTTCACCGTCGACGAGCGGGGCTCGCTCGTGCCGGCCGTGCGGGACGGCGAGGGCCGGCTGGTGCCGGACCGGCGGGCGCCCTCCTTCCAGGTGCCGGAGTGGGTGACGCTGCCGGACTTCCTCGCACCGCATCTGGCGGCGCGCGATGCCACGACGGTGGGCGATCTGCCGTACCGCATCGAGAAGGCGCTGCACTTCTCCAACGGCGGCGGGGTCTACGCGGGCACCGACACCCGGGACGGGCGCAGGGTCGTCCTGAAGGAGGGGCGGCCGCACGCCGGGCTCGCCTCCGACGGGGCGGACGCGATCGCCCGCCTGGAGCGGGAGAAGGCGGCGCTGGAGCAGGTCGCGGGGACCGGTGTGGTGCCCGAGGTGCGGGACTGGTTCACCCTGGGCGACCACCGGTTCCTGGTCATGGACTTCGTCGAGGGGCGCCCGCTCAACTCCTTCTTCGCCGAACGTCATCCGCTGCTCACCGCAGACCCCGACCCGCAGGCCGTCGCCCGGTACACCGAGTGGGCGGTACGCGTCCACCAGGCGGTGGAGCGGGCGGTGGAGGCCGTGCACGCGCGCGGGATCGTCTTCAACGACCTGCACGTCTTCAACATCATGGTCGCGCCGGACGAGGAGTCGGTCTTCCTCATCGACTTCGAGGCGGCGGCCCCGGCGTCGGAGAACGGCCGCCAGGTCGTCGCCCACCCGGGCTTCTTCGCCCCGCCGGACCGCACGGGGGCCGACGTCGACCGGTATGCGCTGGCGTGCTTACGGCTCGCGCTGTTCCTGCCGGTGACCACCCTGTTCGTGGTCGACCGGGGCAAGGCCGCCCATCTCGCCGAGGTCGTCGCGGAGCAGTTCCCGGACGTGCCGCGCGCGTTCCTCGACGAGGCGGTCGCGGAGATCACGCGCGGCGCTGGGAGCGCGGCACCGGCCTTCGTACGGCCCGGGGACTGGCCGCACAGCCGGGACTCGATGATCAAGGCGATCCTCGCCTCCGCCACCCCGCAGCGCGACGACCGGCTCTTCCCCGGCGACATCGCCCAGTTCTCCGACGGCGGCGGACTCGGGCTCGCCCACGGCGCGGCCGGGGTGCTGTACACGCTGGCCGAGACCGGCGCCGAGCGCTACGAGGAGGGCGAGCGCTGGCTGCTCGCGCACTGCGACCCGCCGCCGGCCGGCACCCCGCTCGGTCTCTACGACGGTCTCGCGGGCGTCGCCCATGTCCTGGACCGGCTCGGTCACCGGCAGCGGGCGCTGGACCTGGTCGAAGGCATCCTCGCGGAGAAGTGGCAGAACCTCGCCTCCGACCTGCAGGGCGGACTGGCCGGTCTCGGCCTGGTCCTCGGCGAACTGGCCGACCGCACGGGCGAGTCGGCGCTGGGCGAGCGGGCCGCCGAGGCCGCGGACATCCTTCTGCGGCGGCTCGCCGAACCACTGCCGGAGCAGCGCCGACGCCGGGCCGGGCTGCTGCGGGGCGCGACCGGACCCGCGCTGTTCCTGCTGCGGCAGTACGAACGCACCGGTGACGAACGGCTGTTGGAGGGCGCCGGTGTGGCACTGCGCCGGGACCTGGACTGCTGTGTCGTGCAGAAGAGCGGCGGCGGACTGGAGGTCGACGAGGGCTGGCGTACCCTGCCCTACCTCGGAGACGGCAGCGCCGGGCTCGGCATGGTCCTCGACGACCATCTCGCGCACGCCTTCGACGCCGGGTTCGACAAGGCGCGCGCCGGCATCCTGACCGCCGCCACCTCACGCTTCTACGCGCAGCCCGGCCTCTTCCAGGGCCGCGCCGGAATGATCCTGCACCTCAGCCGCACATCGGCACCGGGCGCGAACGAGCGACGGCTCGCCGAGCAGATCGCCGGGCTGGGCTGGTACGCGATGGCGTACGAGGGCCGACTGGCCTTCCCCGGGCACCAGATGATGCGGCTGTCCATGGACCTCGCCACCGGAACGGCGGGCTGTCTCCTCGCGCTCGACGCCGCGAGCGGAGGCACTGCCCACCTGCCGTTCCTGCCGCCCCCGAGGCGGCCCTCATGACGCGGCTCCGCAACCTGACGGAGTCGTGACCCAACCCCCGTCCCCACGGGTGGACACCGAAGGAAGGACACGACATGGCACTGCTCGACCTGCAGACGATGGAGTCCGACGAGCACACCGGCGGCGGTGGCGCCAGCACGGCCAGCCTCCTCTCCTGCATCAGCGCCGCGAGCGTTCTGCTCTGTCTCTGACACACCTCGTGTGTTCACGGCTCCGGGCGGTCACTCCCTCCGAGGGAGGGGCCGCCCGGGGTCCTGCGCACCCCTACGACCCTGGGGCGGTATGACGACGACGTCGACGTGTGCGAACGCCGGACAGCCCATGCCCCTGACCGGCCTGGCGACCCGGCACAGCGCGGCCCGCTGCGTGGCCCTGTGCCTGGTCGGCGTGGCCTCGACCGGCGCCGGCCTGCTGCTGCCGGCCGCGCTCGGCCGCACCCTGGACCTGCTGCTGGCCCACGCCCCCGCGACCCGCTGGGTGCTCATCTGTGCCGGGCTCGTCCTGGCGGCGGCCCTCCTCGACGCCGCCGAGACGGTGCTCAGCGGCACCCTCGACGCCCGTACCACCGCATGGCTGCGGCGCCGGCTGACCGGACACGTCCTGGCCCTCGGTCCGCGGGCCACCGCCCGCTTCCGCCCCGGTGACCTCGTCGCCCGGCTGGTGGGCAACGCGGCGCAGGCCGGGACGGCGCCCGCCGCCCGCGCCGCACTGCTCGCCGCGTTCGCCGGGCCCGCCGGCGGCCTGGTGGCCCTCGGCCTGATCGACCCCTGGCTGGTGGCGGTGTTCCTCGTCGGGGCGCCGGTGCTGACCCTGCTGCTGCGCGCGTTCGCCCGGGACACCACCCGCTGTGTGGCGGAGTATCAGCGGGTGCAGGGCCGGATCGCGACCGCGCTCGCGGAGGCGGTGGAGGGGCATCGCACGGTCCGGGCGGCCGGTACGGCGGACAGGGAGGCGGCACGGATCCTGCGCCCGCTGCCGGAGCTGTCCCGCTCGGGCCGGCTGATGTGGCGGGTCCAGGGGCGGGCCGCCGGTCGGGCGAGCGCCGTGGCGCCCCTGCTGCAGCTCGGCGTCGTCGCGGTTGCCGGAGTGCTGCTGGTCCGGCACCGGCTGACCGTCGGCGAGGTGCTCGCGGCCTCCCGGTACGCGGTCCTCGCGGCCGGCGTCGGCGTCCTGGTCGGCCAGTTCGCGAGCCTGGCCCGCGCGCGGGGCGCCGCCGAACGCGTCGACGAGGTCATGGCGCAGCCCGCTCCCGTCCACGGCGAGCGTCGGCTGCCGCCGGGGCCCGGCCGGCTGGAGCTGCGCGGAGTGACGGCCCGGCGCGGTGGACGGACCGTGCTCGACGGCGTCGACCTGGTCGTCCCCGGCGGCAGCACGCTGGCCGTGGTCGGCCGCTCCGGCACCGGCAAGACCCTGCTCGCCGCGCTCGCCGGACGCCTGGCCGACCCCGACGCCGGGGAGATCCTGCTGGACGGCGTCCCGCTGCGCGAGCTGTCCCACGACGCGCTGCGGGACGCCGTCGGCTACGCCTTCGAACGTCCCGCCCTGCTCGGGGCGACCATCGAGGACGCGATCGCCCTCGGCCTGCCCTCCCCCTCCCCCGCCCGCGTGCGCGAGGCGGCCCGGACGGCCCACGCGGACGGCTTCGTGCGTCGGCTGCCGCACGGCTACGCCACCCTCTGCGCGGACGCCCCACGCTCCGGGGGCGAGTCCCAACGCCTCGGCCTGGCACGGGCGTTCGCCCACGGCGGGCGCCTGCTCGTCCTCGACGACGCCCTCTCCAGCCTCGACACGGTGACCGAGTCCCGTATCGCTGACGCCCTCGTCTCCCCCGGCTCGGGCGGCACCCGGCTCCTCATCGCCCACCGCGCGGCGACCGCGGCACGTGCCGACGCGGTGGCCTGGCTGGAGGGGGGCCGGGTGCGCGCGGTGGGACCGCACGCGCGGCTGTGGCGCGATCCGGAGTACCGGGCGGTGTTCGGGGATGGCTGACGGCGTCGTGCGGAGCGGGCTGCGCTTCCTCCGGGTCCGGTGGCGGGTCGTCATGGGGCTCGCGGCCTGGTCGGTGCTGGAGACGGGGCAGACGTTCCTCACCGGGTACGCGCCCGCGCGGGCGCTGGACGAGGGGTTCCTGGCCGGACGGACGGACGTGGGCCTGGTCTGGCTCGCGGTCGCCGGGCTGGGCGTGGTCGTGGGCGCGTACGGGACGGCGCGCGTCTACGGGGCCGTCGCCGCGCTGGTCGAGCCGCTGCGGGACCGGCTGGTGGAGCGGGTGGTCGGGCGCGGGGTGCGCGAGGCCGACGGAGGTGCGCTGTCACGGCTCACCCAGCAGGTGGAGATCGCCCGGGACACCTTCGCCGGGCTGGTCATGGTGTCGCGGTCGTTCGTGTTCACCGCGGTGGGCGCGCTGGCCGGGCTCTTCTCCCTCGACCCGCTCCTTCTGCTGGTCGTCGGGCCGCCGCTGCTGGCCGGTGTGGCCCTGTTCGCGGCGACGCTACCTCCACCGGCGCGGCGGCAGGAGGCGTTCCTGACCGCCGACGAGGAGCTGGCGGACCGTCTGGGCGCGGTGTGCCCGGGGCTGCGGGACGTCACGGCGACCGGCGCCGAGCAGACGATCGCCGCCGACACCGCGGAACGCGTCGACGCCGAGTTCCGCGCTGCCCGTTCCCTCGCCCGCTGGGGCGTCCTGCGGGTCGCCGCGCTCGCGCTCGGCGGCCAGCTTCCCGTCGTACTGCTCCTGGCGTCCGCCCCCTGGCTCCTGGCCCACGGCGTCAGCACCGGCGCCCTGGTCGGCGCTCTCGCCTACACCACCCAGTCGCTCCTGCCGGCCCTCCACAGCCTCGTCCACGGCCTCGGCACGAGCGGCTCCCGCCTGACGGTGGTGCTGCGCCGGCTGACATCGGCCGGGAAGGGCGAGACGCCCGACACACACCCCCGTACGCCCGTCGGCGACGCGTCCCCCGCCCCCGAGTCCCCCGCCCTGTCCCTCGCCTCCGTCACCTTCGCCTACGGCCCCACCGCCGCCCCCGTCGTCCAGGACCTCGACCTCACCCTGCCCCCCGGCGCCCACCTGGCCGTGGTGGGGCCGAGCGGGATCGGGAAGTCGACGCTCACCGCGCTGGTCGCCGGGCTGCTGGAGCCGAGGTCCGGCTCCGTCCGGGTCTTCGGGGAGCCGGTGCCCTCGGCCGGTGCCGCCGCGCGCCGGGTGCTCATCCCGCAGGAGGCGTACGTGTTCACCGGGACCCTCGCCGAGAACCTCGGGTACCTGCGGCGCGAGCCCGTGCCCGAGCCGGAGCTGCTGGCCGCCGCCGAGGCGGTGGGGCTCGCCCCGCTGCTCGACCGGCTCGGCGGGCCCGGCGCCCAGGTCGATCCGGCCGCGCTCTCCGCGGGGGAACGGCAGCTGATCGCGCTGACCAGGGCCTACCTGTCGTACGCCCCTCTCGCCCTGCTCGACGAGGCCACCTGTCATCTGGACCCGCAGGCGGAGGAGCGCGCGGAGCGGGCCTTCGCGCAGCGGCCCGGCGGCACGCTGGTCGTCGTCGCCCATCGCATCAGCTCGGCCCGGCGCGCGCGGCGGGTCCTGGTGCTGGACGGGCGGGGCACCGCCTGCGGATCCCACGACGAACTGGTGCGGTCCTCGCCCCTGTACCGGGACCTGGTCGGCAGCTGGGCGCCGGTGTCGGCGTCAGAGCCAGCCCTCCCCCTGCGAGATGCGGATCGCGTCGATGCGGTTGCGGGCGCCGGTCTTGCGGGTGATGGCCGCCATGTAGTTGCGCACCGTCCCGTTGGACAGGTGCAGGCTCCCGGCGATCTCCGCGACGGAGGCGCCCTCGGCGGCCAGGGATAACACACTCAGCTCACGCCGGGTGAGCGGCATCTCCGCCGCCTTGAGGAAGCCGAATCCCAGCGAGTCGTCGACGAAACGTTCCCCCTCGGCGACCCGGCGGATCGCGCGCACCAGGCGGTCCGGCGAGCCCTCCTTGTCGACATAGCCGAGCGCCCCCGCCTCCGCCGCCCGTTTCAGCAGCCCCGGCCTGCTCGCGCTGGCCAGGACCAGGAGTCTGGGCGGGATCCCGTCCCGGTCCCGACGGCTCAGTTCACCGAGGAGCGGGACACCGCATCCGTCGGAACTCTCCAGGTCCACCGCGCAGATGTCGGGCCGCAAGGCGCGCAGCCGGGCGGGCGCCCCCCGCCATGTCGTCTCCTCCACCCGCAGATCCGGCTCCCGGCGCAGCCACTCCGCCAGGACCGAACGCAACAGACACTCGTCGTGCACCAGAAGTACGCGGATCACTGCCCGTCCCTCAGATTCGTCCGACTCGTCCATGGTGTTGAGCGCGTGCCCATTGTTGGCGGCCCGCATCATCCGCGGGCGCGAAGAACCGGCCATCAGGGTGCGCGGGGGCGCGCACGGGGCGCCCGCACGCCGCCGCGCGCAACGACTGGGGTGGCATGGTCCGGGCCCTAAGGGGTACACGGACGTTCTTCACCGAGTCGTGGTTTCGCCTGCCCGTCTTCGGGCCGCGCGGACGCGGCCGCGTCCCGCTCGCCGTGCGCGTCCGGTCCGCAGGGGGCAGATTTGATCCCTGGGACCCGCCGCCGAGCCGTGCGAGGAGGTGGTCGGCGTGTCCGACGGGCAGGGGGCCGCCCAGACGCCGGCGACCGTGCGGACGCGGGTGGGGCGACCGCTGCTGTCGCTGGCGCTCGCCTCGATGATGGACGAGGTGCACGCGCACTCCGGCGCGGTGTATCTGCTGGCGGCCGGTGAGCCGGTGCTGGAGATGGCCGTGATGGCGGGATTGCCGCGCGCGTTCGCGGCACCATGGGAACGGGTGGGGCTGAGCGCGCCGATCCCGGTCGCCGACGCGCTGCGCGAGCGGCGGCTGGTGTGGGTGGGCGGCGAGGAGGACATGGCGGTCCGCTACCCCCGGATCGCCATGGTGCTGCCGTACCCCTTCGCGCTGGCCGCCGTGCCGGTGGCGACCGAGTCGACGGCCTACGGGGCCGTCTTCGTGACCTGGCCCGGCTCCCATCCGCCGGAGCTGTCGGACCGGGAGCGGGACCATCTCACAGCGGCCTGCGACCGGCTGGCGCTGCGGCTGGAGCGTGCCCTCCAGCAGAGCCGTCCGCCGCTGCCGGAGCCCGATCTGCTCGCCACGCCGGTGGTGGCCGGGGCGGCCGGCACGCTCGGCACCGTGGAGGCGGCGCGGATGGTGGCCAGGCTGCCGTACGGGCTGTGCTCCCTCGACCTGCACGGCCGGGTGGGCTTCGCCAACGCGGCCGCGGCCGAGCTGATCGGCGTCCCGGTCAGCAAACTGCTGGGCAACCAGCTCTGGGCCGCGGTGCCCTGGCTCAACGACCCGGTCTACGAGGACCGCTACCGCGCGGCGCTGCTCAGCCAGCACACGACGTCGTTCGTGGCGCTGCGGCCGCCCGGGGACTGGCTGTCGTTCCGGATGTATCCGAGTACGACCGGGCTGAGCGTGCGGGTGACCCGGGCGCGGGCGGTCACGGAGATGAACAGGGCAGGCCCGCAGCCCGGCGACGCCCCGTCCCGGCTGGTCACCATCTCGCAGATGCTGACGCTGGCGGGGGCGCTCACCGAGGCGGTGGGGGTGCAGGACGTGGTGCAGCTGGTCGCGGACGAGATCGCGCCGGCCGTCGGCAGTCAGGCGCTGGTCGTCCTCGGTTCCGAGGCGGGGCGGCTGCACGTGCTGGGGCATCGCGGGTATCCGGACGAGCGGATCGTGGAGCGGTTCGACGGGATGCCGCTGGCCCGGCCGACACCGGGCACGCACGCGCTGTCCACCGGAGTGCCGGCGTTCTTCGCCTCCCGCGAGGAACTGGAGCGGCTGTACCCGTCCGTACAGCCACCCCCGGGCGGCTTCGAGGCCTGGGCCTATCTTCCGCTGATCGCGTCGGGCAGGCCGGTGGGCACCTGTCTGCTGGCCTATGCCGAGCCGCACCCGTTCCCCGCGGACGAGCGGGCGGTGCTCACCAGCCTCGGCGGTCTGATCGCGCAGGCCCTGGAGCGGGCCCTGCTGTACGACGCCAAGAACCGGCTGGCGCACGGCCTGCAGCAGGCCCTGCTGCCGCACTCGCTGCCCTCGCTGCCGGGCGTCGAGGCGGCCTCGCGCTATCTGCCCGCCACTCAGGGCATGGAGATCGGCGGCGACTTCTACGACCTGGTGCCCACGCAGGGCGTGGCGGCCGCGGTGATCGGGGACGTGCAGGGGCACAACGTGACCGCGGCCGGGCTGATGGGCCAGATCCGCACCGCCGTGCGGGCGTACACGACCGTGGGGCAGGCTCCGGAGGAGGTCATGCGCAGCACCAACCGGCTGCTGATCGATCTGGGCGCCGACCTGTTCGCCAGTTGTCTTTATCTCCGGCTGGATCCGGCGCGCGGGCGGGCCGTGATGGCCCGGGCCGGTCATCCGCCGCCGCTGCTGCGGCGTCCGGACGGGCGGGTACGGGTGCTCGATCTGGCCGGCGGTCCGCTGCTCGGCATCGACGGCGCCGCCGCGTACCCGACGACGGAGGTGGGCCTGGCACCCGGCTCGGTGCTCGTGCTGTACACCGACGGGCTGATCGAGTCGCCGGGCGTCGACATCGAGGACGCGCTGGCGCACCTCGGGGAGCAGCTCGGGGAGGCCGGGGAGCTGCCCTTGGAGGAGCTGGCCGACCACCTGGTGCGGCAGCACGCCGGGACCGCCGAACGGCTGGACGACGTCGCGCTGTTGCTGCTGAGAGCGCGCTGAGCCCGCGGACGCGGTGCGGGATGACGTACCGTCTCGTGGTGCGGCCGGTCAAGCGGACCCGATTCCCAGGTCGCGGCCCGAACCACCCTCGCCGGAGGCTCTGTTGCGGCTTGTCGGGCCGGGACCACCGGGGGACACCATCCGGTGCGGCCCGGCCCTCCCGCCGGAGGGCCGGGCCGTCCACTGTCGACCGGAACCGCGGGTCGGGCCGATCAGCGGGTCTGGGTGAGCGACGAGCCGTCGTTCGCGCCGGCCCCGGACTGGTCGCCGGTGCCGGACTGGTCGCCCGTGCCGGCGCCCGACTGGTCACCGGTACCCGACTGGTCGCCGATCCCGGACTGGTCGCCGGTGCCGTCGGTGGCCGTCGCGGACGGGTCGGCCGAGCCGCCCACCGCGTCGCCGCCGCCCGCCTGGTCACCGGCGCCGGTGCCGTCGGTCGCGGAGGCGGAGGGGTCGGCCGAGCCGCCCTGGTCGCCGGCGCCCGCGCCGCCGTTGCCCAGCGTGGCGCCCGTGGCCTGCAGGGCCGTGGTCACCGGCTGGAAGAAGGTCTCGCCGCCGGCGGTGCAGTCGCCGCTGCCGCCGGAGGTCATGCCGACCGCGCTGCCGTCCTGGGTGAACAGCGAGCCGCCGCTGTCGCCGGCCTCGGCGCAGACGTTGGTCTGGATGAGTCCGGTGACGGTGTCCACGCCGCCCGGGTTGGTCTCGCTCTGGAAGTTGACCGTGGCGTCGAGGCCGGTGACCTGGCCGTCGTGCAGGCCCGTGGTGCTGCCCATGCGGAAGACCTGCTCGCCGACGGTGGCGTCCGCGGCCTGCGTGATCTGGACGGTCTGGCCGTTGCCGACGTTGACCTCGCTGGCGGCCTGGGTATTGGGGTCGTCGTACTTGACCAGGGAGAAGTCACCGTCGCCGGGGAAGGTGGCCTGGTCCACAGTGGCGATGGGCTGGCCCGTCTCGGAGTCGGACCACTGCTTGGCGGCCACTCCGCAGTGACCCGCGGTCAGGAAGGCCGGACTGCCGTCGCTTGCGGTGACGTTGAAGCCGAGGGAGCAGCGGACCGTGCCGCCCTCCGCCTGGGCGAAGATCGCGTCGCCGCCCGACACCAGGGTCTTGAAGGTGCCGGAGCTCTTCTTCACCGACGCCATGTCGGCGCCGAGGCTCTTGACCGTCGACGTCAGTCTGTCCCACTTGGCGCCGGTGACCGTGCTGTCGGCCGTGACGGCGAGCTTGTTGGTCTTCGGGTCGATCGCCCACGCCGTGCCCGGGATGGTCGCCTTGGCCTTGAGAGTCTGCGCCCCGGCCTTCAGCGCGGCGAGGCTGTTCTTGACCTCGCGGACCTTCGCGCCGGCCTTCTTCGCCTGCACCACCACGTTGTTGTCGCCGGATATGACGTTGACGACGAGCTGCTGGCTGCCCGAGTCGTAGTACGAACCGGCGAAGGCCTGACCGAGCAGCTGCTGGAGCTGCGCGGCGAGATCCGAGGCGTCCGTGGCCTTCAGGGTCTTGGGTGCGACGGCGGCGCCGTTCGACGAACCGTCCTGGGAGGCGTTGGCGTTGGGCAGCAGGATTGCGGCCGCGCCGAGCGCCACGACGCTGCCCGCCGCGATCGCGGCCTTACGCTTCGGAATTCGCTTGTGACTCAAACTTCTCGACCTCCTGGGGGGACCGGAGTCTTTGCCGCCGTTCGGCAGCTGTTCTGTTCTGGCGCCTGGATGGCTGTTGGTACGCAGGGGTCGCGCGGTGCGTTCAATTCCGTTTGCCAACTCTCTTTGCCGGATGCCGAATCGGCCATGACCCGCGTCTGACGGAGCGGCACGGGGGAACAATCGCCCATATGACGATGACGACCGCCGAAGCCGACAAGATCCTCTCCGCCAACTTCGCCCCATGGGTGCTCGACCTGCGCCTGCGCGTCGAGGCGGTGGGAGACGATCGGGCGATCCTGCGTCTGCCCTGGTCGGACCGCTTGTCGCGGGAGGGCGGAGGGCTGTCGGGACAGGCGCTGATGGCTGCTGCCGACACGGCGACGGTGATCGCGGTGTCCGCGGCGCGCGGGGCGTACGGACCCATGACGACCGTTCAGCAGTCGACGTCGTTCCAGCGCGCGGTGTCCGGTTCGGATGTCCTGATCGAGGCGGTCCTGAGCAAGCTCGGCCGGCGCATGGCGTTTGCAGACATCACGATGACCGACGGGGACTCGGGCGAGATCGCCGCCCGCGCGAGCACGGTCTACGCGCTTCTGGGCTGACACGGTCCGCAGTCGGCCGGTGACGACCCGTCGTGAACAGCGCGCCGAATCCCGGCTCCAGGGAATCTGCACATTGAATACTCAACGAAGTCACGGCGGGCGAAGGTTCTGCACAAGCGCGCCCACCCCCAAGGCCATTGCGACGGGAGTGTCGGATTCGCCTGACGATCAGCAAGACCCGGGACGAGCCGATGCGGTGACGCATGTGAAGAACCTGCCACCGAGCCGTGCGCACTCCTGCACGGATCGGGGTCCCTGGGACTCAAGTTGCCTGGTGAGACGGTTGGTTGATTGGAAGCCCGGACCCGCAGCGTGCTTTGATCCATCGCACCGCGGGAGCCGCGAAGGGCTCCGGAGACGGACGCCCGGCACCCGCGGTCCGCGGTCGTCGCTCTGTCCCCAGAGGGGTGCCGCTCCCCCCTTATGAGATATCCATGTGAAGGGAAGTTCCATCATGAACTCCACCCCCCAGGTTGAGACCGTCGAGATCTCCGACGCCGAGCTCGACAACGTCTCCGGCGGCCTGTCCGTGAACGCCCTCGGCACCGTCACCGGCCTGGTGGACGGCATCGCCCCGGTTTCCGGCCTGGTCGACACGGCTGTCGGCACCGTCGAGGGTGTCACCGGCCTGAACACCGCCCCGGTCACCAACCTGGTCGCCGGTCTCTGATCGCACCTTTGTGATCGTGAGTCCCGGAGCCGTTCGCCGGCTCCGGGGCTTGTCGTTGTCGTGAACCAGCCGGCTCACCGAGCCGGTCCTTCCTCGTTTTCAGGTGAGGGAAAGTCCCGTGCAGTTCCGCCAACAGGCCCTCGCCAAGCTCCAGTCGCCGGAGGAGCTCGACCTCCCCGTGCGCTTCGCCCGGCCGCAGGGCTGGCTCGCACTGTCCGTGACGATGGTCGCGGTGGCGGCCGCCTCGGTGTGGGCGGTGACCGGCTCGGTGGCCTCCACGGTCAGCGCGCCCGCCATCCTCACCCACGGACAGGGCAGTTACATCCTGCAGAGCCCGGTCGCGGGCCAGGTCACCGCCGTACTGGCCGAGCAGGGCGAGCGACTGCCCGCCGACTCCCCCGTCCTCAAGGTCAGGACGGCACAGGGCGACAGCGTCGTCCGCACGGTCGCCGCGGGCCGGATCACCGGACTCGCCGCCACCATCGGGCAGATCATCCAGACCGGCGCGAACGTGGCCGCCGTGGAGAAGGTCGCCCACGCCTCCGACCCGCTGTACGCCACGGTGTACGTGCCGGCCGAGAACGCCGCCTCCATCCCTGCGGACGCCGAGGTCGACCTGACCGTCTCCTCGGTGCCCACCCAGACGTACGGCGTGCTGCGCGGCCGGGTGAAGTCGGTGGACCGTTCCGCGGAGTCGGCCCAGCAGATCGCCGCGTTCCTCGGGGACAGCCAGTTGGGCGAGCAGTTCACCAAGAAGGGCCGTCCGGTGGCCGTACTCGTGAAGCTGGACAAGTCGTCGGCGACGAAGAGCGGTTACCGGTGGTCGTCCAAGGACGGCCCGCCGTTCGGCCTCACCTCCATGACCATGGCCTCGGGCTCGATCCGGCTGGCCGACCAGCGTCCCGTCGATTGGCTGCTGCCGTGAGCACCGCACAGGAGACCCGGAGCAGGCGCCGCTCCGCTCCGCCCAAGCGCCCGGTCCCCAAGGGAAGGGCGAAGACGGTCCGTACGCCGACGGTCCTGCAGATGGAGGCCGTGGAGTGCGGCGCCGCCTCCCTCGCCATGGTGCTCGGCCACTACGGCAGGCACGTCCCGCTGGAGGAACTGCGCATCGCCTGCGGTGTCTCCCGGGACGGCTCGCGCGCCAGCAATCTGCTGAAGGCGGCGCGCAGTTACGGCCTGACGGCCAAGGGCATGCAGATGGACACGGCCGCCCTCGCCGAGGTGAGGACCCCGGCCGTGCTGTTCTGGGAGTTCAACCACTATGTCGTCTACGACGGCATGGGCCGCCGCTTCGGCCGGCGCGGCGTCTTCATCAACGACCCCGGCAAGGGCCGCCGTTTCGTGCCGATGGAGGACTTCGACGGCAGCTTCACCGGTGTCGTGCTGGTGATGGAGCCCGGCGAGGGCTTCACCAGGGGCGGCCGCAGGCCCGGCGTCCTCGGCGCGATGCCGGCCCGGCTGCGCGGCACGGCGGGCACCATGCCGGCCGCGGTGCTGGCGAGCCTGCTGCTCGTCCTGGTCGGGGCGGCGGTGCCGGCGCTCAGCCGTACCTATATCGACATGTTCCTGATCGGCGGGCAGACCTCGCTGCTGGGGGTGCTGTTCGCGTCGATGGGCGCGTGCGTGCTGTTCACCGTCCTGCTGACCTGGCTGCAGCAGGCCAACCTGCTGCACGGCCGCATCATCTCCTCCACCCTCTCCAGCGCCCGCTTCCTGCGCCATCTGCTGCGGCTGCCGGTGACGTTCTTCGCCCAGCGCAGCCCGGCCGACCTGGTGCAGCGACTGCAGTCCAACGACCAGGTGGCCGAGACCCTGGCCCGCGACCTCGCGGCGGCGGGCGTGGACGCGGTGGTCGTCGTCCTGTACGCCGTCCTCCTCTACACCTACGATCCGCAGCTGACGTTCGTCGGCATCGGCGTCGCGCTGCTGAACATCGTCGCGATGCGGGTCGTCATCCGGCTGCGGGCCACCCGTACGGCGAAGCTGCGCGCGGACAGCGCCCGGCTCACCAATACCGCGTACACGGGCCTGCAGTTGATCGAGACGATGAAGGCGACCGGCGGCGAGGACGGCTACTTCCGCAAGTGGGCCGGACAGCACGCCACGACGCTGGAGGAGCAGCAGCGGCTCGGGGTACCGAGCGCCTGGCTGGGCGTGGTCGCTCCGACGCTGGCCTCGCTCAACAGCGCGGTGATCCTGTGGGTCGGCGGTATGCGCGCGGTCGAGGGCGGCATCTCGGTGGGCCTGCTGGTCGCCTTCCAGTCGCTGGTCACCCGCTTCACCGCCCCCATCACCCGACTCAACGGAGTCGCGGGCCGCATCCAGGACTTCGCCGCCGACGTGGCCCGCCTGAAGGACGTCGAGAACTTCCAGGCCGACCCGCTCTACGGGCGTCCCGGCGCCGGCGACTCCACGCGCCGGCTGCACGGCCATGTCGAGCTGCAGAACATCACCTTCGGCTACAACCCGCTGGACAAGCCGCTGCTGACGGGCTTCGACCTCACGGTCGGCCCGGGCCAGCAGGTGGCGCTGGTCGGTGGCTCGGGCAGCGGCAAGTCGACCGTCTCCCGCCTGATCTCGGGTCTGTACTCCCCCTGGGAGGGTGTGATCCGCATCGACGGGCAGCGCCTGGACGACATCCCGCGCGGGGCGCTGGCCGCCTCCGTGTCCTTCGTCGACCAGGAGGTCTTCCTCTTCGAGGGCTCGGTCCGCGACAACGTGGCGCTGTGGGACCCCTCGATCCCGGACGACGCCGTGATCGACGCGCTGCGGGACGCGGCCCTGTACGACGTGGTGACGCGCCGGCCCGGCGGCATCCACAGCAAGGTCGAGCAGGACGGCCGCAACTTCTCCGGCGGTCAGCGGCAACGCCTGGAGATCGCGCGGGCGTTGGTGCGCCGGCCCAGCATCCTGGTCCTGGACGAGGTGACCAGCGCGCTGGACGCGGAGACCGAGCAGGTCGTGATGGACAACCTGCGCCGGCGCGGCTGCGCCTGCGTGGTGATCGCGCACCGGCTCAGCACCGTGCGCGACAGCGACGAGATCGTCGTCCTGCAGCACGGCACGATCGTGGAACGCGGGCGGCACGAGGACCTGGTGGCACGCGGCGGCGCGTACGCGGCGCTGGTCAGGGAGCGATGAGATGACGACCGCACACGAAGGCGACCTGGTACTCGGCGCCCTCGGCGCCCTGGGCAGCCGGATCGACTGCGCGGGCCTCACCCGGCTCGATCTGGAGGGCCCGCAGGTGCTGTGGCTGGTCGCGGCCGGCAGCCTGGATCTGTTCGCGGTGGACGCCGTGCAGCAGGGCCACTGGCACCACCTCGGCCGGCTGGAGGCTGGCTCACTGGTCCTCGGCCCGGTCCTCGGACCCCAGCACACCCTGGTCGCCCGTCCGTTGCGCGACTGCGTGGTGCACCGCATCGGCCTGCGCGAGCTGTACCAGACGGCCGACGCCCAGACCTGGTCCTACGACGAGTACGGCAACCCGCAGTACGTCCCGCCGACCACCAGCCCCTTGGAGTACGCGCTCGCGCTCGGCGTCGGCCGCGGGCTGACCGTCCTCTTCCAGGCGCCGATGGCGAGCGAGCGGGCCACCGAGGTCACCGACGACGATGTGTTCTGGATGCAGGTCCCGCCGGGCAGCGTCCAGTACGGCTCGCTGTACGGCGCCGAGGCCGCCGCCGACCTGCTGATGGACCCGGCGGTGTGGCAGAGCATGGTCGACCAGCAGTACCGGCTGCTGACCACGCTGGACCGCTGGATCGAGCAGCTGGAGCGCACCCACGAGACCCGGACGGCCGCCGGTATCAAGGCGGGTGAGGCCGTCCGCGCCCAGGCCGACCGGACGCTGCTGGCCTCGATCGGCAAGTCCTCCGCCCAGCGCACGACGTCCGCCGACGCCGACGCGAGCTACGCGGCGTGCAAGCTGGTCGCCGAGGCGGCCGGCATCCAGCTCGCCGACCGCGCGCAGAGCGGGACGGGAAGCGACCGGCTCGACCCGGTGGAGCAGGTGGCCGTCGCCTCCCGGGCGCGCACGAGGGCCGTACGCCTCGACGGCCGCTGGTGGCGCGACAACATCGGGCCGCTGGTGGGCCACCGCGCCCTGTCGGGTGCGCCGGTCGCGCTGCTGTGGCGGCGCGGCGGCTATGTGGCCGTCCATCCGTCGACCGGACGCGAGACGCCGATCGAAAAGGCCAATGCGGAGGAGTTCGAGCCGCGTGCGGTGATGTTCTACCGTCCGCTGCCCGACCGGACGTTGAGCCCGCTGCGGCTGCTGCGGTTCAGCATGCGCGGCACCGGCGGTGACCTGGTGAACCTGCTGACCAGTGGTCTGGTGACGGTGGCGATCGGGGCGCTGGTGCCCATCGCCACCGGCAAGGTGCTGGGCGAGTTCGTGCCGAGGGCCCAGACGAACCTGATCGTGCAGGTCTGTCTCGCGGTGATGCTGACCAGCGTGGTGGCGGCGGCCTTCATGCTGCTGGAGAACCTCACCATCCTGCGGCTGGAGGGCCGTATCGAGGCCACCCTCCAACCGGCCGTCTGGGACCGGCTGTTGCGGCTGCCGACGAAGTTCTTCACCGAGCGTTCCACGGGTGAGCTGGCGAGCGCGGCCATGGGCATCAGCGCGATCCGCCGCATGATGGCGGGCATCGGTCCGGTCGTCGCGCAGTCGGTGACCGTCGGCGCGATGAACCTGGGCCTGCTGTTCTGGTACAGCCCGTCGATGGCCCTGGCGGCGATCGGCATGCTGGTCGTCATCGCGGGCGCCTTCCTCGGTCTCGGTCTGTGGCAGGTGCGCTGGCAGCGCAGGCTCGTCGTGCTGAACAACAAGCTGAACAACCAGGCCTTCCAGACCCTGCGGGGCCTGCCGAAGCTGCGGGTCGCGGCGGCCGAGAACTACGCGTACGCGGCCTGGGCGGCACAGTTCGCCCGCAGCCGGGAGCTGCAGCAGAGGGTCGGCCGGATCAAGAACCTCACCACGGTGATGGGCGCGGTCTATCTGCCGCTGTGCACCCTGCTGATGTTCATGCTGCTCGCGGGGCCCGCGCGCGGGGTGATGTCGGCCGCCGCCTTCCTCACCTTCAACACCTCGGTGACGATGCTGCTGACCTCGGTCACCCAGCTGACCGGTGCGTTCGTGTCGGTGGTGGCCGCGCTGCCGCTGTTCGAGGAGATCAAGCCCGTGCTGGAGGCGACGCCGGAGGTGCGCACGGCGAGCACCCGGCCGGGTCCGCTGACGGGAGCGATCGAGGCGCGTCGGCTGTCCTTCCGGTATGCGGACGACGGGCCCCTCGTCCTGGACGACGTGTCCTTCGAGATACGCCCGGGTGAGTTCGTGGCGATCGTCGGGCCGAGCGGCTGCGGCAAGTCGACGCTGCTCAGGCTGCTGATCGGCTTCGACAAGCCGGTCTCGGGCAGTGTCCTGTACGACGGCCAGGACCTGGCCGCTCTCGACCAGTCGGCGGTGCGCCGGCAGTGCGGGGTGGTGCTCCAGCACGCGCAGCCCTTCACCGGCTCGATCCTGGACGTCATCTGCGGCACCGAGCCGTACACGCCGGAGGAGGCGATGGCGGCGGCGGAGATGGCGGGGCTCGCGGAGGACATCAAGCGGATGCCGATGGGGCTGCACACCATCGTCTCGGGCAGCGGCGCGGTCTCCGGTGGCCAGCGTCAGCGCCTCATGATTGCGCAGGCGCTGATCCGCCGGCCGCGGATCCTGTTCTTCGACGAGGCCACCAGCGCCCTGGACAACGAGACGCAGCGCACGGTGATCGAGTCGACGAAGGCCCTGAACGCGACGCGGGTCGTCATCGCGCACCGCCTGTCGACGGTCCTGGACGCCGACCGTGTCATCGTGATGGAGGACGGCAAGGTGGCCCAGCAGGGCCCGCCCGCGCAGCTGTTGGCGGACACGGGCGGACGGCTGCACGAGCTGGTGCGGCGGCAGATGGCCTGAGGCGGGGTCAGTCGAGGCCGGGAACGGGTGCTCCCGAAGGCACGCCGGCCTCGATGTAGCGGTCGTAGAACTCCTTCCAGGGTGCTCCGGCCCCGGTGTGCGGCCCCTCGGACCGCTCGTCCCGTGCCCTCGCGTCCAGGGCCGCCAGGCACACCTCCCAGCCGGCTCCGTTGCGGGCGGCGGTGTCCGTGGACTGGAGCACGTTGGTCAGGGTGAAGCGGGTGCGACTGTCGTCCAGGGCCTCCAGGTCGAAGTGGAGTTCGTCGCCGGCCCACTCGAAGGAGAGGTGGCGCGGCTCGTCGAGGGCGAGCACCCGGCCCGTGGACTCGGGCATGTTCGGGTCGCCGGTGAAGGTGATCGTGCCGCCCGGGCGAGGGTCGATCTCGGCGCGGGACGGGAACCAGTGGGCGAGTTCCCCCGGGTCGGTGACGAACTGCCAGACGCGCTCGATGGGATGGTCGTAGAGGCGGCTGAAGCGGACGGCCGGGCGGCCGTCGTCCAGGGTCAGATAGGTGCCGGTGAGATCAGCGGCCATGGTGGATCAGTCCTTCGGGGCGGGTTCCTCGGGATCGTCCGGCGCCGTCCGGTCGAGGCGGCGGCCCAGCTTGTCCAGGCTGCGGTTCCACAGCTCCCGGTACGGCGCGAGCCATGCGTCGAGCTCGGCGATGGGGGCCGGGTCGAGGGCGTAGACACGGCGCTGCGCGTCCTGCCGGACCCGGACCAGGCCGGCCTCCCGCAGCACCCTGAGGTGCTTCGACGTGCTCGGCTGGCTCAGCCCGCATGCCTCCACGATCTCGCCGACGGGCCGCGGCCGCTCAAGGAGGAGCGCCACGATGGCCCGCCGGTGCGGATCGGCGAGGGCGGTCCAGAGCGGGGCGTCGGACATGGGTCCCAATATGCCCTCGCGGTTATATTCCTGTCAAGGAATAAGAGACGCAGAACACATCTAGCGAAACGTTGCCGTTTCGCTCGGCAAGAGGCTAGGCTGCAGGTGTACGAAACCGTTTCGTTCAAATCCTTTCTTTCGAATTTCAACCTCCACCCGAACGACTTCCCTGGAGTGGTTCTCATGGCCCAGAAGACCCTGGCCGAGGGTGCCGACGCCGGCACCCTCGCCGAACCCGAACACCCCGCGTCGTCGAAGCGGTGGTGGATCCTCGCGGTCATCGCCCTCGCCCAGCTGATGGTGGTGCTCGACGCGACGATCGTGAACATCGCGCTGCCCTCCGCACAGAAGGACCTCGGCTTCTCCGACGGCAACCGGCAGTGGATCGTCACCGCCTACGCCCTGTCCTTCGCCTCACTGCTGCTGCTCGGCGGCCGGATAGCCGACCTGTTCGGCCGTAAGACCGCCTTCCTCGCCGGCGTGGCCGGCTTCGCCGCGGTGTCCGCGCTCGGCGGTGCCGCGAACAGCTTCGGGATGTTGGTCACCGCGCGCGCCCTCCAGGGTGTCTTCGGCGCCCTCCTCGCACCTGCCGCGCTGTCGCTGCTCAACACGACCTTCACCGAGGCACGGGAACGGGCCAAGGCGTTCAGCGTCTACGGCGCCATCGCCGGTGCCGGCGGTGCGGTGGGCCTGCTGCTCGGCGGACTGCTGACCGACGCGTTCGACTGGCGCTGGACGCTGTACGTCAACGTCGTGATCGCCGTCTTCGCCTTCGCGGGCGGCTGGATCCTGCTGACCAACCACCGTGACGCGACGAACGGCAAGCTGGACATGCCGGGCACCCTGCTCGTCGCCGGCGGTCTGTTCTCGCTGGTCTACGGCTTCTCCAACGCCGAGACGCACGACTGGGGTTCGCCGCTGACCTGGGGCTTCCTGATAGCCGGTGGTGTACTGCTGACCGCATTCGCCTGGTGGCAGACCAAGGCCGCACATCCCCTGCTTCCGCTGCGCATCCTGCTGGACCGCAACCGGGCCGCCTCGTTCGTCTCGGTGCTGATCTCCGCCGGTGGCATGTTCGGCGTGTTCCTCTTCCTCACCTACTACCTTCAGCTCAACCTCGGCTTCAGCCCCACCAAGACCGGTGTCGCGTTCCTGCCGATGGTCGGGGCCCTGATGGTGGCGGCGCAGCTGGGCAGCACGGCCCTGCTGCCGCGTATCGGGCCGAAGGCGCTCATCCCGCTGGGCTTCGCGATCTCCGCGGCGGGCATGGCCTGGCTGACCGGGATCGGCGTCGGCTCCAGCTACGTCAGCGCGGTGCTCCCGCAGCTCATCGTGACGGGCTTCGGTCTCGGCCTGGTGATGCCCTCGGCCATGCAGCTGGCCACCGGTGGAGTGACCCCGGAGGACGCGGGCGTGGCCTCCGCGACGGTCAACGCCATGCAGCAGGTGGGCGGTTCGATCGGTACGGCGCTGCTGAACACCCTCGCCGCCAGCGCCGCCACGAACTACCTCAGCGGTCGGGACGCCACCAGCAAGCTGGTGCAGGCCCAGGCGACGATCGAGAGCTACACCACCGCCTTCTGGTGGTCGGCGGGTCTGTTCGCCGCGGGTGCCGTGATCGCCTTCCTGCTCTTCCGCCGCGGAGTGCCCGAGCAGGACGCGGACGCCGCGCCGGTCATCCACATGTGATCACCGCGACCTGAGCCGCCCGGACCGAGGGGCCACCGTCTGCAGGGAGACGGCGGCCCCTCTTCGCGTGTTGCCGAGGATCGAGACCAGGGCGAGACCACCGGGGAAGCTTTGGCGTGCGCACAATCGGGTACCCACGGGCCCATGCGAATCAGCGTGGTGGATGTGGGGTCGAACACGGTCCGGCTCGTGGTGGCGGACGCGGAGGGCGGGGTGCCGCTGCCGGTGCACACCGCGAAGTGGCGGCTGAGGCTGTCTGAACATGTCAAGCCGGGGAGCGACATTCCGCAGGAGGACGTGGAACGGCTGGTCGAAGCGGTCGGCGAGGCGAGCCGCACCGCGAACCGCTGGGGTGCGGCCGGGCCACTGGCCTTCGCCACCGCCGTGGTTCGGGCCGCCCCGAACCGGCAGGAGGTGCTGCGCGCCGTCCGCTCGCGGACCGGGGTCGGGCTGTGCGTACTGCCCGGCGAGGTCGAGGCCGAACTGACCTTCCTCGGCGCGCGTCGCTGGATGGGCTGGCGGTCGGGACCGCTCGCCCTGCTGGACATCGGCGGAGGCTCCCTCGAAGTGGCCTTCGGGCGGGGCCGGTTGCCGGACTTCGTGGCCTCCCTCCCCCTCGGGGCGGGCCGCCTGACGCACGAGTTCTTCCCGGACCAGGACGCTCCCACCCCCGAGCAGGTACGCGCGCTGCGCCGCAAGATCCGCCATCAGCTGCGGGACGTCGCGGCGCGGATCCGCTGGGAGGGGCCGCGCACCGCGGTCTTCACCTCCCGCACCTTCCAGCAGCTGGGCCGGCTGTGCGGGGCCGCGCCCGGGCGCCACGGACCGTTCGTGGAACGGGAGTTGCACCGCAAGGACCTGCGGCTGGCCGCCGATCAGCTGGCCGCGCTGCCCGTCGCCGAACGCGCCGTGCTGCCTGGCATCTCCGCGCCGCGCGCCGCGCAGAGCCTGGCGGGGGCGGTCGTCGGCCACACCGCGATGAAGCTGACCGGCCTCAAGTCGGTCAGCGTCTGCCCGTGGGCGATCCGCGAGGGAGTGCTGCTGCGCCACATCGAGGACGGGCCGTCCTGGTGGGCGGAGGTCATCCGGCTCAACGAGGCGCCGGCGGCGCCGGAGCCCGTGCCGCTGCGGATCGCTGCCGCGACGAGTTGAGGAGAGGTGGGAGTTTTCGTGTCGCGAGACGACAAGAACAGGGATGAGCAGACGGACACGGCGCTGGAGGAGGTTCTGCGCGAGATCGAGGACGCGGAGACCCGTGCGGGGGGCTCCGCCGGGCGGGGGCGGCATGAGGGGGAGGCGGGGGATGCGATCACGCCCCATGCGGGGGCGCAGGAGGAGTCCGAAGGGGAATGACGCCGTCGGACGTGCCGCGGTCGGTGGGATGGCGGGTGCCGGCTCGTTGTGGCTGGTCGCGCAGTTCCCCGCGCCCCTGAGGGGCGCCACTGTTGCTGGGGTGACGAGATGCCGTCCGGGTACTCGGGCGCCATGAAGCACGACTGTGAAGGGCCGCTGCTGCCCGCTTCCCGGGGGCCTGTTTCCGCTGCCGTCAAGGAGTATCTGGTCCGGGGCGGGGGGTTGCCGCGGGATGAGGACGTGGCGGGGGCCGGGGTGTATGGGGACGACCTCCAGCTGGCTCTGTATCTCTGTTACGAGCTGCACTATCGCGGGTTCGCGGGGGTCGGGCCGGAGCGGGAGTGGGATCCGGATCTGCTGCGGGTGCGGGCGCGGCTGGAGCACCGGTTTCTGACCGCGCTGCGCGCCGACACCCCGGTGCACGACTCCGTCGAGGACGCGCTCGGTGAGTTGCTCGTCGAGCCGGTCGACGGTGCCGGTGTCTCCCATTTCCTGCGCGACAAGGGCGAGTTGTGGCAGGTGCGGGAGTATGCCGCCCAGCGGTCGCTCTACCACCTCAAGGAGGCCGACCCGCATGCCTGGGTACTGCCGCGGCTCGCGGGGCGGGCCAAGGCGGCGATGGCCGCGGTGGAGTTCGACGAGTTCGGCGGCGGGCGCCCCGACCGAGTGCACGCCCGGCTGTTCGCCGACCTGATGACCGACCTCGGCCTGGACACGACGTACGGCCGCTATCTCGACGCGGCGAGCGCGGAGATGCTGGTCACCGTCAACCTGATGTCCCTCTTCGGCCTGCACCGGGCCCTGCGCGGTGCCCTCGTCGGCCACTTCGCCGCGGTCGAGATCACCTCCTCCCCCGGCTCCCGGCGGCTCGCCGAGGCGATGCGCCGCACCGGGGCGGGTGCTGCCGCCGAGCACTTCTACGACGAGCACGTCGAGGCGGACGCCGTCCACGAACAGGTCGTACGCCAGGACGTCATCGGCGGTCTGCTGGCCGACGAGCCGCACCTGGCGCCCGACGTGGCGTTCGGCATCGACGCGACCGGATACGTCGAGGACCGCTTCGCCGCCCGGCTGCTGCAGGACTGGCCGGTCGGCCGGTCGTCCCTGCGGAAGGGCGACCTTTCGGAAATTTCCTTTATTTCGTGACGGCCGGGGTACCTGAGCCCGGTGAATCCACTGGTACCCCCGGGTGTGTACGCCCCACAGGAAGACACCGACCTCCTGGTCGGAGCCCTGTCCGAGGAACCTCTCGCGCCGGGTGCGCACGTCCTGGACGTGGGCACGGGAAGCGGCGCCCTGGCGCTCGCCGCCGCCCGCCGTGGCTCGCGGGTGACGGCCGTCGACGTGTCCTGGCGGGCGGTGTGCACCGCGCGCGTGAACGCGTGGCTCTCCGGACTGCCGCTGCACATCCGCCGCGGAAACCTTTTCGCACCCGTGCAGGGTCAGTCGTTCGACCTGATCCTGTCCAACCCGCCCTATGTGCCCAGCCCGAAGCACCACGTGGCGCCGCGCGGTGCGGCCCGGGCCTGGGACGCGGGCGGGGACGGCCGGCTGGTCGTCGACCGGATCTGCCGGGAAGCGCCGGATCTGCTGCGCCCCGGCGGTGTGCTGCTGATGGTCCACTCCGCGCTCAGCGGACCCGACCGCACGCTCGACCACCTGCGGGCCGCGGGCCTCAAGGCGGCCGTGACGGGGCGCCGCAGGATCGCGCTCGGTCCCGTGCTGCGCAAGAGAGAGCGCTGGCTGCGGGAGCAGGGGCTGCTGTCGGCCGCCGAGGAGAAGGAAGAGCTGGTGATCGTCCGTGCCGAACTCCCCGTCTGACTCCCCCCGCCGTATCAGGATCCAGCGCAAGGGCCCGCTGCTCGTGGAGGGCCCGGTGGAGGTGGAACTGGAGGACGGCAGCACGGTCGCCTCCGACCGCTTCCGGGTCGCGCTGTGCACCTGCCGCCGCAGTCGCCGCTTCCCGTGGTGCGACACCAGCCATCGGGACCGCGCGTGACTGATTGACCTGACTGATTGTCAAGCACCTTCACCGGCATTCACCTTGTCGAGTGAACCAGATCTTGCGGGCCGCGTCGCAGGGATGTTTCCGCGCGAGCCGGGGTAACTACGGGGATCGAATGCGCCCCTTGCCCCGGTGGAGCGGCCATGACCCCGGATGCGGACGACCCCGCCCTCGAACATCCCGCGCCGAATCCCCATGCGCGCACCAGGACCTCGGGCCGGTTCACCGTCATCGAGGTCGCGGGCGAGATCGACCTGGCCACCGCGGGGTTCGTCGCCGAGCACCTGGACGCGGCGACCGCCCGGCCGCTGCCGGACGTGCTGGTCGACCTGCGGTACGTCGTCTTCTTCGACTGCTCCGGACTGCGCGTCCTGTGCCGGGCCGAGACCCGGGCCCGGGAGCGCGAGGGGCGGCTGCGGGTCGTCTGCGACCAGCCGCGCATCCGTCGACTGTTCGCCGGTACGGGTCTGCTGAAACGCTTTCCGCCCCTCTCCGGGGTTCCCGGGGAGGGGCGGAGGTGATGCCAGGGGTCGGCGGGCGGCCCCACTCCGCCCTGCCGACCCCTGGTGCGAGATCGCTGGGTACCCCGCGACGGAGGCCCACACTCCCCATCCGTGGGCCTCTCAGGTGCCCGGGGACCGCGCGATCCCGGTCTCAGAAGGCGAAGACGTCGCTCGTGTAGGCGTCCTTCACGCACTGGTTGGCGAAGGTGCGCTCGTAGGAGACGCGCTTGCCCTGCCAGACCCCGTCGGCGGTCACGACGACGGGGTCGTACAGCTTGGTGCACAGCACGTCGTCCCTGGGCGCCAGGGCGTCGAGACCGCCGGCGGCGCGCAGTTCGGCGCAGGCCGGGGCGGCGGCCGGGTGGGTGCCGGAGGGCGTGGGGGCGCAGCTCAGGGTGACCGCGCGCTGCGGGGTCACGGTGGCGGCGCTGTCGCCGTGCCCGATGGTGAGCACCAGGGCCGAGGGGGCGTAGAGCGAGGCGGGGGCGGCGGCCGGGGTGGCGAGGGCGGCTCCGGTGAGGGGGCCGCAGACGGCGGTGGCCGTGAGGGCGAGGGTCGCCGCCCAGCGCGCGGTGTTCCGCATTGTGTGCATCCTTCCGCTGGATTCCAAGGGGTGCCGGACCTTCTCGGGTCGGTGCCGGACCGGCGAGCGCGAGTCTGCCGAGTCCGCCGCGGAAACTCACCTCGACCCCCTGTGAATCAGTAACCTTGCGTGTTGAATCAGTGGCGCGAAGTCACGGCACCCGACCGGCCGAACCCCGGAACTGAGCGGTTCTTGATCGCCCGAAGCAGCCAAGTGGCTGATTCCGCCCGCTTCGTTAATCGGCCTGAAACATTCCGGTTGAGCTCTCGGCTGACTCCCCCGCACCCCCTTGTGTTCATGAGAACGCCGAGTAATCGTCATTACATGATTACGACAGAGCAGCACGAGAAGTTGCGCGGCTGGTTCACCGGCCGCCTTCCCGACGACCTCTTCGAGGAACTGGCCGAGCTCACCGCCGACCGCGAGGAGATCACCGTCATCGGCCGCATCCCGGAACCCCGGCTCGCCGAGGACGCCTCGGCCGCCGAGCGGGACGCGGCGATCCAGAGCCGGATCGAGGAATTCCGCGAGCGCACCCGGGAGGCACGGGTGGCGGTGGCGCGCGAGGCCGAGCACCGCTTCCGCCGCAAGGTGTCCTGGGGGGTGGTGTGCGGCGGCGAGCGCGCCCTGTTCACCCATGTCGCCGCGCCCGTGATGACCCGGCTGCGCCAGCCCGAGCGCCAGGTCCTCGACACCCTCATCGCGGGCGGGGTGGCCCGCAGCCGCAGCGACGCCCTCGCCTGGTGCGTACGGCTGGTCCAGCGCCACACCGACGACTGGCTGACCGAACTGCGGGACTCCCTCGAGCATGTGCAGCGGGTGCGGGCCCAGGGCCCCGACACCGACACCGACACCGAGCCGGAGGACGCACCGGCCGACGACGCGTGACGGACGACCTGTCCTCCCGGTGCCCCCGCCCCGACGTGAAGGCCGGTGCGCGGCACCGCACATACCGACGAGTATGGTCGCTACGGCGCGTACTCGAGGCGGAGAGGCGGGGCGTACGGTGGCGAAGCACTGGGCGGATTTCCAGTACGAGATCTATCTCAACGGGATGAGCGGGGCGGTGCCCCGGCTGCCCACGGATCTGACCAGACTCGAGGCGCTGGCCGAGACGCGACTCGGGCCGGGCCCGGTCGGCTATGTGGCCGGCGGCGCAGGCGACGGCAGCACCATGCGGGCCAACCGCGCGGCCCTGGAGCGACGCCGGATCGTGCCCCGTATGCTGCGGGACGTCGCTGAGCGGGACCTCTCGGTGCGGGTGCTGGGCCGCCCGCTGCCCGCGCCGGTGGCGCTGGCGCCCGTCGGCGTACTGTCGATCATGCATCCGGACGCCGAGTCCGCCGCCGCCCTCGCCGCCGCCGCGCACGGGGTGCCGTACATCCTGTCCTCGGCGTCCAGCACACCGATGGAGCAGGTGGCGGAGGCGCTCGGTGACACCGAGCGGTGGTTCCAGCTGTACTGGGGCAAGGACCGCGAGGTGACCAGGAGCTTCCTCGGTCGGGCGAAGGCCGCCGGGTTCTCCGCGCTGCTCGTCACCCTCGACACCCCGCTGCTGTCCTGGCGCCCCCGGGATCTCGACCTCGCCTACCTCCCGTTCCTGCACGGGGTGGGCACCGCCAACTACTTCACCGACCCGGCCTTCCAGGCGGGACTGGCCAAACCCGTGCACGAGGATCCGAACGCGGCCGTGCTGCACTTCCTCGGGCTGTTCGGGGACGCCGGACACACCTGGCCCGACCTCGCGTTCCTGCGGCAGAACTGGGACGGCCCGATCGTCCTCAAGGGCATCCTGCACCCGGACGACGCCCGGCTCGCCGCCGACGCCGGCATGGACGGCGTGGTCGTCTCCAACCACGGCGGCCGTCAGGTCGCCGGCTCCGTCGCGGCCGCCGACGCGCTGCCGCGGGTGGCCGACGCGGTCGGCGACCGGCTGACCGTCCTGTTCGACAGCGGTGTCCGCAGCGGCGACGACGTCTTCAAGGCACTCGCGCTCGGCGCGCGGGCCGTCCTGCTCGGGCGCCCGTACGTCTACGGACTCGGCCTGGACGGTCAGGCGGGCGTCGAGCACGTGATCCGCTGTCTGCTCGCCGAGTTCGACCTGACCCTCGCCCTGTCCGGACACGCCACGCCGACCACGATCAGCGCCGCCGACCTCGCCGAGGATCCCATGTGACCGCGCCGAGCGACGTCCCCGCCGTCATCGCCCCGCACGTCGGCGGGCGGGCGGCCGCCGGACATCGTCGGCCGGCGGTCGCCCTGGAGTCCTCCTGCACTACGCCCGCTGCTCGGCCAGTTCGGCGGGCCGCACGGCGGGCTTCTCCGGGCCCGTGATCGAGAGGGAACCCGGGCTGGCGGACGCCGGCGGCTCGGTCAGCCACCGCTGCGCGGCCGAGCCGTCCCGGACCTTGACGACGATGTCGGCTCCCGGATCGTCGGTCGTGGCGGCCAGGGCGAGCTGCTCGTCCCAGCGCGGCAGCAACTCCCCGCGCACGGTGAGGTCGTAGCGCACGTCGTCACCGCCCCCGCACGTGCCGAGGACGACCACACCGGCGTCCACGTGCGAGTCCAGGCACAGGTCGGGGGCCGCCGCGCTGCGCAGCCGTCCGTCGCTGCCGTAGGACCACTGCTGGCTCGCGTCGGTCGAGCAGGCCGCCAGTTCGGTGTCGGCCCCCGCCTTCGGCCGGCCCTTGACGGCGAGGCAGAGGTCGGCGGAGGCATTGCGCAGTCTGGAGTCCCGCGGCACGGTCGGCAGTTCGGCGGTGCCGGGCGAGGACCGGGCGCCGGCACCGGGGGTCGAGCCCTCGCTCGCGCTGGTGGAGGCGGCCGGGTCGACGCCGTCGTCGTGGGACCACATGCCGACGACGGCGACCGTGGCGATCAGTCCGGCGGATGCGACGCCCAGTCCGGTCAGCAGCGCCCGCGAGCTGCGCAACGCGCCCGGGGTGCCGCGGCCGGGCAGCACAATGCGGGGCAGGATGCGGGGGCGGCCGCCGCCGTGCCGGCCGGAACCGCGCGAGCGCGGGGCGCGCGACCGCGTGCCCTGGCCCGCGCGGCCGGGACGGGACTCCAGATAGCGGCGGGCGCCCCAGCCGAGTACGGACTCGGCCAGCAGCACTCCCAGGCCGCCCTCGAAATGGCTCAGTTGTTCGGCGGCGAAACGGCAGTAGCGGCATTCGGTCAGATGTTGCTGGACATCGGGCAGCAACGCTCCGCCACGCCGAATCGGAACGTCGAGGAGACGGTTGTAGAAGCGGCAATCCTTGGTCGGCGCGAGTTCCCTATGGGCATGTACACATCCTTCACGGAAATTTTCCCGCGCCTGTTCGAGTGCGGCCGACGCGGTCTCGGTGTCCATGCCCAGCAGACCGGCCGGGACGGTTATCGCTTCGGCCTCCACCTCGGTGTGCCAGAGCAGACACCGGGCGAGTCCGGGTAGGGTCTGGAATGACCGCTCGGCCAGTTTGCGATTTTCGGGCGTCATCGACTTCGCCGAACGCATGCCGCGGCCGCCGGCGGGTTTCAGCAGCTCCGGCAGAACGGCGGATATCCGGTCCTCCGTCGTCCAGACGCGGACCGTGTCCCGGACGGCCACCAGGAACCGCGGGCGCAGCGCGAGCGCCGGCTCGCCGAGTGCCAGCCGGTCGAGTACCTGGTGGAAGGCGGCCGAGGTCACCATGGAGGCGACCTCGTTCCGGGAGGCGAGGCAGATGGCCGCGTAGTCGCGGGCCGGCTGCCAGTGTCGCGTCATGAGCAGCGCGACGGAGCGTCCGGTCTCACCGTCGGAGCGGCCGCGGAGCCGGGCGGCGACGTTCTCGTCGGATTCTCCCGGAACCCCGCCGGCCGGCGGGTAAGGCGGACGAGGGGGGTGGGGGGTGGCCACTGAGCGAATTCCTTCCCACGCGCATAGGACACACAGGAGTAACAGCCGCCGAAAAGGCCCCCTGGTGGTGCACACCTCTTGGACGGCGAGCGCGAGGATCGTGAATTCGGGTACGTCCGTCGGCCCCTGCTCCCCTCAGCCAGGCGAACGTGTCCCGGCCATTCCCCCCGCACGGGTGGTCAACCCTTGCACAACACACTGATGACCAACAAGGCACTTGAGCAACATCCGCATCTTTGAAGGCACGTCGGATACGGTCGCAACTCGCCTTCCCCGCCCCAGCTTTCCTCATTCCAAGCGCCCCGTGTGAAACAGGCGCACGCGCCGGAGCACCGCGCACGCTCCCGGCGTGCGCGCCCCCGTAGTGCACTGGTGGCGGACCTTCTCGAAAGGCCCCGCGCAGGACGGCGGCTCTCCTGCGCCGCATGGGCCGCCGGCCTTGTTCCTCCCGCCCTCGGCCGGCGGCCCCGGGGGGTGACAGGGCCGTGCGGCCGGGGTCCTCAGATCTGCCAGGAGCGCAGCCGGTCCGCCGCGCCGTAGACATCGGTCTTGCCGTCGATCAGATCGCGGGCGAGATCGACGAGGGCGCCGTAGGGCGGGTCGATGCCGACGCCGCTGACGAACATGTACGCCACGGCGGTCGAGCAGGCGAAGCGGGCGTTGGCCGAGGGCAGCGGCTTGAGCAGCGCGAGGGTGTGCAACAGGGCGGCCGCCCGCCAGGCCGGGTCGGAGTCCACGCCGAGGCGGGGCGGGTCCACGCGGTGCCGGGCCACGGCGGCGACCAGCGCGGAGAAGTCGTTGACGGTCGGCTGGTCCGGCAGGACCTCTTCATGGCGCTGGAGCAGCCAGGGCACGTCGATGTGGATGACGGGTGCCATCGGTCAGGCGACCCGCCCCTCGCCCGTGGCGGATGGTTCGTCCTCGGGGAACGCGGCCGCGAACTCGTCGGCGTGGGAGGCGAAGAAGCGGCGGAACGCCTCCGCCCCTTCCTGCAGGGCCCGGTGCCGGGCTATGTCGGCCGCCGCCGCCTCGCGCACGAGCGCCTTCATCGACGTGCCGCGTTCCTTGGCGATCTGCCGCAGATCCTCGAGTTCACGATCACTGAACTCCACATTCAGGGCTGGCATGCTCTCACGGTACCGCCGAGGTACTCACGCGTAAATACTCCCTGCTCACAGCACCCGTGCGACGGTACCTCAAGAGTCGCTCCGAGAGTGAGGACCACGTCCGATTCCCGCCGGTCGCGACCGGTGCCGCGCAGCAGACTTGAGCCATGAACACGTACACGACCATCGACAGCCCCCTGGGCCAACTGCTGCTGGCGGGGCGGGAGACGACCCTCACCTCGCTGTCCCTGCCGGGGCAGCGGGGCGCGCCGGCCGTCGGCGCGGACTGGCGGCGCGACGACGCGGCCCTCGCCGAGGCGGCCCGGCAGCTCTCCGCCTACTTCGCGGGCCGGCTCACCCGCTTCGACCTCGACCTCGCCCCCGCCGGCACCGGATTCCAGCAGCGGGTGTGGCGGGCCCTGGACGACATCCCGTACGGCACCGCGACCACCTACGGGGAACTCGCCACGCACCTGGAGGTGCCGCGGCACGAGATCCGGGCCGTGGGTGCGGCGATCGGAGCCAACCCCCTGCTGATCGTCCGCCCGTGCCACCGTGTGATCGGCGCCGACGGCTCGATGCGCGGCTACGCGGGCGGAGTCGAGCGCAAGGTGCGGCTGCTCACCCATGAGGGCGCGCTGCAGCCGATGCTGGTGTGACGGAGGGAGACGACGTGACGCTCACCAGGGCCCAGGCCCGAAAGCGGGCCGGCGACACCGACTGGACGGCCCTCGCCACCGAGCTCGACGTGCACGGCAGCGCGCCCACCGGACCGCTGCTCACGCCGGCCGAGTGCCGTGACCTCGCCGCGCTGTACGAGAAGCCGGAGCTGTTCCGGACCACCGTCGACATGGCGCGCCACCGGTTCGGCTCCGGCGAGTACCGGTACTTCACCCACGACCTGCCGGCCCCGGTGGCCGCGCTGCGTGCCGCCCTGTATCCCCGGCTGCTGCCCATCGCCCGGGACTGGGCGGCCCGGCTCGGCCGCCCGGCGCCCTGGCCGGACTCCCTGGAGGAGTGGCTGGAGCGGTGCCATGCGGCCGGGCAGGACCGGTCGGCGCAGATCCTGCTGCGGTACGGAGCGGGCGACTGGAACGCGCTGCACCGGGACGTCTTCGGCGAGCTGGTCTTCCCCCTCCAGGTGGTCGTCGGCCTCGACGTGTACGGCGCCGACTACACCGGAGGCGAGTTCCTCATGGTCGAGCAGCGGCCCCGGGCCCAGTCCCGGGGCACCGCGACCGCGCTGGAATTGGGCCACGGGCTCGTCTTCACCACCCGGGACCGTCCCGTGCGCACCCGGCGCGGCTGGTCGGCCGGGGCGATGCGACACGGGGTGAGCACGGTGCGCTCCGGCCGCAGGCACGCACTGGGCATCGTCTTCCACGACGCGTCCTAGAACGCGTCCTGGACGCCCGCCCACAGCCCCTTGCGACGGTAACTCCCCTCCCAGAACAGCCGGTTGAGGACGCGCACCGGCGCCGGGAGGGAGCCGAAGAAGCGCTCCCGGTCCGCCGGCCCGGCGCCGTCGACGATCCACGGCACGAACACCGAGGCACCGCGCAGCCCTTGGGTCTCGCGCATCCGTCCGGTGAAGGCGCCCCAGTCCGCGGCGGTGAGGACGTCCTGCATCAGCGGCAGCGCGCTGTCCTCCTCGTGCCCCAGATGGTCGTCCAGAGTGGCCGTCAACGCCTTTACCAGGTCGGGCAGTTCGGGTGCCCGGTCGGTCAGCGCCGTGTCGACCGAGGCGAGCAGGGGGTCGATTCGGGCGTGCTCGGCCTCCATGTCGTCGAGCAGGGCGAGGTCGCGGGGGCGCCCGGTGAGGCGTTCCCGTACCCGGGGCCACAGCTCGGCGTCCTCGGCGGTGTGGTGGATGTGCAGCTGCCGGGTGAAGTTCGCCCAGCCGGCCCGGACACCCGGCGTGTGCGCCCTGCCCTCGGCGACCGCCTGCGCGAGGCGCTCGAGATCGCGCCGGAAGGCGTCGTGCGAGGCGTACATGGCGGTGAAGTCGATGCTCATCGGGTCGCTCCTGTCGAATCGGTCTCCCGTGCGGGACTCACGTTCAAGAGGGCGGACCGGCCGGCGAGTGTGACGTCGCTGAGACCTGCGTCACACACCTCCGCTCCGATGTCACATTCGGGCCCTCGGTTCGGGTCGAAGTAGTGAGCGCACCGACGGGGAGGTCCACGTATGTCCGAGAGTTCTGTCGATGAGGCGACCGATGTGTTCATCGGCCATCGCGAGCTGCTGTTCGGCCTGGTCTACAACATGCTGGGCAGCGTCGCCGACACCGAGGACGTGCTGCAGGAGACCTGGCTGTCCTGGACCGGCCGGGGCACCGCGGGCATCGACAACCCGCGCGCCTACCTGGTCCGCATCGCCGTCAACCACGCCCTCCAGCGCCGCGCCGTGATCACCCGACGCCGCGAGACCTACATCGGCCCCTGGCTGCCCGAGCCCCTGGTCGCCGAGGGCGACGGCGCCGAGGACCCGGCCCTGCGCACCGAGTCCGTGTCACTGGCGATGCTGGTCGTCCTGGAGTCGCTGACGCCACTGGAACGCGCGGTGTTCGTACTGAACGAGGTCTTCGGGTACGCCCACACCGAGATCGCGGAGATCATCGACCGCACCCCGGCCGCCGTACGCCAGCTCGCGCACCGCGCCCGGGGGCATGTGCACGCCCGCCGGCCGCTGTACCGGGCGCATCCACGGGTGCGGCGGGAGGCGACCGAGCGGTTCGTGCGGGCGGCGCTCGGCGGGGACATCGCGGAGCTGATGGAGATCCTCGCGCCCGATGTCACGGTGTGGACGGACGGCGGCGGCAGGCGCAGGCCGGCGGGCCTGAAGCCGGTGCACGGCCGGGACAAGGCGGTCCGGCTGATCAACTCCTTCGCCACCCGGGGACGCGGCCCCAGCGACCTCGACCTGCGCTACCGCCGTGTCAACGGCGACGACGCCGCCGTGCTGTTCCAGGGCGACTCCCCGTACGCGGTGATGGTCATGGATCTCACGCCCGACGGCGACCGGGTCAGCGACGTCTACATCGTGACCAACCCCGACAAGCTCACGCACGTGCACAAGGACGAGGAGGCCGAGTGAGCGCCACCGAGACCCCAGGCAAGGGCGAGCGCGTCGCCGACTGGCTCGACGGCCGCCTCGGCATCCACTCGCTGGGCCGCAAGTACCTGCGCAAGGTCTTCCCGGACCACTGGTCCTTCCTGCTGGGGGAGATCTGCCTGTACTGCTTCGTCGTCCTGGTCCTGACCGGGATCTTCCTGACCTTCTTCTTCCATCCGTCGATGAACGAGGTGACGTACCACGGCGGTTACCTGCCGCTGAACGGCGTGCGGATGTCGGAGGCCTACGCCTCCACGGTGCGCCTCAGCTTCGACGTGCGCGGCGGTCTGCTGATCCGGCAGCTGCACCATTGGGCGGCGCTGGTCTTCGTCGCCGGGATGCTGACGCACATGATGCGGCACTTCTTCACCGGGTCGTTCCGCAAGCCCCGGGAGCTCAACTGGCTGTTCGGCTGGGCTCTGCTGTTCCTCGGCCTGTTCGAGGGACTGTTCGGCTACTCGCTGCCGGACGACCTGCTGTCGGGGACGGGGCTGCGCTTCGTCAACGGCGCGCTGCTGTCGGTGCCGATCGTCGGGACGTATCTGTCGATGTTCCTGTTCGGCGGCGAGTTCCCGGGCCATGACATCGTGGCGCGGTTCTACTCGCTGCACATCCTGATCATCCCCGGCATCATGGCCGCGCTCGTCGTGGCCCACCTCATCCTGGTCGTCTACCACAAGCACACGCAGTTCGCGGGGCCCGGGCGGACCGAGCGCAATGTCGTCGGCACTCCGTTCATGCCGGTGTACCTGGCGAAGGCGGGCGGCTTCTTCTTCCTGGTCTTCGGCGCCCTCACGCTGGTCGCGGCGGTGGCGACGATCAACCCGGTCTGGGTCTACGGCCCCTTCCGCCCGGACCAGGTCTCCACGGGTGCCCAGCCCGACTGGTATCTGGGGTTCGCGGAGGGTCTGGTCCGGGTGATGCCGGGGTGGGAGGTCACCCTGTGGGGTCACACGCTGGTCCTGGGCGTCCTGATCCCGGTCGTGGTCTTCCCGCTCCTGCTCGTCTTCATCGGGGTGTACCCGTTCCTGGAGGCACGGGTGACCGGCGACCGGCGCGAGCACCACCTTCTGGATCGCCCGCGCAACCGTCCCGTCCGTACCGGGATCGGGGCGGCCTGGATCAGCCTCTACCTGGTCCTGCTGGCCGGCGGCGGCAACGACATCGTCGCCACCCGCCTCCATCTCTCCATCAACACGGTCACCTGGACGGTCCGGGTCGCGGTGTTCGTCCTCCCGGCGATCGTCTTCGTCGTCACCCGCCGTGTCTGCCTCGGCCTCCAACTCCGCGACAGGGAGCTGGTGCTGCACGGCAGGGAGACCGGCGTGATCAAGCGGATGCCGAACGGCGGGTACGTCGAGGTCCATCAGCCCCTCACCCAGGCCGAGCTGCACACCCTGACCGCGCACCAGCGACCCCGCGAACTCGTCGAGCACGAGCGGCAGTAGCGGGCCGCCGGCGCAACCGCCGAGCGCCTTCCGGTGTCTCCCCCACGGACTCCCGGGCGCGCACCGATGTTCGCCCGCCGCACGCTCGTGGAGGCACCGATGGCCATGGTCGGCCTGTTCTGGATCACCGAGGACTCCGTGTACCTGGGCGCGGAGCCCGCAGGGACGGCCTCTGGGGTCAGGCTGACGGCGGACGGCGTCGAGACCCTGGGCTCCGGGCACGGATCGTCCTGGAGCCGGGCCGAGGTGCGGCGGATCGAGGCCGCCGACGTGGCCGTGCGCTCCGGAGCACGGCGTCTGGCCTCGCTGGCGTGGGACTCGGTGGCCGTCCTGGTGACCGGCGACGGCGAACTTCCCCCGGCCTTCACCGTCCGGGTGGCTGCCGCCGACGGCATCGAGGAGGTGAGCGTCCCCTCGGCCGCCGTCGGCGGCATCCACACACGGGACGAGTACGAGCTCTCCCGCGCCCTCCTGGAACGGATCACCGACAGCCGTGAGGTCGTCGGCGAACTGCTCGCTGGGGCCGGCACCACGCCGCGGAGGGCACCGCGCGCCGCGAGGACCGCGAGGCGCTGCTCCGCAAGTGGGCCGGCGCGCAGGGCCTGCTGCGAAAGTCCCGCCGTCCGCCCGGAGGGCGGGGCCTGTGGCGTCATGGAGTCGCCCGGCGCAAGGTTGTTCGAGCGTGTGGGTGCGCGCTCTCGGCGTGCGGGGCGTCGCGGGGCAGGCGGGACTTTCACAAAAGGCCGTAGGGGTGGTCAGCCCTGGTCGGCGACGAAGGACGCCATGCGGGCCAGGGCCGCGTTCCAGTTGATGGCGGTCTCGTTGGTCGACCAGGACTGGATGTCGTCGATGTAGCAGAACTGGCCGACGCAGCCCTGGAGTTTGCTCTGTGCGTAGGGGTCCTGGATGGAGGAGTTCGGTCCGCCCGCGAGGGTCCCCTTGGGCGGATTCGGCAGGGTCGGGTCGAGTTCGTGGGCGTACCAACGGCTGTGCTGGTTGTGCGAGTTGGCCTCGCCGTAGCCGGTGACGTACGAGATGTTCAGGGCGTTGCGGCCGAGGATGTAGTCCATGCTCTGCGTCGCCCCGTCCCGGTACTTCGCGGCGCCGGTGATGTCGTACGCCGTGGCCAGGACGACCGCGTTGTTGAGGACCTGGGCGCTGGAGCCCCAGTCGTAGACGTTGCCGTCGGGGGCGTAGGGCATCCCGTACGGCTGGGACGTGAGCGTGGCCAGATAGCGGTCGGCGCCCTTCACGACGGACTGGCGCACCTTGTCCCGCCCGGGGAACTTGCTGGGCACCGTGGCCAGGTCGAGCCGCCCGGCCGCCGCCGTCCGGCCCCAGTCGAAGCCGGTCGGGCCGAAGATGTCGGCGGTGTTCAGGGGCGAGGTGCGGACGTAGTCGGCGAACTGCTTCTCCCCCGTGGTGAGATACAGCTCGACGGCCGCCCAGTAGAACTCGTCGGTGGCGTTGGTGTCGTCGTAGGTACCGCCTCCCGTGCCGTCGCTCGCGGAGGCGTACATCGCGGGATGGGCGAGTGCGGCGGTCCACGCCTTGCGCGCGGCGGTCAGGGCCTTCGCGGCGAACGCGCGGTCGTAGGGCCGGTACAGCCGGGCCGCCTGGGCCGCGGTCGCCGCCAGGTTGAGGGTGGCCTGGGTGGACGGCGGGTGCAGCTCACGCTTCTGCGGGTCGTCGCTGGGCAGCAGCGGCAGGCCCGTCCACTGCTCGTCGTGGACCTTGTGGTGGGCCATCCCGGCCAGCGGCCCGCCGTCCGGCACCTGCATCTTCAGCAGGAACTCCAGCTCCCAGCGCGCCTCGTCGAGGACGTCCGGCACCTTGTTGCCGCTCTCCGGGACGGCGAGGGTCCCGTCGCGCAGTCTGCCCGACTCCCCTGTGCGGGCCAGGAGTTCGCGTTCGTACGTGCTCAGCAGCTCCCAGGTGGCGATGCCGCCGTTGACGACGTACTTGCCGTGGTCGCCCGCGTCGTACCAGCCGCCGGTGACGTCGAGCGTGTAGTCGCAGACGCCGGGCTGACAGGGGACGTTCGAGTCGCCCTGGTTGGGCGGGACGTCGACATGGCCGGCGGGCCTGCCGTAGCCCGGGCGCAGGTCGTCGCGGATCGCGATGCCGCTGCGCTGGGTGTAGTAGTACTTAAGCGAGTCCAGCCGCAGCTGCTCGTAGTCACCGGTGCCGATGTCGAACGGGCGGCTGGTCTCCCCGTCGGCCACCAGCGTGAAGCCCTTGCCCGGCTTGCGGTAGGCGCCGAAGTCGATGGAGTGGACGTTCTGCCCGGAGGAGACGTCGACCCCGCGCGGCGCGCTCCAGCCGTGCGCCACGGTGGTTCCGCCGGCGTTCTTCAGCTGCCAGGGCAGCCTGGAGGTGGCGTCGGTGACGAGGGTGGCGTTCTTCGGGCCGGAGGGCAGATAGCCGACCTGGTTGACGCGCACCCGCGGTCCCGTGTCGGGGTGGTACACCTCCGGCGGCACCCCGCCCAGCAGCGACACGTCGTCCATGCACATCCGCCACGCGTCCGCGCTGCCGCCGGCCTGGAAGGCGACCTGCGCCTGGGTGGTGTCGACGGGCGAGGTGAAGGTGTACGCGTAGGTGTCCCCGGAGACCGTCAGCTGCGGGCTGATCTCGAAGTAGGTGTCGTACGGCGACACCTGGAGCCCCACGATCGCCCGCACCACGTGCCCCTCGGGCGAACCGGAGGCCTTGAAGGCGAACCGGTACGACTCCCCCTTCACCAGGGTGACGTCGTTCTGGCCGACGGCGGCGTCCCAGCGGTTCGCGGTGCCGCCGGGGACGTCCGCGCAGAGCTGTCCGTCGGACAGGCCCGCGGTGACGTTGCTCGTCGTCCACCAGGGGGCGGTGGTGGTGTCGAAGGTGCCGTTCTTCAGCTGCTCCACCTCGTCGGCCGCCGCCGGGCCGGCGGGCAGCCCGGTGAGGGTCGCGCCCAGCAGGGCGGCCAGGGTCAGCAGGATGGTTCTGCGTCGTTTCACGTCTGGGCTCCTCGGGTGGAGGGGCGGGTGACGCTCCCAGGAACTGGGTGGGAGCGCTCCCAGATGCGGACGCAGCTCATGTTTGTTCGCGCCATGACACCCCGTCAACGGTCCGGACGGGACGGGTTCCGTCCGGACCGTGGCCCGGGGTCAGCCGGCCGGTACCTCCAGCTTGCTGATGCGCACCGCGCCCGCGGCGGTGCCGGGGTGCGCGCTGGTCAGCGTCAGCCGCAGCCGGGAGCCGCTGCTCGCGTCGAAGGTGATGACGGTGGGCGCGTCCGAGGCGGTGGCCCAGTCGGTCGACGCCCCGGTCACCGGCACATACGTGTGCCCGTTCCACACGGCGACCTCGACGGAGGCGGGCAGGCTGTGGGTGGCGTCGACGGTGAAGGACGCCTCCACCCGGCCGAGGTTCCGGGTGCGTCCGAAGTCGACGGAGACCCAGTCCCGCGTCCGGGCCCCGTTGAAGGCGGGCAGCAGGGCGGTGGCCGACTTGGCGAAGGCATTGGACCAGCCGGTGGCGGGGTCGCCGTCAAGCATCGCCGCGGGAAGGGTGTCCGGGCGGCCGGAGTAACTGGCGTCCGCGTACGGGTAGTTCGGGGCCGCCGGGTAGTCGGGCTCGAACGCGGGGGCCGGTGTGGCCGCGACCGAGCGGGCGGGCGTGGTGCGCACGGTCGCCGTACCGGTCCGCAGACCCGCCGCCCGCGCGGTCACCTTCAGCGAGCCGGGCCTGGTCCCGGAGCGGACGATGGCGAGGGCCTTGCCGTGGAACGCGGTGCGGGTGGTGGCCTGGTAGCGCTCGGCGCTCTCCTCGCGGCCGTTGTCGAGTCCGGCCAGCGAGCCGCCCTTCACGTCGAAGGTGATCAGATGCTCGGCGTCGGGCACCACCACGCCCCGCGCGTCGACGATCTCCGCGGTCACGAACACCAGTGAACGCCCGTCCGCGGCGAGCGACGTACGGTCGGCGGTGAGGCGTACCGCGTGCGCCTCACCCGCGGTGCGCAGCACGTCGGTGGCCACCGCCTTCCCGTTCCGCCGCGCCACCGCCTTCAGTTCGCCCGGTGCGTACGGCACCTTCCAGGTCAGGTGGAGCTTGCCCGCGCTGCCGTTCGGGCTGGTGTAACTGCCCGGATAGGGGCCGCCGGTGACGGTCTTGTCGTCGCCGGTGGCCTCGGTGGTCTCCAGATAGGTGCGGCCGTCGGTGGTCGTCTTGGTGTCGAAGCTCCGGGTGCCGAGGGACGTCCCGTTGAGGAAGAGCTCGACGGTCTCCACGTTGGAGTACGCCCAGACCTCGACCGTGTCACCCTCCTCGTGGTTCCAGGTCATCGGCAGCAGATGGACCATCGGCTCGTCGACCCACTGGCTGCGGAAGAGGTGGTACATGTCCTTGGGGAAGCCGGCCGTGTCGACCGCTCCGAAGAAGGACGCCTTCACCGGGAAGACGTCGTACGGGGTCGGCTCGCCGATGTAGTCGATGCCGGACCACAGGAACTGCCCGGCGAACCACTTGCGGTCACGGTCCTTCTTGTGGCCGTACTCGCCGCTCATGGTCCAGGAGGCGAGGTTGTTGTCGTAGGAGGAGACCTCCCGCCTGCCCGGCGTGTGGTTCTCGCCGGTGTTGAGGTGCTCGGGCTCCTGGTAGGTGCCGCGCGTCGAGGTCTCCGAGGAGGACTCCGACTCGAAGAGGAACAGCTTCGGGTACCTCGCGTGCAGGGCGTCCACCGACTTCGCCGTGTTGTAGTTGAGTCCGAGGCCGTCCAGCTTGGCGAGCATGAGGTCGGCCGCGGAACCGGCGGCGGGCACGGAGTGGTACTTGTTGGAGCCGATGACGACCGGCCGCGTGTCGTCGGCCGCCTTGATCGCGCCGATGATCCGGTCGGCCATCGCCAGCCCCGCCGTGGAGGTGGAGTCGGGGATCTCGTTGCCGATGGACCACAGCACCACGGCCGGTGAGTTGCGGTGCGCGAGGACCATCTCGGTGGCGTCCCGCTCGCACCACTCGTCGAAGAAGCGGCCGTAGTCGTACTTCGTCTTGCCGGTCCTCCAGCAGTCGAAGGCCTCCACCATCATCACGATGCCCAGTTCCTCGCAGACCTGGACGATCTCGGGCGAGGGCGGGTTGTGGGAGGTGCGGAAGGCGTTGACGCCCATCGACTTCATGATGGTCAGCTGTCTGCGCACCGCGTCGGTGCTGATCGCGGAGCCGAGGGCGCCCTGGTCGTGGTGGAGGTCGACGCCCTTGATCTTGGTGTGGGTGCCGTTGAGGGAGAAGCCCTCGTCGGGGTCGAAGCGGTACTCGCGGATACCGAAGGCGGTGCGGCAGGTGTCGACGGTCCTGCCGCCGACGCGCAGTTCGGTCTCCAGGGTGTAGCGGTGGTGCGGGGTCGCGAAGTCCCACAACTTCGGCTTCGGGACGGTGAGTTCGTGTGTCTCGGCGGCCTTGTCGGTGACGGTGGCCGTGGTGGCCGCGCGGGCGACCGTACGGCCGGAGGGGTCCTTCACCGTCGAGCGGATCTCCACCTGGGTCGTGGCGCCCGACTCGTCGACCACCGAGGTCCGGGCCCGTACGACAGCCCGCTCACCGCTGATGTCCGGCGTGGTGACGTACGTGCCCCAGCGCTCCACGTGCACCGGCTCGGTGATGACCAGGCGGGCCTCACGGTAGATGCCGCTGCCGGAGTACCAGCGGCTGCTGGGCAGCTGGTTCTGCACCTTGACCGCGAGCACGTTCTCGGTACTGCCGTCGGTGTGCACGAGACCGGTCAGATCGAGGGCGAAGCCGGTGTAGCCGTAGGGGTGGCGGCCGACCTGGGTGCCGTTGCAGTAGACGTAGGAGTCCATGTAGACGCCGTCGAACTCCACCGAGATCCGCTTGCCGGCGAAGGCGGGCGGCAGGGTGAAGGCCAGCCGGTACCAGCCGAGGCCGCCGGGGAAGAATCCGGTGCCGCTGGTGGTGCCGTACTGGGTGGTGGGGGTCTGTTCGATGCTCCAGTCGTGCGGAACGGCCACCTCGCGCCAGGCCGAGTCGTCGTAGCCGGGGTCGGGGGCGTTGGTGTAGGCACCGGTCGGATCGGTGATGCCGCCCGGATCGACCAGCGCGAAGCGCCAGCCGTCGCGCAGCGGGACCGTGTGCCGGCCGGACGCGCCCCCGGCCGCCGCGGCGGCACGGGCCGCCGGGGTGGCCAGGAGCACACCGGCCGCGGGTGCGGCGGTGGAGGCGAGCAGAACCGATCTGCGAGTGACCGTCATGGCGGCTCTCCCTCATCAGGGCCCAGAAGTACTCACAACTGATCGTGAACAAACAGATTCTGACGGGCTGCCACGCGCGCCCGTCAAGGGTGCGGCGGGCGCCGTTCTGGTTCGCGGGCGACAACGGCCGGTTTTGCCCCTTGACCGGCCGCACGCACACACTCGGGGGTTCCTCGTTCACCGCGGACCGCTTCGCACTACGCTGGGACTCCGGTGACGCACTTGTTCACTGTGCGTAGGCGCGATGGGTGGCGACGATGAGCCCGGTGGATCCGTTCGACGATGCCTCGACCGCGAGGGCCGTCATCGACGAGCGGGGACTCGTGGTCCGATGGGGGGCCGGGGCCCGACGACTGCTGGGGTTCGAGGCCGCCGAGATCGTGGGCCGTCCGGCGGCCACGCTCCTGGCCGACGCGGAGCAACTCGCCCCTCCCCCGGGTCCCCGGTGGAGCGGCGGTCTCGACCTGCGCCACCGGGACGGTCGCACCCTGTCCGTCCGGCTGCTCGCGCTGCGCAGACCGCCCGAGGGGAACCCGGCCGGCTGGCAGGTCGTGGTCCCGCCGGACGACGCGGAGCTCCGTCCGTCCGACGGCGCGCTGACCACGGCGGCACTGGCCCAGTCCCCGTGTCCGATGCTGGTCTGCGACGGGGAGTTGCGCCTGCGCTGGCTCAACGAGCGCATGGTCGGGATGATCGATCTGCCCGTCGAAAAGGTGACCGGGCTGCGGATCACCGACATCGGCGTCCGCAAGGACAACCAGGACCTCGAGGACCTGCTGAGCGAGGTGCTCACAACCGGACAGCCGCGCGACGTCGAGACCTACCTCCGCCCCAGCGGTCTCGACCACTCCTCCGCCTTCCTCACCCGGCTCGCCCCGCTCACCGATGCCTCGGGACAGGTGCGGGGCGTCTGTCTGACCGGCCATGACTTCACTCAGCACTACCTCGCCCGCGAGCGCCTCCGCCTGGTCAACGAGGCCAGCGTGCGCGTCGGCACCACCCTCGACGTCACCCGGACGGCTCAGGAACTGGCGGACGTCTTCGTGCCCGCGCTGGCCGACCTGGTCAGCATCGACCTGCTGGACCTCCAGGAGTACGGCGGTGAGCCACCGCCCCGGCTCAGCGCGCCGATCGCCCTGCGCCGGGCCGCGCACGGCTCGGTCACCCCGGGCACACCCGAGGCCCTTCTCAAGCCCGGGCAGACGGAGCACTACCCCGCCGGCTCGCCCCAGGCCGACTCACTGGTCGCGGGCCGCACCATCGTCGCCTCCGTCTCCGAGCTCGCCCAGTGGCTGAGCTGGCACAAGGCACGCGCAGACCGGGTCAAGGAGTACGGCATCCACTCCACGATGGCCGTGCCGATGCGGGCCCGCGGGCTGACCCTGGGCGTCGCGGTCCTCACCCGCTTCCGGCGGCCGGACCCCTTCACGGCCGACGACGTGCTGCTCGCCGAGGAGATCACCACCCGGGCCGCCGTCTGCATCGACAACGCCCGCCGTTTCTCCCGCGAGCGCGAGACCGCCCTCGCCCTGCAGCGCAGCCTGCTGCCCCGCTCACTTCCGCACACGGCCGCCGTGGACGCCGCCTCCCGCTATCTGCCCGCCGCGCGCGCCGGGGTGGGCGGCGACTGGTTCGACGTGATCCCGCTGTCGGGGATGCGGGTCGCCATGGTCGTCGGGGACGTCGTCGGCCACGGCATCCAGGCCTCGGCCACGATGGGACGGCTGCGCACCGCCGTACGCACCCTCGCCGACATCGACCTGGCCCCGGACGAGCTGCTCACCCATCTGGACGACCTGGTGGTGCGGCTGTCCGCGGAGTCCGGCAGCGACGGCACCGGCGAGGTCGGGGCGACCTGTCTGTACGCGGTCTACGACCCGGTGTCACGGCGCTGCACGCTGGCCCGGGCCGGGCACCCCCCGCCGGTCGTGCTGCCGCCCGGCGGCGAGCCGCAGCAGGTCGAGCTGCCGGCCGGACCGCCACTGGGCCTGGGCGGGCTGCCGTTCGAGTCCACGGAGCTGGAGCTGCGCGAGGGCAGCGTGCTGTCGTTCTTCACCGACGGCCTGATCGAGACCCGCGAGCGGGACGTCGACGCCAGTCACCGGCTGCTGTGCGACGCCCTGTCCCGGCACGTGGACTCGCTGGACGAGACGTGCGACCGGATCCTGCACGCGCTGCTGCCCCCGGGCGGCGCGCCGGACGACGTGGCCCTGCTGCTGGCCCGTACCCGGGGGCTGCCCGCCGCCCGGGTGGCGACCTGGCACATCCCCGCCGACCCGGCGCTGGTGGCGCCCATCCGCAAGCAGGTCGTCGAGCAGCTGGACACCTGGGAGCTGCAGGAGGCGGCGTTCACCGCCGAGCTGGTGGTGAGCGAGCTGGTCACCAACGCGATCCGCTACGGCGCCCACCCCATCCGGCTGCGGCTGATCCACGACGAGTCCACGCTGATCTGCGAGGTGTCCGACACCAGCCACACGGCCCCGCATCTGCGCCGCGCCAAGACGTGGGACGAGGGCGGCCGGGGGCTGCTGCTGGTCGCCCAGCTCACCCAGCGCTGGGGCAGCCGGCACACCGGCGAGGGCAAGACGATCTGGGCGGAGATCGGCCTGCTCGAGGAGGACTGAGCGCTCAGGCCCGCTCCGCCAGCCAGGGGCGGACCTGGCGGCGGGCCTCGTGCAGGCGGGACTTGAAGGTGCCGAGGGGGATCCCGGCGCGCTCCGCGGCCTCCGCGTAATCCAGCTGGCAGATGTCCCGGTAGACCAACGGCTCGACCAGCTGCGGGTGTTCGCGCTCCAGCCGCTCCAGGGCCTCCAGCAGGTCGATCCGGGAGCCGGCGATCACGCTCGTGGTGCGGGGGTCGACGGACCGGTCGGCGTCGAGAGGAGCCGGCTGCTCGGCGGCCCGTCGCCTGAGCTCCCGGTACTTCTGACGGCAGCAGTTGGCGACGACCGTGTGCAGCCAGGTGCTGAAGCGGCTGCGTCCCTCGAAGGTGCCGATCTTCCGGGACAGCTGCAGCAGGACGTCCTGGGCCGCCTCCTCGGCGTCCTCGCGACAGGGCAGGAAGCGGCCGCAGCGCCTGAGGATCTCGGGCCGGATCACCTGGAGCAGTTCCTCCAGTGCCGCCGGGTCGCCCGTGGCGGCCAGACGGGCGAGTTCCTCGGTGGGCACGACCAGGTGCTCGGCTCGGGATCGATCCACGTCCAGGCATGATAGTCGTATGCACTCCGTGGAGCGGATCGGGCGCTACCGTCTCGAACGACGCCTGGGCACGGGCGCGTTCGGCACGGTCTGGCTCGCCCACGACGACGTGCTGCGAGCGCCCGTGGCGGTCAAGGTCCTCGCCGACAACTGGGCCCACCGCCTCGATGTGCGCGAGCGCTTCCTGGAGGAGGCGCGCATGCTGCGCCGGGCCGGCTCCGAGCGGGTGGTGCAGGTCTACGACATCGGTGAACTGCCCGACGAGCGGCCGTACTTCGTCATGGAGTACGCCGACGGCGGCACCCTCGCCGACCTGGTCGCCGACGGTCCGCTGCCGGTCCCCGAGGCGCTGCGGCTGACGGCGCTGGCCGCCCGGGGCGCGGCGGCACTGCACGAGGCGGGGATCGTGCACCGGGACATCAAGCCGACCAACGTACTGCTGTCCGGGAGCGGTCCGCGGGTGCTGCTCGCCGACCTGGGGCTGGCCAAGAGCCTGGCGCAGGCGTCCGGACTCACCCTGGCCGCGGGCTCGGCCGGCTACCGTCCGCCGGAGCAGGCCGAAGCCGGTGCGGGGATCGACGAACGGGCCGACGTGTACAGCCTGGGCGCGGTCGGCTACCACCTGGTCACCGGCACGGTGCCCGGCGAGCCCGGCAAGGTCGTACCGCCCGACCGGCTGCGCCCGGACCTGGACCCGGCGGTCCGGCGCGCCCTGATGCGGGCGCTGGAGCCGGACCGGGAACGGCGCTGGCCCACCGCGCGGGCCTTCGCCCAGGAGCTGGAAGGGCTCACCTCGACGGGTCGACGGCCCCGGCGGCACCGCCGGGCCCTCGCCGTCACCGGGGTGGTGGCGGTGGCCGCGGCCATCGGGGTGATTCCGGCGCTCGTCCACCGGTCCGCGCCGGCGTCCGCCGTGCGGGTCGCCGACACCGGCGGGCGGGTCACGGCCGAGGTCCCCGCCTCCTGGGATCGCCAGCTGCGCGACTCGGGCTGGGATCCGCGGGCGCTCGGCCTGCCCGGCGGGCACGAGCCGGGGTTCGCCGTCGCGGACGACCTGGCGCGGTGGCCGGACCTCGCGGCAGCGGTGAACGGTGCCTTCGTCGGGCTGAGCGAGCACGGGGACCTCACGGCCGCGGTCAACGCCCTCGACCACCCCGGCTGCCACTACGACGGCGGCCACCCCTACACCGGCACGGCGTGGCGCGGCAGGGTCCGCGTCTGGAGCGACTGCTCCGGCCGGCCGGGGACGGTCACGGAGGCCGCGCTGGCACCGGCGGACGGGGCCGGGCAGCCCCGGGTGTACGTCCAGATCCGTACCCACGGCAAGGCCTCCGCCGCCGACCGCGTGCTGGCCTCCGTGCGCGTGGCGGGCCGGCAGGGCGCACCCTGAACACGCGCGAACTTTTTCGTCCGGGCGCGCATCGGACATGTATGACGGGGCACAGAGCGCCGTACGCACGCGCTGTGGCGTGTGCGGGCAAACTCCGGGAGTGTTGAGGACCATGGCGAACAAGTCCCCCTCCGTCCACCGGGCGGCCCTGGTGGCGGGCGCGGCCCTGCTGCTGGGCACGCTGACGGCCTGCGGCAGTGGCGGTGACAGCGGCGCGAGCTCTCCGCAGACGCTGAGCGGCACGGCCGCGCCGGCCACCGGCGGCGCCACCACCGGCTCGGCGAGCGCGTCCGTCACCGCCTCGGCCTCCGCGCCGGGCAGCACGGCCGGCAAGGCCACTCTCACCGTGGGCAAGCCACCGTCGCAGCCCTCGTCGGTCCCCTCCAAGAGCCGCTGTCACACCTCCGAGCTGCGGGCGAGCGTCGGGCGCAACGACCCCGGTGCCGGGCAGGAGAACTTCCCGATCGTGCTGACCAACACGTCCTCGCGCACCTGCACGGTGCGCGGCTATCCCGGTGCCGCCTTCCTCGACGCGTCGGGCAAGCAGCTCGGACGGGACCCGGTGCGCGAGTCGGGGACACCCACGACGGTGACCCTGGCGCCTGGCAGGAGCGCCTGGGCCGGGATGACGTTCTCCAACCCCGGCGTCAGCGGCGCGCACGCCGCCACCCCCGCTGCGCTGCTGGTGACCCCGCCGGACGAGCGGGACCCGTTGAAGGTGACGTGGACGGGCGGTCCGGTGCCGGTCTCCGGTAACGCGTCCTCCGTACGCCTGATGGTCTTCGCCCCCGGGACGGGCCCCTGACCAGCGGGGGCCTGACGGGCCTCTTACCGGGGCCTGATTTCATGAAGCCCTCCCGCCTCGCGTCGCCCTGAAGGACCCTGCCCTGAACACCCCGCTCGCCGAAGCCCTGTCCGTCGTCCTGCTCGCCGCCGTCCTCGGCTTCGCCGTCGTCCGCCCGAAGGGGCTGCCCGAGGCGGTGCTGGCCGTGCCGGCGGCGGGGATCGTGATCGCCACCGGCGCGATCCCGCTCGACCACGCCAGGGAGGAGGCGGCGCGGCTCGGCCCGGTCGTCGGCTTTCTGGCGGCGGTGCTGGTGCTGGCCCACTTCTGTGACGTCGAGGGACTGTTCCAGGCGTGCGGGGCGTGGATGGCCCGCTGGGCGGCCGGGTCGCCCGGGCGGCTGCTGACCGCGGTGTTCGCGCTTGCCTCGGTGATCACCGCGGTGCTCAGCCTGGACGCCACGGTGGTGCTGCTGACGCCGGTGGTGTTCGCGACGGCAGCCCGGGCGGGCGTACGGGCCAGGCCGCACCTGTACGCGTGCGCCCATCTGTCGAACACCGCCTCGCTGCTGCTGCCGGTGTCCAACCTGACCAACCTGCTGGCGTTCGAGACGAGCGGCCTGAGCTTCACCCGGTTCGCCGCGCTCATGGCGCTGCCGTGGGTGGTGGCGATCGGCGTCGAGTACCTGGTCTTCCGGCGCTTCTTCCGTGACGACCTGAGCGCCGCCGCCCACTCCCCCGAGCCCGGCGAGACGCCCGAGCTGCCGCTGTTCGCGCTGATCACCGTCGGCTGCACGCTGGCCGGGTTCGTGGTCGCCTCGACGCTCGGCGTGGAGCCGGCGTGGGTGGCCGCCGCGGGCGCGCTGGTGCTGGCCGGCCGGGCGCTGGTACGGCGGCGCGCCACCCCACTGGCGGTGGTGAAGGCCGCCTCGCCCGCGTTCCTGGCGTTCGTGCTGGCGCTCGGGGTCGTGGTGCGGGCCGTGGTGGACAACGGGCTCGCCGACGCGCTCGGCCATGTGGTGCCCACCGGTTCGGGGCTGCCGGCGCTGCTCGGGATCGCCGCGCTGGCGGCCGTCCTCGCCAACCTGATCAACAATCTGCCGGCCGTGCTGGTCCTGCTGCCGCTGTCCGCTGCGGCCGGACCCGGCGCGGTGCTGGCGGTGCTGCTCGGGGTGAACATCGGCCCGAACCTGACCTACGCCGGGTCCCTGGCGACGCTGCTGTGGCGGCGCATCGTGCACGGGCACGGGCAGGACGTGCACCTCGGGCACTTCACCCGGCTCGGCCTGATCGCCACGCCGGCCGCGCTGGTGTCGGCCGTTGCGGCGCTGTGGCTGTCGCTTCAGGTGGTCTGAGGCCGAGCGGGCCCGGGCCGGGCGGTCAGTGGCGGTCGCCTCCGTAGCCGCCCCAGCCGTAGCCGCCGCCCGGGCCGCCGTAGCCGGGCGGGCCTTGGCAATAGGCGGGGTTGTAGGAGCAGTACGGGTTCGAGGGGTACGGGTTCGACGGCGTCGGCCGGGCGGTGGTCGGCTTCGCGCTCGGCGTCGGTGTGGCGGTCGGCGTGCTCGAGGCCTTGGGGGCGGCCTTCTTGACGGAAGGCGACGCCTCGGCCCTGGTGTCCGCGTCCCAGTTGACGACCTGCATCTGCAGGTCGGCGCGGGAGGTGTCGAACGCCCAGCGCTGGGCGTCGGTGTCGTCGCGGGTCTTGACGACGAGCGCGCCCGAACCGTCGGTGGCCGCGGGGCTCAGGGCCAGGTTCTGGTTCCAGCGCGGCACGACGGTGCCCTGCAGGGTGAAGTCGTAGCGGATGTTCTTCGGGTTGCCGCCCGTGCACGGGGCGAGCTGCACCGAGTAGGCGAGGTGGGAGTCGAGGCAGAGCTCGGGGTCGGCGACACTGCGCAGCCGGCCGTCCGTCTCGTACGCCCACTGCTGGCCGGTGGCCGAGGAGCAGGTGGCGAGTTCGGTCTCGGCGCCCTGGACGACCTTCTTGCCGACGACCCCGATGCACAGACCCGAGTCGAGGTTGTGCAGCCGGCCCTGGACGTCGCCCTGCGCGGCCTCGGCGGCGCTGATCCAGGAGGGGTGGTCGGCGGCGGTGCTCCGGCCGGGCTGGGGGGTCGGGGAGGCGTGGCCCCCGGCGGTCGGGGCGGAGTCGTCACCGGAGCCGAGGACGGACCACAGGACCACCGGGAGGACGACCAGTCCGCTCACGGTCAGCACGGCCGCGGTGAGGTTGCGGCGGCGGACAGCGGCACGCCGTGCGGCCTTGTGCGCCGAGCGGCGGGAGGCGGGACGGGCGCCCGGCGCGGTGTCGGCGGGGGCGGCGGCCGCCGGGAAGGCCTCACGCGCCCGCATGAACGGCGTGCCCGGCGTCGTGAAGGGTTCGCCCGCCATGGTGAACGACTCGCCCACGATCCCCTGGGGCTTGGGCGGCCGGGCCTCGACGGGCGGCGGGGTGCCGTCCCGCAGGGGGCCCGCGATCCGGGACTGCACATAGGCCTGGGCGCCCCAGCCCAGGACCGCCTCGGCCAGCGCCAGGCCGAGGCCGTGGTTGAACTGGGCCAGCTGGTCCGCGGTGTGCCGGCAGTGCGTGCAGCGCGCAAGGTGCGCGGCGAGGTCGGGGTCGACGTCGATGCCGCCGCGCCGATAGGTGACGTCCAGCATCCGCAAGTAGCGTCGGCACTCCTGCTCGGGCGCGAGTTCGCGGTGGACCTGCAGGCACTCCTCGCGCAGCCGGTCGCGGGCCCGCCCCAGCTCGACGCGCGCGTCCGCCACCTCCAGGCCGAGCAGCCCGCCGGGTATCTCCAGCGGTTCGGCCTCCACCTCCACGTGCCACAGCACGCAGCGGAGCGACTGGGGCAGCCGCTGGAACGCCCCCGACAGCAGGCGCCGTTCGGCCGAGGGCAGCAGATGGGCGACGACCCGGTCGCCACCCTCGGCCGCGGAGCGCAGTTCGGGGTGGAGGTGTTCGCGGCGGTGGTCGTTGTCCCACTCGGCCACGATCCGGCGCACGGTGACGAGGAGTTGGGGCCGCCAGGCGGAGGTGGGGCCGTTCTGCCGCAGGGTCTCGCCGAAGAGGCGGGTGAACGCCGCGGTGGTCAGCATGCCCGCGGCGGGAGCGCCGTCGGTGCACAGCCGCGCGTAGGCGAACCCGGCCTCCCAGTGCCGGTCGAGGAGCTCACCGACGGGCTGCAGCGCGGGCGTCGTTCCCGTCCACTTCTTGAGTTCGGCACTCAGTTGCTCGTCCGTCACCTCGAACCGACGGGCAGATGTGGGGGAATTCGACAGGCCGACGTCTTTCACGGCTGCATTCCTCTCGGGGCATGCGCATAAAGTCCATACCAATTGGCATGGCGACCCGTCGGCAAGGCGACGAGTCCACTCGTACGGGTTCGGCATCTCGAACGTCCGCCGGAGACAGCTCTTTTGGAGCTCGGGAACGAACGGGAGTGACCTCGCGCACACAGTGAAAACGTGCATTTTCTGTGCGCCGACGACGCACACCTTTTCACAGGTCAGCGAACCGGAACAAGGGATCTCGCGGTTTTGTGCATTCCGTGCGGGGCGCCGGAGTTTGACGAATCGTCAATCCGCGGGAAGAAATTTCCAGTCGCCGGGCCGGGACGCCGGACCAAAACCATTGAGCGACCTCCCCCACCAGACGCGCTGCCGGTCGCGCCGGCGTACGCCGGTTCACTCCCCAACCATTGAGCCGTTCGCCCGGTACGCGCCGGGCGGCACCCCGTAGCGGGCGCGGAAGACGCGGTTGAAGTGGAACGGGCTCGCGAACCCCGAAACCGCGGCCACCCGCTCGACCGAGAGGTCACTGCCCTCCAGCAGCCGGGCGGCGTGCCGCAGCCGCGCCTCGCGCAGGGCGCGCATCGGGGACTGGCCGAGTTGCTCGGTGAACAGATGGGCGAAGCGGGAGGGCGAGAGGGAGACGCTCGCGGCCAGCGAGCGGACGGTGTGCGGGGCGGCCGGGTCGGCGGCGATCAGCGCCTCGGCCCGGCGTACCCGGGTGTCGACACCGGAGCCGGGCGGGGCCGGGCGCGCACCGGCGGCCGTGAGCAGGACGACCTCCTCCAGCGCCGTCAGGGCGAGTTCCCGGGCTGCGGTGCCGTGCGCCACGGCGACCCGGTCGTCGTCCGGCGCGGCGGCGGGCGGCGCCTCGGTTCCCGTCCAACGGGCGTCGGCGAGCATCCGGCGGAACGCCGCCTCGACGCGGCCGTGCAGTGCGGCCGGGGTCGGTGTGACGGCGTACAGCCCGTCCCCGGCGCCGTACGGGCGCAGCCACGGAGTCCAGGAGGGCCGTGCCTGGCAGTGCGCCCACCAGAACCGCCAGCCGGGGGCGCCCGGTTCGACGCCGTACTGGTGCCCGACGCCCGGGGCGAGCACCACCAGGTCCCCGGCGCGGGCGCCCGCCTCCGCGTCGCCCTGGCGCAGCCGGCCCCGACCGCCGGTCGTCCAGGTGAACAGCCAGCTCCGCGCGCCGCGGGGCCGGCTGATGACGTAGCCCGGTCCTTCGTCGTAGTGGCCGATCACGACCAGACCGGGCGGCGGCGCAGCAGTCCCGGGCAAGTGGTCAGCGTTCACGGGCATCCTCCTGGTGAGGGCCGCAGCCTAACGTGACCAGTGGCAGGAACCCGACCGAGGAGAGGACTGATGACAGTCACGGACAAGGGCGCGTCCGGCGCGGAGATCCTGAGCCAGGACGGGCTGCGGCGGTTCGCGGAGGACGGCTTCACGGTGGTGCGCGGGCTGTTCGGGTACGACGAGATCGAGCGGCTGCGTGAGCGGTTCGCGGCGCTGCACGCGGGCGGGCCGGTGCCGGGACACTTCGAGCCGCGGGAGTCGGAGGATCCGCTCGCCGCGTACCCGAGGGTGATGCACCCGCACGAGATCGACGACCTCGCGCGGAGCGTGCTGCTCGACGCACGGCTGCGGACCGTGCTTCAGGTCCTGCTGGGCGAGGAGGTGCTGGCCGCGCAGAGCATGTTCTACTTCAAGCCGCCAGGGGCCCGGGGGCAGGCATTGCACCAGGACAACTTCTATCTGCGGGTGGAACCGGGCACCTGTGTGGCGGCGTGGGTCGCCTGTGACGTGATCGACCGGGACAACGGCGGCCTCGAGGTGGTACCCGGCACTCACCTCATGGATCTGTTCTGTCCGGAGGAGGCGGACCGCGAGGTGTCGTTCGCCCGGGAGTACGTCCCTCCGCCGCCGGGTCTCGCGGCCGTGCCGGTCGACATGGCGCCGGGGGACGTCCTGTTCTTCAACGGCAGCCTGGTGCACGGCTCCGGACCCAACCGCACGGCCGACCGGTTCCGCCGCTCGTTCATCGGCCACTACGTGGGCCGCTCGGCCGAGCGCATCGGGGTCTACTACCGCACGCTGACCATGAGCGGCGAGCCCGTGCGGCTCGCCGAGAGCGAGGGAGCGGGCCCCTGCGGCACGGAGTTCGCACCTCAGGGGCCCCACTAGGCGCATCCCCCTGGTCGGATCCGCACCGGTCAGCTGTGCCCGACGATCGGGTGCGGGGTGTAGGGCTGCTGGAGTTCCTCGATCTCCTTGTCGCTGAGTTCGAGGTCGACCGCGGCCACCGCGTCCTCGATGTGGTGCGGCTTGGCGGCGCCGACGATCGGGGCCGCCACCGTGTCCTGGTGCAGCAGCCAGGCCAGGGCGACCTGGGCGCGCGGGACGCCCCGGTCGTCCGCGATCCGGGTCACGGCCTCGACGACGGTGCGGTCGCTGTCCGGGTACAGACGGCTGCCGAAGTTGTCGCCCGCGCTGCGCTCGGTGACCGTGCCCCAGTCCCGGGTGAGCCGGCCACGGGCCAGTGGGCTCCAGGGCAGCACGCCGACGCCCTGGTCGGCGCAGAGGGGCAGCATCTCGCGCTCCTCCTCGCGGTAGAGGAGGTTGTAGTGGTTCTGCATGGACACGAACCTGGTCCAGCCGTGCCGCTCGGCGACGTACTGCATCTTGGAGAACTGCCAGGCGAACATCGAACTGGCCCCGATGTAGCGGACCTTGCCCGCCTTGACCACGTCGTGCAGGGCCTCCATGGTCTCCTCGACCGGGGTGTGCGGGTCGAAGCGGTGTATCTGGTACAGGTCGACGTAGTCGGTGCCGAGCCGGCTGAGGCTGTGGTCGAGTTCGCTCAGGATCGCCTTGCGGGACAGGCCGGCGCCGTTGGGCCCGGGCCGGGTCCGGCCGTGCACCTTCGTGGCGAGCACGATCTCGTCGCGGTTCGCGAAGTCGCGCAGCGCCTTGCCGACGATCTCCTCGCTGGTGCCGTCCGAGTAGACGTTGGCCGTGTCGAAGAAGTTGATCCCGGCGTCGAGCGCCTGCCGGATCAACGGCCGGGACGCCTCCTCGTCGAGCGTCCACTCGTGCGTGCCTCGGTCGGGCAGGCCGTAGGTCATGCAGCCCAGACAGATCCTCGAGACGTCCAGGCCCGTCGAACCGAGCTTCACGTACTCCATCGTTGCCGCTCCTGCCTTCGGTATGGGGGTACCCGAGGGGAGCGTACGTCCTCGTGCCGGAGGGCTGAACGTCATCGCCGACCGAGCAGGTCCAGCGCCGTCTCCCAGCCGAACTCCGGTCGCGCGCCGTCCGCTCCCACCTCGCCGGAGTACGGCTCGCCGAACCGGACGCCCATGGCGCGCAGTCGGATCAGGCTGTCCTGGTAGGCGGGATGGGCGGCCAGGGAGTCGGCCACGCACGGGAGGACGGCGACCGGGACGCCGAGGCCGTAGGACTCGCAGAGGGTGGCCACGGCGAGGGTGTCGGCGAGGCCGGCCGCCCACTTGTTGACCGTGTTGAAGGTAGCGGGCGCGACCACGACCGCGTCCGGGGGCGGAAAGGGACGCGGGTCGCCGGGGCTGCGCCAGGCGGAGCGTATGGGGCGGCCGGTGCGCGCCTCGACGGCCGCGGTGTCGAAGAAGCCGTTCATGGCGACCGGGGTGGCGATGACGCCGACCTCCCAGTCCCGTTCCTGCGCGGCGGTGATCAGCCTGCCCACGTCCGCGGCGATCCCGGCGGCGCAGACGACGACGTAGAGGAAGGGCCTCCCGGCCTGTTCGGTCATCCCGAGACTCTACTGAACGGGAGCCTGCTGAACGGGAGCCCTGCTGAACGGGAACGCTCCTGAACGGATGCCCTACTGAAGCGGGAAGCTCTCCCCGCGTTCGGCCTCGGGGCGCGGGCCGTGGATGCGGCGCTCCTTCTCCTCGATGGGCACGTCGTTGATGCTGGCCTCGCGCCGGGTCATCAGTCCGTGCTCGTCGAACTCCCAGAGCTCGTTGCCGTAGGAGCGCCACCACTGGCCGCCGGCGTCCCGGCACTCGTACTGGAAGCGGACGGCGATGCGGTTGCCGTCGAAGGCCCACAGGTCCTTGCGCAGGGCGTAGTCCAGCTCGCGCTCCCACTTCGCGGTGAGGAAGCCGACGATCTCGGCGCGTCCGGTGACGAAGGTGTCGCGGTTGCGCCAGACCGAATCCTCCGAGTAGGCGAGCGCCACCTTGTGCGGGTCGCGGGTGTTCCAGGCGTCCTCGGCGGCCTGGACCTTCTGTGCCGCGGTCTCGCGGGTGTACGGGGGCAGGGGCGGGCGGTCGGTGGCCATGGGTTGCTCCTCGGCGGATGGGCGGGCAGGGGTGGAGAACGAGCGTTCTCCGGCTTGGCTGCTACCGTAGGAGAACGCTCGTTCTCACGTCAAGGAACGCCGCGCACGAGGAGGTCGTACACCGCATGGCCGTCATGGACAGCGCAGTCGCCCGGGAGCAGGCGCTGGACGCCGCCGAGGAGTTGTTCTACGGGCGGGGCGTCCAGACCGTCGGCATGGACGACATCCGGGGTGCCTCCGGGGTCTCCCTCAAGCGGCTGTATCAGCTGTTCCCGGCCAAGGAGCAGTTGGTGGAGGCATATCTGGAGCGGCGGGACGTGCGCTGGCGGGATCGGCTGGCCGCGTTCGTGGCGCGGCGCGAGGATCCCCGGGAGCGGATCCTCGCGGTGTTCGACTGGCTGGAGGAGTGGTTCGGCGAGGACGGCTTCCGCGGGTGTGCGTGGATCAACTCCTACGGCGAGCTGGGCGCCACGTCGACCCGGGTGGCGGCCCAGGTGCGGGCGCACAAACAGGCGTTCCGCGGCTACCTCGCCGGGCTGGTGGCGGACGCGGAGCTGCCCGGCACGCTGGCCGGGCAGCTGTTCCTGCTGGCGGAGGGCGCCATGGTCACCGCGGGCATCACCGGGGAGACCGAGCCCGCGCGCGAGGCCCGTGAGGCCGCGCGGCTGCTGGTGCGGGCCGGCTGAGCCTCACCTCTCGGCCACGGTGATCGCGCTCACCGGGCAGGCGCGGGCGGCCTCCCGGACCATCGGGTCGCCGCCGCCTTCCTCCCGGCCCGGCAGCAGCGTGCTGAAGCCGTCGTCGTCCTGGGCGAAGACCTTCGGGGCGGCGAGGGCACACTGGCCGGCGCCGATACAGACGTCCCTGTCGATCTCGATACGGGTGTCGGTGTGCATGGCCTCGAGCCTCTTACCAGGTCACGGGGAGTTCCAGCATCCCCTGGATGGTGTCGCCGGGCTTGAAGGGGATCTCCTCGGGCGGGGCGGCCAGGCGTAGTCCGGGCAGCCGGTCGAAGAGGGTGTGCAGGGCGATCTCCAGCTCGGCCCGGGCCAGGTTCTGGCCGAGGCACTGGTGGATGCCGAAGCCGAAGGCGACATGGTGACGGGCGGGGCGGTGCCAGTCGAGGGTGTCGGGGGCGGAGTAGACGTCCGCGTCGCGGTTGATGACCGAGGTGGAGAAGACCACGCCGTCACCGGCCCGGATGGTCGTGGAGCCGGCCTCGATGTCCTCCGTGGCCCTGCGCAGCAGCCCGTCCGCGATGGACAGCAGACGCAGCAACTCCTCGACGGCGTCCGGGAGCAGCCCCGGGTCGGCCCGCAACTCGGCCAGTTGCCCCGGGTGCTGGAGGAGGGTGAAGGTACCCAGCGAGATCATGTTGGCGGTCGTCTCGTGGCCCGCGACCAGCAGGATGGTCGCGAACGAGATGACTCCCCGGCGATCCAGCACACCCTCGCGCAGCTGCCCGTGGACGAGTTCGTCCAGCACCCCGTCGCCGGGCTCGGACTGCTTCTGCTTGCGGTCGATCAACTCGTCGAAGTAGCCGTCCAGTTGGTCGCGTGCGTCCTGGACGTCCGTGACCGCGGGGCCACGCAGCAGCCGCCGTGACTGCGCCTCGAAGAAGTCGTGGTCCTCGTACGGGACGCCGAGCAGTTCGCAGATCACCATCGATGGCACGGGGAGGGCGAAGGCGCTCACCAGCTCGGCGGGCGGCCCCTTCTCGGTCATCGCGTCCAGCAGCCCGTCGACGATCCGTTGGATCCGCGGTCGCAGTTCGGCGGCGCGCCGGAGGGTGAAGCTGGGCACCATCATGCGTCGTTGGACATGGTGCTCGGGGTCGTCGACGCCGAGCAGCGCGACCCTCCGGTTCTTCACCGCCGCGAAGCGCTCGGTGGGGGCCGGGAAGCCGGGATGGTTGCGGTCGGTCGACAGGCGGGGGTCGGCGAGCAGTTGGCGGGCCAGGGCGTGTCCGGTCACCAGCCAGGCGGGACGGCCGTCGTAGAGGGTGATGCGGGCGAGCGGGCGGGCGGCACGCAGGGCGTCGTAGCCGGTGGGCGGGTGGTAGGGACAGGTCCGGTCCTGGGGGAAGGCCACAGGTTCCGTTTCCGTCATGGAAGACCTCGCAGACGATGAGTGCGTCGTGCAGATCTTCATTAGATGCCCGGGGCATCTATGGGGCGACGAACAGTTCGGCCAGATCGGTGACGCGGGGATTCTGGCCGAGGATGCTCGCTCGGGCTCCGGCGGCCCGGCCGTGGTCGGGGACCGGTCGGCTCCTCAGCCGAACGCCCGGCTGACGGCGAGGCTGTCCTCGTAGACGTGGTGGCGGGTGATACGGCCGTCCGCCGCCGTGAGGTGCAGCGCGAACCTGGCCTGATAGGGGCGTCCGGTGGGCCTGGCGGTCTGCCGGATCTCGCCGAGTACGACGGCGTGCTCGCCGTCGACCAGGATCCGCTCGATCCGCGTCGCCGCGCGCTCCGGGACGTGCTGGGCGGCCAGTTCCCGGAAATGGGCGGCGGCCTCGGCGCGGGTGGCGCGGTGGCGGATCCAGGGCGTGGCGGGGCGGCCGTGCTCGTCCTCGGGCCAGTTCACCAGCCAGTCGACTTCGGGAGCGTAGAGCTCGGCGATGCGGTCCGGGTCCCCCTCGCCGATGCGGCGCAGCAGTTCCTCGACCACGGCCCGGGTCGTGACGGTCATGGGCGTTCCCTTCCGGTGGGTGTCGTCGACACTGTGCCGCGCCCGTGCGGTGAACGCGATGACCCGGGGGGTAATGGTGTGGTTCCGCGGGCGTTGCGATAGGGATGAACCATGCGGGCACCTGTGTTGAAGCACAGTGCCAGTCGAGCACCAGAACACGACGATGGGACGGATGCCATGCCTCTCGAGGGCGAGTACGTACCGAGTCCGGAGCAGTGGGTTCGCGATCAGGTGGAGCTGTACGAGAGCTCCGGTGGCACGAAGGGCACGACCCTGATGGACACCGGGATGCCCGTCATCGTGCTGACCACCCGCGGCGCGAAGAGCGGCAAGATCCGCAAGACGCCGCTGATGCGTGTCGAGCACGACGGGCGGTACGCGGTGGTGGCCTCCAAGGGCGGCGCTCCCGAACACCCCGTCTGGTACCACAACATCAAGGGCGATCCCCACGTGGAGCTCCAGGACGGCCCGGTGAAGCGGGACTACACGGCCCGCGAGGTGACCGGCGCGGAGAAGGACGAGTGGTGGGAGCGCGCGGTCGCGGCCTATCCGCCGTACGCCGACTACCAGAAGAAGACCGACCGGGAGATCCCGTTGTTCGTGCTGGAGCCGGACGACGCGAAGGGGTGATCCGGGCCCGGCCCGGTCGCTGGTCGACCATGCCGGGAGAAAATCTCGGGGAAATTCTCCGGGAAGACGCATGTTCCGGTGAGTGCCGGGCACGCGTGCGTCAGGCCCCGCCGCGTTCCCCCGTCGCGGCGGGGCTTTCCCACGCCTCCTCGGCCGGCCGGTCGGTGATGTCGAGGAAGATCTGGTCGGCCTCCGGCACGCTGCTCGCCACGGACCGCTTGATGCGTACGGCGACCTCCTCCACCCGCTCACTGTCCAGTCCGGGCACCAGGTCGACCCGGGCGGCGACCAGGGCCTTGTCGAGGCCGGTCTTCATGGTGAACAGCGCCTCCACGCTGTCGATCTCGGGCTGTGCCTCCAGCACCTCCCGGATCCGGTCGGCCGCCTCCGGGTCGGCGGCCTCCCCGATCAGCTGGTCGCGTGCCTCACGACCCAGGTGGTAGGCGACGTACACGAGCAGCGCGCCGATCATGATCGAGGCCGACGCCTCCCAGACCACCTGCCCGGTGACCATGTGCAGCGCCATGCCGATGGCGGCCACCGTCACACCGAGCACCGCCGTGCCGTCCTCGGCGACCACCGTGCGCAGCGCCGGATCGCGCAGCCCGCCCTTGCCGCCCTGCCGGCGCACCTGGTGCAGGGCCCGCAGCAGGGAGGCGCCCTCCGCGAGGAAGGCGACGCCGAGCACGATAAGACCCGCCACATAGCCGCTGGTCTTCTCCTCGGCGCCGTTGCGGAACGCCTCGACGCCCTGGAAGAAGGAGAAGCAGCCGCCCATCACGAAGATGCCGACGGCCGCGAGAAGGGACCAGAAGAAGCGCTCCTTGCCGTAGCCGAAGGGGTGGCGCCGGTCGGCCGGCCTTCTGCTGCGGCGCAGCGCGGCCAGCAGGAAGACCTCGTTGAGGCTGTCCGCCACCGAGTGCGCCGCCTCCGACAGCAGGGCCGGCGATCCGGCGATCAGGCCGCCCGCCGCCTTGGCCGCCGCGATCACGAGGTTGGCCGCGAGCGCCACGAGTACCGTGACGCGTGTCCTTCGATCCGCCTGGTTGTCCGAGGATGTCCTACTCACGTTCGCCGACTGCCCCTGACGGTTCGGATCACACCGTGCGGGCGGCGGAATTCGGGGAACGCGGTTGTCAGAGCACCGGCGCAGTGGGAGGAGGAGGCATGGGCGGGGGCAATGAGGCGTACGGCACGAAGGCGTTCAAGCGGTCCAAGAGCCATTTCACGGACCGAATCACCGCGGACGGCCGGGACGGCTGGCCCGTGGAGGCGGGGCGTTACCGGCTGGTGGTCAGCCGTGCCTGTCCGTGGGCGAGCCGTGCGGTGATCTCGCGCCGGCTGCTGGGTCTGGAGGGCGCGCTGTCGATGGGCATCGCCGACCCGATCCAGGACGACCGCAGCTGGCGCTTCACCCTCGACCCCGACGGCCGTGACCCCGTCCTCGGCATCCACTTCCTCAGCGAGGCCTACGACCGGCGGGAGAGCGACTACCCGGGCGGGGTCAGCGTGCCCGCGATCGTCGACGTACCCAGCGGGAAGCTGGTGACCAACGACTACCAGCAGCTCACCCTGGACCTCGCCACCGAGTGGACGGCCCTGCACCGCCCCGGCGCGCCCGACCTGTATCCGCAGGCCCTGCGCGACGAGATCGACACGGTGATGGCGGACGTCTACGAGGACGTCAACAACGGTGTGTACCGGGCGGGTTTCGCCACCGACCAGGAGGAGTACGAGGCCGCCTGCGCCGGTGTGTTCCGGCGGCTGGAACTGCTGGTGCCGCGGCTGGAGCGGCAGCGGTACCTGGTCGGGGACACGATCACCGAGGCGGACATCCGGCTGTTCACCACGCTGGTGCGGTTCGACGCCGTCTACCACGGCCACTTCAAGTGCAACCGCTGGAAGCTCACGGAGAATCCGGTGCTGTGGGCCTACGCCCGCGACCTCTACCAAACGCCCGGCTTCGGGGACACCGTCGACTTCGATCACATCAAACGGCACTACTACCAGGTGCACACCGGTATCAACCCGACCCGGATCGTGCCCCTGGGCCCGGACCTGTCCGGCTGGCTGGCGGCCCATCACCGCGAGGAGCTGGGTGGCCGGCCGTTCGGTGACGGCACCCCGCCGGGACCCGTGCCGGCGGACGAGCGGGTGGCTGCGACCGGGCGCCCCTGACGACGAAGGAGTAGGACATGGCCAAGAAGAAGAAACTGAAACTGCCCCTCGCCTACAAGCCGCTCGGTTTCGCGCTCGGCTGGGTGAGCGGTTCCCTCGCGGGGCTCGCCTTCCGCAAGACGTGGATGGCGATCCGGCACGAGGAGGACGCACCCGACGCGCTGGACAAGGACCGCGGCTGGGGGGAGATCCTGCTGGCCGCCGCGGTGCAGGGCGCGATCTTCGCGGTGGTGCGCAGCGCGGTGGACCGCGGCGGGGCCAAGGCCATCGAGCGCTCGACCGGCGTCTGGCCGGCCGCCGACGACGGCGGCCGGGACTGACGCGGCCCCTGTGCCTCAGCCCTGCTTCGGGGCTGTCGGTGTGGTGCGGCGCAGGGTGAAGGAGTGGCCGGCCGGGTCGGCGTACCCGCGTTCCTCGTACGGCCCGGCGGCGTCCTTGGTCTCCAGCGGGCGCCCGCCGAGCTCCACCACCTTGCGCTCGGCCGCGTCCAGGTCCGTCACCAGGAAGTCGAGGTGCGCCTGGAGCGAGTTCTCCGGGCGCGGCCAGCTCGGCGGCGTGGCGTTGACATCGCGGCGGAAGGCCATCCGGGAGCCGTCGGCGCTCCTGATCTCCACGCGGTTGGCGGTCGCGTCCGTCTCCTCCGCCTCCAGCAGTTCCTTGTAGAACACGGCGAGCTTCTCGGGCTCGGCACAGTCGAGCACCACGTAACCCGCTTCGACCAGTGGCATGTCTCCTCCGAAGGGTCCCGGGAGCGGGGCAGGTCGTGTCCCGCCGCCCTCACCCTGTCGGATATCCCGCGCCCGCCGATTCAGTCGGCGACCAGCCACTCCCCGTCCCGCATCACCTCCCGTCCCTGGAGCTCGTCGGCCTCCCGCCAGGCCTGGATGCGGCTCGGCCGGACGCGGAAGTACAGGTAGGGCGTGGCGAGTCGGCGTGGGTCGAAGCCCGTGTCGGCGGCGAAGAGGTCGCCCTCCTCCTGGCTCAACTCGGCCTGGGACACGGTCAGGACGGTGCCCTCGACCATCACGACGTCCCGGGTGGGGCCGATCCCGACGCGCGCGGTGCCGGTCGCCCGCAGGTTGCGGCCGGTGGGGCTCGCGGCGGGGGTCGCGAACAGCAGGGTCTCGCCGTCCCAGCGGTAGGAGAGCGGTACGAGGTACGGCGCTCCCCCGGCGGCGCCGGCGCTGGCGACCCAGGCGTCGACATCGTTCTCCAGCCGGTGCAGGGTGTCGTTCTTGCGCTGCTCGGGGGTGCGTGGGGCGGGTGCGGTCATGGTGCGGCGGGCCTCCTCGCGGTCCTGGTCAACTGGCCTGTCCAGTGTGGTCGGTGATCGTCTCCGGCGCCCGCGTCTCCGCGAGCCGGGCCGCCGCCGCGTCCAACAACAGGTCCAGGGCGGCCGGGTAGGCGCTGTGGGCCATGTCGGCGACCAGATGGCGGGCGCTCGCGGCGATGTGCGGGTGGGTGGTCGCGGGCACTCGCCGAGACCCTGCTCAGCTGGCTGCAGTGCGGGCACAACGCGAGCGAGTCGCGGTGCGGCCGGCCGTGCACTCGCAGACGGTGCGCTACCGGATGCGGCAGCTGGACGATCTCTTCGGCGCCCAACTGCACGACACGGCGGCCCAGTTCGAGATGCAGCTGGCGTTACGGGCAATGGAGCTGCGCGGGGACACCGTCACTTCCTGGACGGATGTCCAGCTATAGTGGACACCTGTCCAGGAAATTGGTTCGGAGAACTCGGAGCCCAGCAATGCAGACGGTCGCGAACGTGCTGGTCGGCCTGGTGGCCGCCCTGCACGCCTACATCCTCGTGATGGAGATGTTCCTCTGGCAGAAGAAGCCGGGGCGGGCCCTGCACGGGTTCGACCGGGAGATGGCGCGGGCGACCGCTCCAATGGCCGCCAACCAGGGCCTCTACAACGGCTTTCTGGCCGCCGGGCTGGTCTGGGGCCTGATCGCGGCGGACCCGACGGGTTACCGTGCCCAGGTGTTCTTCCTCTCCTGCGTCGTGGTCGCGGGCGTCTTCGGCGCCGTCACGGCCAACCGCCGCATCCTGTTCGCCCAGGCCCTGCCCGGCGCGCTCGCCCTGGCCGCCGTGCTGATCGCGCGGTGACCCGGCCGGCGCCCGAGGACCCGCGGGCCGCGCGCACCCGGGCGCGGCTGCGCCAGGCCCTGCTCGCCGAGTGCGCGGAACGCCCGCTCACGGAGGTGGGGGTGGCGGCGCTGGTGCGCCGGGCCGGGGTCGGCCGGGCCACGTTCTACGTCCACTACGCCGACCTGGAGGCGCTGGCGGTCGACGCCTGCGCGGATGTCGTACGCGAGGCCGTGGAGGCGCTGCACTCCTGGACGGGCCGCCCCGACCCGGTCCACGCGCCGCCCGCGCTCGGGGAGTTCTTCGCCTCGCTCGCCCCGCACGCCGGTCTGTACCGCGAGTTGCTGACCCCGGGCGGCGGCGGTCCGCTGGGCCGGGTGCTCCACCGGGATCTGCGCGCCTACAGCCTGCGCGAGCGTGAACGCGCGGGCGCGGCGGACGCTCCGCTGGTCGCCTCGGCGGTGGCCGCCACCTTCGCCGGGGTACTGGCGGACTGGCTGCACGGCCTCCTGGACGCGGACGCGGCTGCCATCGCCGATCAGGTGTGGCAATTGCTGGTGGCGCTGCACGCCAGCCGCTGAGTGCTGAGCCGGAAGCACCGCGATGTGCCGTCGATCTGCTGTCACCCGACTTGCTCAGCCGACGGCCGTCGCCTGGAACGTGCGCCGGTACGCCTGCGGCGACACCCCGATCGCGGCGTGCAGATGCTGGCGCAGGGAGGCGCCGGTGGCGAAGCCGACCTGGCCGGCGATCTGGTCGACGGACAGATCGCTGGACTCCAGCAGGTGCCGGGCGCGGGCGACGCGCTGCTGGATCAGCCAGCGGCCGGGGCTCAGGCCCACCTCGTCGTTGAAGCGGCGGGCGAAGGTGCGCAGGCTCATCCGGGCGTGCGCGGCCAGGTCCGCCAGGGTGAGCGGTTCGTCGAGGTGCTCCAGGGCCCACGCGCGCGTGGCGGCCGTGCTCGCGGCGCCGCTCTCCGGCACCGGCTGCTCGATGTACTGGGCCTGGCCGCCGTCCCGGAACGGGGGCACCACACAGCGCCGGGCCACGGCGTTCGCCAGTTCGCTGCCGTGGTCGGTGCGCACGATGTGCAGACAGACGTCGACACCGGAGGCGGCGCCGGCCGAGGTGAGGATCCGGCCGTCGTGCACGAAGAGGACGTCGGGGTCGAGGTCGACGTGCGGATAGCGGCGCCGGAAGGCGTCGGTGACCTGCCAGTGCGTGGTGGCTCTGCGGCCGTCGAGCAGACCTGCCGCGGCGAGCACGAAGGCGGCGGTGCAGATGGAGACGATCCGGGCGTCCGGGCGGATCCGGGCGAGCGCGGCGGCGACCTCGGCGGGCAGCTCCGCGGGGATGTGCGTGGTCGTCATGGAGGCGACCACCACCGTGTCGGCGGTGGCGAGGATCTCGGGTCCGTGCTCGACGCCGATGGTGAAGTCGGCGCAGCTGCGCACCGGTTGGCCGTCGACGCTGCACGTCAGCACCTCGTACCGGCCGTCGGCCGCGCCGAAGATCCGGCTGGGGATGCCCAGCTCGAAGGGGTACACACCGTCCAGGGCCAGCACCACGACCCGTTCCACCCGCCGCTGATCGCTCATGGCATGATTCTATCGAAGGTTGGCAATCGTGCCATTTTCCTGGCGGGCGGACCCCGGCAGGCTGGTTCACCATGAGCGATGTGAAGACGATGCGAGCCATCAGCCAGGACGTCCTCGGCGGTCCCGAGGTCCTCAGGGAAGTGGAGTTGGAGCGGCCCGAGCCGCGTACGAACGAGGTGCTGGTGCGGGTGCGCGCGGCCGGCGTCAACCCGACCGACTGGAAGCACCGCGCGACCGGCGGCTTCCTGGGCGAACCGCCCTTCGTCCTGGGCTGGGACGTGTCCGGCGTGGTCGAGGCGGTCGGGGTGGGCGTGGCCCGCTTCCAGCCCGGCGACGAGGTCTTCGGCATGCTGTCGTACCCGTTCGGCCACGGCTCGCACGCCGAGTACGTCACCGGTCCGGCGCGCTGGTTCGCGCACAAGCCGGCCTCGATCGACCACGTCCAGGCGGGCGCGCTGCCGCTGGTGTCGCTGACCGCATGGCAGGCCCTGGTGGAGTACGCGGACGTGCGACCGGGGCAGCGGGTGCTGATCCACGCGGCGGCCGGCGGGGTCGGGCATGTGGCGGCGCAGATCGCCAAGGCGCGCGGCGCGTACGTGATCGGCACGGCCAGCGCGGGCAAGCACGAGTTCCTGCGCGGCATCGGCGTCGACGAGGCGATCGACTACCGGGAGACGGACTTCGCCGAGGCCGTGAAGGACGTCGACGTCGTCCTGGACACGATCGGCGGCGACACCTCGACGCGTTCACTGCGCGTACTGCGCCCGGGCGGCATCGTGGTGTCGATCCTGCCGGTCGGCTCGCCGGACTTCCACGAGGAGGCCGAGCGGCTGGGCGTGCGGTCGCTGCGGATGCTGGTCGACGCCTCGCACAGCGGTATGGCGGCGATCGCGGCGCTGGTGGAGGCGGGGAAGCTGAGCGCCACGATCGCCGGGACCTTCCCGCTGGCCGATGCCGCCGAGGCACACAGGCTCGGCGACACCGGCCGGACCACGGGGAAGCTGGTCCTGACGGTCGAGTGAGTCAGACCTTCGGCACGGTCGGACGTCAGCTCGGTCAGAACGTCAGCACGGGCTTGATCGCCTTGCCCGCGCCCATGTCCCGCACCGCCTGGTCGATGTCCGCGAACGGATACGTGCTGATCAGGCGGTGCAGCGGCAGCCGGCCCTCCTTGACCAGGCGCACCAGGGAGGGGATGAAGGACTGGGTCTCGGCGTCGCCGAGGGTGAGGCCGACGACCCGCTTGCCGCCCAGCAGCCCGTTGACGTCCAGGGCGACCTCGGTGCCGAAGGGCGGGGCGCCCACGACGACCAGGGTGCCGCGGGCGGCGAGCGCGTCGACGCCCTGGCGCAGGACGGCGACGTTGCCGGTGGTCTCCACGATGCCGTCGGCGCCCTGTCCGCCGGTGATCCCGGCGAGCGCCTCGCCGAGATCGCTCTGGCCGGCGTCGACGGTGTGGGTCGCGCCCAACTCCTCGGCCAGGGACAGCCGTTCGCCGACCCGGTCGACGGCGACGATCCGGGTGGCGGGGGTGAGGGCGGCGGCCATGACGGCGGAGAGGCCGACGGCGCCGGCGCCGAGGACGACGATCGTGCTGCCGGTCACCGGCTTCAGCACGTTCCAGACGGCGCCGACTCCGGTCTGCACACCGCAGCCCAGCGGGGCGATGGACTCCAGCGGGACGTCCGCGTCGACCTTGACGAGGCTGCGCTCGTCCACCAGCGCCCGTTCCGCGAAGGAGGACTGGCCGAAGAAGTGGCCGCCCAGCGGCTCCCCGTCCCGGCTGATGGTGCTGCTGCCGTCGGCGCGGCGACCGCCGATCAGGTTCAGCGGCAGCCAGGTCGCGCAGTACGCGGGGTGGCCGCCGTTGCAGTTGCGGCACTCACCGCAGGAGGTGAAGGACAGCACCACATGGTCTCCGGGTGCCACACCGGTGACCGCCGGGCCGACGGCCTCCACGACGCCGGCGCCCTCGTGGCCGAGGACCCCGGGCAGCGGGAAGGGCAGGCCGCCGCTGGCGACGCCGAGGTCGGTGTGGCACAGGCCGGTCGCCACCATGCGGACCAGTGCCTCGTGGGGTCCGGGCTCGTCGAGCTCGACCTCGGAGAGGGTGAACGGTGCTCCGCCGGACTCGACGACCGCGGCGCGGGTGGAGATGGACATCGTACGTACTCCCTTTGCTTTCGGGCGCGTTCAGCGGGCTCAGTCGAGCGAGACGACGACGGACTTGACCTTGGTGTAGGCGTCGAGGGCCTCGGGGCCGTACTCGCGGCCGTAGCCGGAGTCCTTCACACCGCCGAAGGGCACCGCGGGGTCGAGCATCGCCCAGTCGTTGATCCAGACGATGCCCGCCTGGAGGCGGCCGGCGATACGGTGGGCGCGGGCGAGGTTCTGCGTCTGGATGCCCGAGGCCAGGCCGTAGGGCGTGGAGTTGGCGAGCTCGATCGCCTCGTCCTCGGTGTCGAAGGGCTGCACGGTCAGGACGGGGCCGAAGATCTCCTCCTGGACCACGCGGGAGTCGTTCGACAGGTCGGCGACGACGGTCGGCTTGTAGTAGTAGCCGCCGTCGAGGTCGAGGCGCTCGCCGCCGCAGACGATGCGGCCGCCCTCCTTACGCGCGAGGTCGATGTACTCCTCGACCTTCTTCAGGTGCTTCTCCCCCGCCATCGGTCCGACGACGGTCTCGGGCTGCCGGGGGTCGCCGACCGGGACGCTGGGCACGGCGTCGGCGAGGATGCCGAGCAGGGTGGCGTAGACCGGGCGGGAGACGAGCAGACGCGGGCCGCCCATGCAGAACTGGCCGGTGTTGAAGACGAACGCCTTGATGATCGCGCCGACCGCCTTCTCCAGGTCGGCGTCCTCGAAGACGATGTGGGCCGCGTTGCCGCCGAGCTCCATGGTCACGGGCTTGAGGGCCTCGCCGGCCACGCTCGCGACATGCCGGCCGATGGCGGTGGAGCCGGTGAAGGCGACCTTGTCGACCCCGCGGTGGCGCAGCAGTGCCTCACCGGCTACCGGGCCGGCACCGGTGACGACGTTGACCACGCCGTCGGGGACGCCCGCCTTCTGCAGCAGCCGGGCCATGTACAGGGCGCTGAGCGGGGTCTCGTCGGCCGGCTTGTGGACCACGGTGTTGCCGGCGGCGAGCGCGGGGCCGAGCTTCGAACCGGCCAGGATCAGCGGGAAGTTGAAGGGAGTGATCGCGGCGACCACGCCGAGCGGCTCGCGCCTGGTGTATGCGAGGGCGTTCATGGGAGTGTCGCGCACGGAGCCGTCCAGCGAGTAGGCCAGGGCGGCGAAGTGCTCGTAGTCGTTGGCCGCGTTGGTGATGTCGACGGCGTGGCACAGCGAGATGGGCTTGCCGACGTCCAGGCTCTCCAGCCGGGCGAGTTCGTCGGCGTTCTCGCGGATCAGCTCGGCCACCCGGTGCAGGATCCGGCCGCGCTCACGGCCGCTCAGCCCGGACCAGGTCCCGCTGTCGAAGGCCTCGCGGGCCGCGCGTACGGCCGCGTCCACGTCGGCGGCGCCCGCCTCCGCGACGGTGGTGACGACCGCGCCCCGGGACGGGTCGACCACCTCGGTGCGCGCTCCGTCCGCGGCCTCGCGCCACTGCCCCCCGATGAACAGCCGTCCGGGTTCGATCTCGAAGGTGGTCATCACCACTCCTCAGCCTCTTCGCCAAGATTTCAACAAACAGGATTCCTGTTGGTTCGCAGTTTCATTACAGACAGGTTTCCTGTCAATGCTCTAGGCTGGATTCATGCTCGACACCCAGGCTACGAAGACTTCTCCGTCCCTGCTCTACATGGTCAAGCAGGTGGAGCTCGTGGTGCGCTCCCATCTGGACGAGCTGGTCAAGCCGTCCGGGATCACCGCACTGCAGTACACCGCACTGACCGTCCTGGAGCGGCACGACGGACTGTCCGCCGCACAGCTCGCCCGGGACTCGTTCGTCACCGCGCAGTCCATCGCGGACCTCGTGCGGTCCCTGGAGAACCGCGGCCTCGTGCGCCGGGAGCGCAACCCCCACAACCGCCGCGAACTGCTGATCCTGCTGACCGACGCCGGGCGCGAGCTGCTCGCCCAACACGCGGCTCCCGTAAGGGAGTTGGAGGAGCGGATGGTCCGGGAACTCACGGCACACCAGACCGAGCAGTTCCGCCAGGCCCTGTCCAAGGCGTGGCACGCCCTGTCGTAGGCGTACGCCGGCGCAATCCTTCCTCGCAATTCGAAGACATATGTCAATCGAACATGCTCAAATTCACTCGTTCGAGGGTAACTTGCAGGGCGGGGAAGGGATGTGCGCCCGCTCGGTACCCGGGGGCACCATCAGGAGCATGTTGGAGGCGAGGTCGTCGTGCAGCAGGAGCCTGCGCCGCTCACCCGGCATCTGCGCGTCCACCAGGACCGGGGCCACACGGTGCTGGAGTTCCGGGGTGAGATCGACATCGCCGCCGCGACGGAGATCGCCCCGTATCTGGACGAGGTGACGGCGCAGCCCGCGGCCCGGCTGGTGATCGACCTCCGCCCGACCGAGTTCTTCGACTGCTCCGGGCTGCGCCTGCTCTACCGGGCCCGTAGCCGCTGTCTGGAGCACGACGGCGAGCTGCGGCTCGTGTGCACCCACCCGCTCACCCTGCGGATCATGCGCGTCACCGGCCTGTCCCGGCTGCTGCCCGCCCATCCGACCCTGGACGCGGCCCTGGGGCAGCCCGAGGCCACGTCCGGGACGTTATGAGGCTCCCTGCTGGAGAATCCTCACTTCAGGATCTTCGTCACCTGCCCGGCGCCCACCGTGCGCCCGCCCTCGCGAATGGCGAACTTCAGGCCCTCCTCCATCGCGATGGGCTGGATCAGCTGCACACGCATGCCGGTGTTGTCACCCGGCATCACCATCTCCGTGCCCCTGGGCAGGGTCACCACGCCCGTCACGTCCGTGGTGCGGAAGTAGAACTGGGGGCGGTAGTTCTCGAAGAACGGCGTGTGCCGGCCGCCCTCGTCCTTGGACAGGATGTACGCCTGCCCCTCGAACTCCGTGTGCGGGGTGACCGTCCCGGGCTTAATGACGACCTGTCCGCGCTCCACGTCCTCCCGTTTGACCCCGCGCAGCAGCAGTCCGACGTTCTCGCCCGCCCGGCCCTCGTCGAGCAGCTTGCGGAACATCTCGATGCCGGTGACGGTGGTCCTCGTCTTGGTGTCGTGGATGCCGATGATCTCGACCTCGTTGTTGACGTGCAGCACCCCGCGCTCGATCCGTCCGGTGACGACGGTGCCGCGGCCGGTGATCGTGAAGACGTCCTCGATCGGCATCAGGAACGGTTTGTCGACGTCCCGTTCCGGCTCGGGGATCGCGGTGTCGACCGCGTCGAGCAGGTCGAGCACCGACTGCGTCCACTGCGGGTCCCCTTCGAGGGCCCGGAGGGCGGAGACCTTGACGACCGGGACGTCGTCGCCGGGGAACTCGTACTCCGTCAGCAGCTCGCGCACCTCCAGCTCCACCAGCTCCAGGATCTCCTCGTCGTCGACCATGTCGGTCTTGTTGAGGGCGACCACGATGTACGGCACGCCGACCTGCCGGGCCAGCAGGACGTGCTCCTTGGTCTGGGGCATCGGCCCGTCCGTGGCGGCGACGACCAGGATCGCGCCGTCCATCTGGGCCGCGCCGGTGATCATGTTCTTGATGTAGTCCGCGTGTCCTGGGCAGTCGACGTGCGCGTAGTGGCGGCGCTCGGTCTGGTACTCGACATGGGCGATCGAGATCGTGATGCCGCGCTGCCGCTCCTCGGGAGCCTTGTCGATCTGGTCGAACGGCGTGAACGGGTTCAGGTCGGGAAACCTGTCGTGCAACACCTTGGTGATGGCCGCCGTGAGCGTGGTCTTTACGTGGTCGATGTGACCGATGGTCCCGATGTTCACGTGCGGCTTGGTCCGCTCGAACTTCGCCTTCGCCACCGCAACCCCTCCTGCGCATCCCTGTGATGCCGAGCGTTGCTCCGTCACCTCATGTCTATTCGTTCCGCGGCGCGTCGAACAGGGCGCTGACGGACTCGCCGTTGTGAATGCGCCGTACGGCCTCGGCGAGCGCCGGGGCGACGGTCAGGATCTGCAGTTTCTCGGTGCGCTCCTCCTCCGGGACCGGCACGGTGTTGGTGCACACGATCTCCAGGACGTCCGGCTGCTCCCCGATCCGTTTCAGCGCACCGGCCGCGAAGAGTCCGTGGGTGCAGGCGACCCGGATCGAACGCGGCCCCAACTCCCGTAGCCGCTCCAGGAGTTCGAGGACGGTACTGCCCTTGGCGATCTCGTCGTCCAGGATGATCACGTCCCGGTCGGCGACCTCGCCGATCACCGAGCTGATGGTGACCCGGTCGTCCGCGTACCGCTGCTTGGCGCCGGCGGCGACCTGGGCGCCGATCATCCGGGCGAAGGCGGCGGCCTCCTTGGCGTTGCCGAGGTCGGGCGAGACGACGGTGGTGCGGGTCAGGTCGTACCGCCGGAAGTACGCGGCGAGCTCGCGCCGGGCGTGCAGATGGTCGACCGGAACGGAGAAGAAGCCGTGCACCTGCGGCGAGTGCAGGGTCATGGTCAGGACACGGCTCGCGCCCGCCGCCACCATCAGGTCGGCGACGAGCCGGCCGCCGAGGGAGATGCGCGGCGCGTCCTTCTTGTCGGAGCGGGCGTAGGAGTAGTGCGGCATGACGACGCTGATCCGGGCCGCCGAGGCCCCGCGCGCGGCGTCGCACATCAGCAGCAGCTCGACCAGGTTCTCCTGGACCGGCTTGACCAGCGGCTGGATCAGGAAGACGTCACGCTCGCGGCAGTTGGCCTGCAGCTGCACCTCGAGGCAGTCGTTGGCGAAGCGGCTGACCCGGGTGGGACTGAGCGGCACACCCAGATGCGCGCACACCTCGGCGGCGAGCTCGGGGTGGGCGCTGCCGCTGAACACGGAGATGTCTCGCACGATCCGCTCCTCGCATGATCATGACGGGGGGACGGCATCATGCTACGGGCCCGCCTTCGGGCCGGATATTCGGTTGCGGACCGCCCCCGGCCGCGCGCCATGATGGCGCCGTCCGTGTTCTCTCACGTCAGGATTCCTCGCATGCGCCGACTCCTCGGAATCAACCAGCGCCCCCACTGGCCCACGGTTCTCGAGGACTCGACCCCGCATGCACACCCTGAACATCGGAATTCTGGCCCACGTCGACGCCGGTAAGACCAGCCTGACCGAGCGGCTGCTGTTCGACCACGGAGCGATCGACCGTCTCGGCAGCGTCGACAAGGGTGACACCCGTACGGACGACGGGGAGATCGAGCGGCAGCGCGGCATCACCATCCGCTCCGCAGTCGCCGCGTTCACCGTCGGTGACACCCAGGTCAACCTGATCGACACACCCGGTCACTCCGACTTCATCGCCGAGGTCGAGCGGGCCCTGGAGGTCCTCGACGGCGCGATCCTGCTGCTGTCCGCCGTGGAGGGCGTGCAGGCGCAGACGCGGGTGCTGATGAGGACACTGCGGCGGCTGCGGCTGCCCACCCTGGTCTTCGTCAACAAGATCGACCGGGCGGGTGCCCGCGGTGAGGGCCTGCTCGCCGACATCCGCAGCAAGCTGACGCCGTACGTCGCCCCGCTCACGGACGTGACGGGCATCGGCACCCCCGACGCGCGCGTGACATCCCGCCCGGCCGGGGATCAGCGGCTGGCCGGGGGGCTCGCCGAGGTCGACCCGGGCATCCTCGCGGCGCTCGTCGACGGCCCCGAGCCGACCGCCGACGACCTCTCCAAGGCCCTCGCGGCGCACACGGCCGGCGGCTCCTTCCACCCCGTCCTGTTCGGCTCGGCGCTCGGCGGCCAGGGCGTCGCCGGTCTCGTGGACACGGTGATCCGCCTGATCCCCCCGGCCCCGACGTCCGGTGCCGCCGGACCACGCGGCACCATGTTCGCCGTACGGCCCGGCCCGGGCGGCGAGCGGACGGCGTACCTGCGGTTGTACGACGGTGAGGTGGCGCAGCGCCAGCGGCTGACGTTCCTGCGGCGCGAGGCCGACGGCCGGACCACCGAGGTCGCCGGTCGGGCCCACCGCCTGGACGTCGTCGGCCGGGAGGGGCCCCTGACCGCCGGGAACATCGCGGCGATCGGCGGGCTGGGTGGAGTGCGCGTGGGTGACCGGCTCGGTGAACTCAGCGACCGCGCGGCGCAGTTCGCGCCCCCGACACTGGAGACCGTGGCCCGTGCCCGGCGCCCGGAGCAGGCGGCGCGACTGCGTGAGGCCCTCCTGGCCCTCGCCGACCAGGACCCGCTGATCCACGCCCGGCCGGCGCCCGGGGGAGCCACCGCGCTGCTGCTGTACGGCGAGGTCCAGATGGAGGTGATCGCGGCGACGCTGGCCCAGGACTTCGGCGTCGAGGCGGACTTCGAGCCGGGCCGGGTGCGGTTCCTGGAGCGGCCGCGGGGCGTGGGCGAGGCCTGCGCCGAGATGCCGTGGCACCTGGGCACCCGTTACTGGGCGACGATCGGGTTGCGGGTGGCGCCGGGACCGCGCGACTCCGGCGGGGTGTTCACGTACGAGACGGAACTGGGCGCACTCCCCCGCGCCTTCCACCAGGCCATCGAGGACGCGGTGCACGCCGGCATGCTGACCGGGCTGTCGGGCGCGCCGGTCACCGACTACCGGGTGACGCTGATCCGCTCCGGCTACTGCTCGCCGATCAGCACGGCGGCCGACTTCCGGGGTCTCACCCCGGTGGTGCTGCGCCGCGCGCTTCAGGCAGCGCGGACGCGGCTGTACGAGCCGTACCACGCGTTCGAGACGGAGGTTCCGCTCGACGCCCTGGCCCCGGTGACCGCCGAACTCGCCTCACACGGCGCGGAGTTCACCGGGACCACGCCCGGCCCGTCCTCCTGGCTGATCACCGGCGAGCTGCCGGCCCGCCGGGTGCGCGAGATCGAGCTGCGCCTGCCCGGCCTCACCCACGGCGAGGGCGTGTGGTGGTCCCGCCCGTCGGGCGACCGGGAGCTGCGGGCGCACTAGCCCCCATTCGGCCGTGCCCGCGCCGAGGTGGCCGGTGACTGCCGGCGTGCCCTCTCCGGGCACTGCGTGCCGGGCGGCCCGGTGCGGGCGGAAGGTGCCGACGGCCTCCGGGAAGCGGCCGCGCGGCGCATGTGCTGCCCGGTCGGCGTGTGGATCCGGGGCGGCGCGGTGGCCGGGGGGCCTGGCCGGAGCGGGCGGGGCAGGGGCGGCCGCGCCGGCTCACTCCCCCGAACCGCTTCACCACGACACCGGCAGGGTGCGTGGGCTCCGGGTCATCTGGCCCTCACGCCAGTCGATCGTCTCCGGGGTGAACTCGGCACGCAGGCCGGGGAAGCGGGAGGCGAGGCGGTGCAGGGCGAGGCCGAGTTCCAGGCGGGCGAGCCAGGCTCCGAGGCAGTGGTGGGGGCCGGCGCCGAAGACGACGGTGGGCGCGGGCAGCGGGGTGAAGGGATCCGGCGGGCCGGGCGGGAAGACGGCGGTGTCGCGGCTGGCGGAGTTGGTCTGTACGGCGACCACGCTGCCCGCCGGGATGCTGACACCGCCGACCTCGGTGTCCTCGACGGCCCGCCGGAGCAGCCCGGGCAGGACGCGGCCCTCGCTGAGCGGGACGGCGCGCAGCAGTTGCTCGGCGGCGGTGGCGGCCGTCTCCTCCCCCTCGGCAAGACCGGCGTAGACGTCCCGTCCGTCGGTGAGGAGGTAGACGACGAGGTTGCCGAGCGCCGTCATGGTCGTCTCGTGCCCGGCCACCACCAGACCGCACACCAGCCGCACGAGCTGCCGTTCGTCGATGCCGAGGGTGTCGCCCGCCGCCACCAGACCGCTGACCAGGTCGTCGCCGGGGGCCTCGCGCCGTTCGGCGACCAGACGGGCGCCGAACTCCGCGAACTCCGACATCGCGGCCACGACCTCCTCCCGCGTGTGCGCGCCCCCGGAGAGGGCGTGGTCGGCCCAGTGCCGGATGCGCTCGCGGTCGAGGTGGTCGAGGCCCATCAGCCGGCAGATCACCGAGACGGGCAGCGGACGGGTGAACCCCTCGACGATGTCGGCCGGCCGCTCCCGGGCCGCGAAGTCGTCGAGGAGCGTGTCGACGACCGAGGCCACCCAGGGCCGCCAGCGGGCGATCGCACGGGGCGTGAACGCCCGTTGCACGGTGCCGCGCAGCCGCTGGTGCGGTTCGCCGTCGAGGTTGACCATCCCGTCCGGGTCCCCCAGCAGGTTCGGCACGACGAGCAGCGGCGGCGCGTCGTCCGCGTGCAGCGAACGCCTGTCGAAGCGGTGGTCCATGAGCACCTGGCGGACGTCGGCGTAGCGGGTCACGAGCCAGACCGGGGTGCCGGTGGCCAGCGCGGTGCGCCGGGGCGGACCGGCCTCGGGGAGGTCGATGCGGTGCATGGGGCAGCGGGAGAGGGATGTGCTGTCTGTACTCATCCGGGACTCCAGGGGTGCCGGCACGGACAGTTCTCCCACGCTAGTGCGCGCCGTGTGCCCCCACCAGATATCGATCGGCCAACGACACGGTCTGCCAAGGGATTTGGCGGGCATCCGTGGAAGTAGTCAGGAAGGAGGACCGCGGCCATGACGACTCCCATCAGGCGCGTGTCCAGGCGCATGCCCGGCTGGGCGAAGGCGGTGAGCGCCGTCGTGCTGGTGCTCGTGGTGTTCTTCGCCGGGATCCGGCTGAGTGTGCTGCCCGGTCTCAAGGACCTGTTCGGGACGCAGACGCACGACCGCACCGGTCCCGCGCTGCTGCAGTCCATTCAGGACATGAGCCGTTACGACGCCGCATCCGGCAACTTCCAGGTCGTGGTGGATCTGGAGAAGGACACCAAGTATCTGCCCGACGCGATCCGCGGCAGCCGCACCCTGTACGTCGGGGCGGGCACCGTCGACGCCTATGTCGACCTGGGCAAGGTCGGCAAGGACGACGTGACGGTCAACGGCGACCGTACGTCCGCCACCATCCGGTTGCCGCACGCGGCGCTCGGCAAGCCGGCCCTCGACCCCGACCGCTCCTACGCCGTCTCCAAGCAGCGCGGTCTGCTGGACCGCCTCGGCGACTTCTTCTCGGACAACCCCAACGGTGAGCAGGCGGTGCAGAAGCTCGCGGTGAAGCACATCGGCGAGGCCGCCAAGGACAGCGGGCTGACCCAGCGCGCCGAGACCAACACCGTCGACATGCTCCAGGGACTGCTGCACTCGCTCGGCTTCAAGGAGGTGCACGTCTCCTACCAGAGCTGATCAGCCGCCCAGCACTCCCGGCAGCGCCAGTGCGCCGAGCAGGGCGGCCCCGACCAGCACCCATGCCACGTAGTCCCCGACGTGCCCGGACTGCAGGCGCCGCAGCGGCAGCGCCCAGTCCGGGCACGTCAGCAGTTTCGGGCGGACGGCGGCGAGGGCGGCAAGGCCCACGGCGAGCCCGGTCGACAGCAGGCCGAGCAGCACGCCCGGTCCCGTCCACTCCACGGAGCCGATCACCCCGCCGGACCCGGCCTCGTTCACCGAGCGCGCCACGACGTCGCCGAAGCCGGGGCCCACGCCCACGGCGAGCGCTGCGGCCAGCAGCACGGCCGGCACCGCCGTCATGGTGTCCGGGATCCGCCGGATGCGGTGTCGCGTCTCCGGCTGTTCGCCCGAGCCGGTCGTCTCGAAGTCGCCCTGGTCCGGCGGTGTGGGGCCGAGGCCGAGGAACACCCCGGCGGCGACGCGCAGCACGGCCGCGGCGGTCACGGCGCTCCCCACGACGTACAGCACGGTCAGCGGGCCGCCCCCCGCCTCCTCGGCGACGGACTTGCCGAGCGCGGTGCCGAACGGCGGCAGCCCCGCGAGGGCGAGGCCCCCGAGGACGTACATCACGGCCACCCCGCGCAACGTGCGGGCGCGCCCGTGCAGGGCGTGCTCGTCGACGCTGCCGTAGCGGTCGAGGAGGATGCCCGTGAGGGCGAACAGGGCGGCCTTCACGCCGGCGTGTCCGAGGACGTACAGCGCGACCCCGTCGTCGGCCTCGGGGGTCAGCACACCGATGCCGATGAGGAAGAGCCCGGTGTGGGCGACCGTCGAGTAGGCGAGCAGCCGTTTGATGTGCCGCTGGTACCAGCACATCACCGCGCCGATCACCACCGTGAGCACGCCGAGCATCACCAGAGCGCGCCGCAGGTCGTGGGGCGGGACGCCGCCGGGGCCGGCGAAGACGGTGCCGTACACGCGCCAGACGCCGTAGGCGCCGAGTTCGACCATGACACCGGACAGCAGCATGCACACGGGGGTGGGGGCGACGGCGTGTGCGTCCGGGAGCCAGAAGTGGAAGGGGACGGCGGCGGCCTTGACCAGCAGACCGGTCAGGACGAGGACGAAGCCCGCGAGGGTGAGCGCGTCCGGCGCGCCGTGCGCGTCGAGACCGCGCCCGATCTGCGTCAGCGCCAGCTCGCCGGTGCGCGCGTACAGCAGTCCGATGCCCATCAGCATGGCGTACGCGCCGAGGGAGTTGACGACGGCGAAACTCAGCGCGCCCTGCACGGCCCTGGCCTCCTCGACCCGGGTGCCGGTCAGCGCGTAGGCGACGACGCTCATCAGCTCGAACCAGACGAACATGTTGAACAGGTCGCCGGCGATCGCGAACCCGCACATGCCGCCCTGGAACAGCAGCATCAGCGCCGGGAAGGAGCCGGCGTGGCGGCGTGGCGGTTCGTCGAAGTAGTGCCAGGAGTAGACCAGCGCCGCCAGGGTCAGCAGCGAGGCGAGCGCGGCCATGCCGAGGCCGGGTCCGTCGCCGGTCAGGACGATCCCGACGCTGTGGCCGTCGACGGGCGTCCAGCCGCCCACCCATTCCGTCATCGGCGGCGAGGAGCCGAGCAGCAGCACAAGGGCGAGTCCGGCCGTCGCGGCCGACACCGCGCAGCCCGCGGACTCGGCGGCGACCCGGGGCAGCCGGCGGCCGACGGCGACGAGCAGGGCGGCCCCGAGGAGGGGGACGGCGGCCAGGAGCGGCAGCAGGTCGTTCATCAGCCGCGCAGCTCGGAGAGTTCGTCGGGGTCGACGGTGCCGTGGCGTTTGGCGATCTGGACGACGAGCGCGAGGAGCAGGGCGGTGACGGTGGCGCCGACGACGACGTCGGTGAGGGTCAGCGCCTGGACGATCGGGTCGACGACCGGGCGGGAGCCGGGCTTGATGTCGGAGAAGACCGGGGCGGTGGCCTTGTCCCGGTAGCCGACGGCCAGCAGCAGGACATAGGTGCCGGCCTGGCAGACGGACAGACAGCCCACGGCGTGGATGAGGTTGCGGCTGGTGGCCAGGCCGTAACAGCCGGCCAGGAAGACCCACGCGGCCACCAGGTACGGCAGCACGTCCATCACGGATCTCATCTCCCGCTCTCCTCCTCGATCTCGACGGCCTGGTCCAGGAAGCGGGCGAGCAGGACGACGACCGCGCAGGCGACCTCCATGCCGATGGCCGCGTTCAGCAGCGGCACGGTGCCGCCGGAGGACAGGGTGTTGAAGGTGCCGTACGGCAGCAGGGTGTTGGCCAGGAAGGCCGTGCCGCCGATGAGGCCGGCGATGCCGGTGACGACGTAGGCGGAGGAGGCCAGCGCGTCGCCGACCTCGTATCTGCCGACCGGGCGGACGCGTTCCAGGGCGGCGTAGTCGGCGCCGAGGTAGAGCAGGTGCAGGGCGGTCGCGGCGACGACCCCGCCCTGGAAGCCGCCGCCGGGGCTGAGCTGGCCGTGGGCGACGATGTAGAGGCCGGTCAGCAGGGCGACGGGCAGGACGAGCAGGGCGTAGCGGCGCACCGGCCGGGCCACCTCGGCGGGTTCGGGGCGGGCGCGCCGCTCGTCCTGGGTCTGGCGCAGCAGCACCACGCAGCCCAGGACGGCCGCGAAGAGGATGGTCATCTCGCCGAGGGTGTCGAAGGCGCGTTGGTCGAAGTTGACGGAGGAGATGGTGTTGGCGGTGCGCCGGGCCAGGGAGGCGTGGACCGCGCGGTCGCCGTAGGGGTGCCGGTCGCCGCCGAAGTGCGGCAGTCTCAGGCAGGCGGCGACCAGCAGGACGGCCAGGCCCGCGCCGCCGGTCAGCAGGACCCACAGTCGGGCGCGCCGGGTCACCGCTCGCCTTCCTTCTCCCGGCCGCGCCGTCCGATCTTGCGCACGGCGAGCATCAGCAGCAGCGGGGTGAGGGCGGAACCCACGGCGAGCTGGGAGAGGCCGACGTCCGGTGCCTGCAGGACGGTGAACAGCACGGCGAGGACGACGCCGAGGACGGACAGGACGAGGGCCTGGCGCATCGGGTCGCGGGTCGCCACGGCCACCGTGGCGGACGCCGCGACCAGCAGCAGCGCGACGACGATCACCGCGTCAGCCACCGCGGACTCCCCGGAAGCCGCCGGACAGGGCACGGGAGGCGATGACGTTGCCGCTGATCAGCAGGGCACCGATGACCAGTAGCTTGACCATCGCCCGGCTGGGGCCGGTCGCCACGCACAGGGCGGTCACCGCGGCCGCGCCGAGGCCGGCGACCGTCCAGGTCAGGCCCCAGGCGCGCGGCGGGTCCTCGGCCAGTTCGTCGGCGAGCAGCCGAGCGAAGACCAGGGTGCCGACCGGGCCGAGCAAGGCGAGGACCAGACCGAGGTCGACGTACGACGGCCGGTTGTAGGCCTGGGAGAGGAGCAGCAGGCCCGGGCAGGCGAGGGCGGTGGACAGGTTCTGCGCCACGACGCGGCGGCGCAGCGGGCCGGTGGCGACGCCCCACAGGGCCGCGCCCAGGCCGCCGGCGAGACCGACGGTCGCGGCGAGCAGCCAGCCGTTCACGATCCGGTCACCGCCCGTCGCGCGGCCCGCGCGGCGAGGGCGCCGACAAGGGCCGAGGCCGCGCCGACCGCGAGTTCGAGGGTGTCGACGGTGCTGATGAGGACCAGCCAGAGCAGGGCGAGCGCGATCCACCAGCCCAGCAGTTCGGCCGCCGCGAGGAGCGCGGTCCGCGGGGTCATGCGCCACCTCCTCGGGCTCAGCTCGCACGCCGTCGCGGCGAGAGGTCCGGTCCGTCCTTCCGCGGCATCCAAGCATCGCGGTGGGCGCCGCGGGGGGCGGCGCGCTCGGCTCACCGCCCGGTTGCCCCGACAGCGGGAAGAAAAACCGTGCGGGCGCACCACCCCGGAACCGGGCACGGCGGCATCGTCGGCGGATGTGGGGGTAACCGCCTTACGACACTGGGAAGTTGAAGACTGGAGGACCGGATGGCCCGTGCAGCCTTGCGTCCACGTTCCGCATGGCGCCTGGGTTTCGCCAAATCCGACAAGGCCGCGAAGCCCGCGAAGAACGGCAGAGCGGAGAAGACCGCGAAGCCCGCGAAGAGCGGCGCACCGGCCAAGGGCGGCACATTCTGGAGGAGGGCGAGGGCCGAGCCGGCCTCCCGTCCTGAGCCGCGCGAGCGGCATGTCCTGCCCCTGCCGATCCGGCTGCTGGCGATGCTGGTCGCCTTCGGGTTCATGGTGGCCTTCGCCGTGGTGCTGGCCAAGCTGACGCTGGAGCCCTCGCCCGCCTCGACCTCGCTGGTGCACACCAATCTGCATCCGGGCCGCTCGATCCGGGCCTACATCGAACAGCCGGCGCTGCGCGACGCCGTGAAGCAGATCGGCGGCAACATTCTGCTGGGCGTCCCGTTCGGGGTTCTCATCCCCGTCGTCGCGCCGCGAGCACGCGGGCTGCTGCGCGTGCTGCTGCTGACCGCCGCGGTCATGCTGCTCGTGGAGTTCGCCCAGGGTGCGCTGGTCGACGGACGCGCCTTCGACATCGACGACGTCATCCTCAACACCAGCGGCGCGCTCATCGGCTGGATCGTCCTGGGGCGGCGGATGGGCAGGGTGCACGCACGGGAACGGGTCCCGCGCCGGCCCGCCAAGGGGACAAAGAGCGCTTAGCCGGACACCTCAACCCCTGGTCCGTACCAAGGTATTGACGCCCTCCTTATCTCACTCCTTAAATCAAGAGGCGACGCCTTCACCCCCACCTCGGCCGGGCGCATCCGTGCGCCCGGCCGCCGCATGGAAGGAAGTGCCGTGGCCTCCCCACGACTGCTGCGCCGATGTCTGTTCGCCGCCCTGTCCGCCGTGCTGGTCGCGTCCGCCGCGACCGGAGCGGCGCACGCGGATCCGCCCACGGCCGCCGCCGTGGTGGCCTTTTCCGACACGTTCGACGGGCCCGCCGGTGCCGCCGTCGACCCCGCCAAGTGGCAGACCGAGACCGGCGACAACGTCAACAACCACGAGCGGCAGTACTACACGCCCGGCACCCGCAACGCGGCCCTGGACGGCCAGGGTCATCTGGTGATCACCGCCCGGCGTGAGAACCCGGCCAACTACCCGTGCTGGTACGGCACCTGCCAGTACACCTCGGCCCGGCTCAACACCTCCGGCAGGTTCACCGCCCAGTACGGGCACGTCGAGGCGCGGATGAAGATCCCGCGGGGGCAGGGCATGTGGCCCGCGTTCTGGATGCTGGGCACGCCGGTGAACTGGCCGGACTCCGGCGAGATCGACGTCATGGAGAACGTCGGCTTCGAGCCCTCCACCGTGCACGGCACCATCCACGGGCCCGGCTACTCCGGCTCGGGCGGCATCGGCGCCGCCTACTCCCTGCCGGGCGGGCAGGTCTTCGCGGACGCCTTCCACACCTTCGCCGTCGACTGGGCACCGGACTCGATCACCTGGTCCGTGGACGGCACCGTCTACCAGCGGCGCACCCCCGCCGATCTCGGCGGCAGGACCTGGGTGTTCAACAAGCCGTTCTTCCTGATCCTGAACCTGGCCGTGGGCGGCTACTGGCCCGGCGACCCGGACGGCTCGACCTCCTTCCCGCAAACGCTGGTCGTCGACTCGGTGTCGGTCACGACCGGCGACACCCCCACGGGGACGGCGATCCGGGGCCTGGCCGGCAAGTGCGTGGACGTCGCCGGCGCGAACCCCGCCAACGGCACGCCCGTTCAGCTCTACGACTGCAACGGCACCGCCGCGCAGGAGTGGACCGTCGGCTCCGACGGCACCGTTCGCGCGCTCGGCAAGTGCCTGGACGTCACCGGCAACGGCACCGCGGACGGCTCGACCGTCCAGCTGTGGGACTGCACCGGCGGCCCCAACCAGAAGTGGACCGTCACCGGGGCGCACGACATCGTCAACCCACAGGCGAACAAGTGCCTGGACGTGACCGACAACAACGCCGCCAACGGCACCCGGCTGCAGATCTGGACGTGCACGGGCGGCGCCAACCAGAAGTGGACGGTCGGCTGAGCCGTCTGCTCAGTGCTTCGTCCAGGTGTACTTGTCGCCTCCCACCCAGCGGATCAGGTCCGGGTCGTCGAGGTCGTGGATGGGGATGCCGTACGAGGCGGCGGCCTCCAGCACGTCGGTGAGGGCCCGGGCCTCGCCGATGACCTGACCGTCGATCTCCACGATCCGGAAGGGGGCCTCGCCCGGCCTGCCCGGGCACACCCCGAGCACCAGAACCCGCGGATGGGCGATGTGCGGAACTCCTTGTTCGGTCATGCCATAGAGCGTAGAACGCGAGGCGGACGGCGACCCGTCATCGCCCGCTCCCCAGCAGATCCAGCACCGCCCGCTCGACGGCGCCTTGCGTGGCCGGGCGGCCGAACTCGCCGTGCTCGCCCAGCCGGGTGAGCGCGTCGGCGATCGTGACGTCCTGCTCGAACAGCTCGAACACCTTCGGGTCGATGTAGGAGGCCCGGCACACGGCAGGCGTGTTGCCCAGGTAGTGGCTGACCTCGCGGACCGCGCGGGCGATCTGCCGCCGGCGGGCCGCGGCGGTGGCACGGGCCCGCGCGGTGGGGACGGACAGCGCGACGGCGGCGAGGACCGTGGCGGGCCAGGTGCGGAAGTCCTTCGCGGTGATCTCCGTCCCGGACAGCCGCCGCAGCGCCTCGTTCAGGTCGTCGCCGTGCAGATCGTGCCAGGAGCCCCGGTCCCGGTGCACGAACAGCCGCTCCTCACGACGCCGGCGACGCGCCAGGGACCGTACGACGGCGTGCGCCTGTTCGTCGACGAGGGCCCGTACGAGCTCGACGCCCCCCTTGGCCGGGTAACCGAACTCGATCTCACCACGGCGGCAGGTGACATGCTCGCGCAGCATCGTCGTCAGGCCGTAGGTCTCGCTCTGCCTGGTGTGCCGGTCGCTGCCGATGCGGAAGAAGCCCAGGTCCAGCAGGCGCACGGCGCAGGCGGTGACCCGGGCCCGGCTCAGTCCGCGTCCGGCCAGGTCGGCCGCCACCTCGGCGCGCAGTTCGGGCAGGGTACGGGCGACCTGGCGGACGTGTTCGTGCTTGGCCTGCTCCTGACGCGCGCGGAACCGCTCGTGGTGGAGGTACTGGCGGCGTCCGGCGTCGTCGGTGCCGACGGCCTGCAGATGCCCGTTGGGCCAGGGGCAGATCCACACGTCCCGCCAGGCCCTCGGGATGACCAGGCCGCGGATGCGGTCGAGATGGGCCGGGTCCTTCAGGGGCGCGCCGGTCTCGTCCCGGTAGCGGAAGCCGCGCCCGCAGCGGACGCGGCTGAAGCCGGGACGGTCGCAGTGGCTGGTGCGCAGTCTCACGGCCGCCCGCTCAGGGCCGCCGCCAGTCGTCGCTGCGGAGATGCGAGCCCGCCTGCGGGCCCATCCGCAGCATGCCGCCGTCCACGCTCCAGGACGCGCCGGTGACGTAGCCGGCGTCGGGGCTCGCGAGGAAGGCGATGACGGCGGCCACCTCGCGGGCGTCACCGGGCCGGCCGAGCGGGATGCCGGGACGGGGCTCGGTGTGCACGTCGCCGTCCTCCTGGCCGGTCATCGGCGTGGCGATCTCACCCGGCGCGACGGCGTTGACGGTGATGCCGTACTCGGCGAGTTCCAGGGCCATCACCTGGGTGAGCAGTCCCAGACCGCCCTTGGCCGCGCAGTACGGGGCCGCGCCGACCCTCGGCTGGTGCTCGTGGACGGAGGTGACGTTGACGATGCGGCCGCCGTCCCCCTGCCGGATCATCTGCCGAGCCGCCCGCTGCCCGCACAGGAACGGGCCGACCAGATCGACGTCGAGGACCTCGCGCACGGTGTCGAGGTCCAGATCGAGGAACGGGGTCATGGTGCCCGTACCGGAGTTGTTGACCAGGACGTCGAGGCGGCCGAGCCGTTCGCACAGCTCGTCGACCGTGTCGGCGGCCTCGGGCAGGCCGGTCAGGTCCAGGTGGGCCACCTCGGCCCGGCGCCCGTGGGCGCGCACCTCGTCGGCGGTCTCCTCGGCGCCCTTGCGGTCGGTGTTCCAGGTGATGCCGACGTCCATGCCCGCCTCGGCCAGCCGGACGGCCGTGGCGCGGCCGATCCCCGAGTCGGAGCCGGTGACCACGGCCACCTTGCCGGAAGCTGATGGGGACATCGCCGACCTCCTGATCGTCGCTGAGGGTGGGGCATCGCAGTACCCCGGGTGAGCGGGCACAAACCGTGCGAGATCCGTGCGGCCGGGGAACCCTGGAGCCATGGATCCCGTCGAGGCACTGGACCGGATCGCCTTCCTGCTGGAGCGGTCCCTGGCGCCGACCTACCGTGTCCGCGCCTTCCGTACGGCCTCCCGCGTGCTGGCGAAGCTGCCCGCGGACGAGGTGCGCGACCGGGCCGCCGCCGGGTCGCTGGAGTCGCTGAAGGGGGTCGGCCCGAAGACGGCCCAGGTCGTCCAGGAGGCACTGGCCGGGCAGGTGCCCGGCTATCTGCGCAAGCTGGAGGACGAGGCCGGGGCGGCGGACGAGGACCGGGCGGGGGCGGAGCTGCGGGCGCGGCTGCGCGGGGACTGCCATCTGCACTCGGACTGGTCGGACGGCGGCAGCCCGATCGAGGAGATGGGACGGGCCGCCGCGGCCCTCGGGCACGAGTGGGCGGCCCTGACCGACCACTCGCCGCGGCTGACGGTCGCGCGCGGGCTGTCGCCGGAACGGCTGAGGGAGCAACTGGACGTGGTGGCGCGGCTGAACGAGACCTGGGCGCCGTTCCGGCTGCTGACCGGCATCGAGTGCGACATCCTCGAGGACGGCTCGCTGGACCAGGAACCCGAACTCCTCGAACGGCTGGACGTGGTCGTGGTGTCGGTGCACTCCAAGCTGCGCATGGACGCCCGCTCGATGACCCGGCGCATGGTGGCCGCCGTCCGCGACGAGCACTCCGACGTGCTCGGGCACTGCACCGGCAGGCTGGTGACCGGGCGGGGGCGGCCCGAGTCGGAGTTCGACGCGGACGAGGTGTTCGCCGCGTGCGCCGAGACGGGCACCGCCCTGGAGATCAACAGCCGCCCCGAGCGGCTGGACCCGCCCCGGCGGCTGCTGCGCCGCGCGGTTCAGGCGGGCGTGCTCTTCTCGATCGACACCGACGCGCACGCGCCCGGCCAGCTGGACTGGCAGATCCTCGGCTGCGCCCGCGCCGAGGAGTGCGGGGTGCCGGCCGAGCGGGTGGTGAACACCTGGGCGCTCGACGACCTGCTCGCCTGGACCCGCCAACGGCACACGCCGGCGGGCGTGGCGGGCCGGTGACGTGGTACCCGAGCGAGGAGCGAGCAAGGGAGAGCGTATGGAACGGGCGGCCGTGTTCGACGTCGACGGAACCCTCGTGGACACCAACCACCTGCACGTGGCGACCTGGTGGGAGGCGTTCCGGCAGGCGGGCCACCAGGTGCCCATGCACGCCATCCACCGGTCCGTCGGCCTGCCCTCGGAGGATCTGATCACCCGGGTGCTGGGCGAGGAGCGGGACAAGGACCAGGACGGCGAGCTGAGCGCCGCGCACAAGACGCTGTACGCGCAGTACTTCGACCGGCTGCCCGCGCTGGAGGACGCCGGCCGGCTGCTGCGACGGCTCCATCACGACGGCTGGCGGGTGGTGCTGGCCACCTCCGCGAGCGGCCCGGAACTGTCCGCGCTGCGGCGCGCGCTCTCCGCCGACGAGGCGATCCATGCCACGGCCAGCGCCGACGACGTCGAGGAGGGCAAGCCGGCCCCCGAGCCCGTCGAGCACGCCCTGGAGCTCGCCGGGGTGCCCGCCGAACGCGCGGTCTTCGTCGGCGACACCGTGTGGGACATGCGCGCGGCCACCCGGGCCGGCGTGCGCTGTGTCGGCGTGCTGTGCGGCGGAATCCCGCGCGCCGATCTGGAGGAGGCGGGCGCCGAGGCGGTGTACGACGACCCCGCGCACCTCCTGGCCGACCTGGAGGGCAGCCCGCTGGCCTGAGTACGGCCCGCAGTCCGGCTCCGAGTGCGGCACGTCACTGTGCCCGGCCTGCTGTGGTCCGCCGATCTTCGGTTACCCGCACCGGATGACGCGAGTGACCGAAGCGGTACGACGATCAGCACAGGGCGGGCAGTGGACCGGCGTCGGACGCAACGTGCGGGCGGCCTGGCGCTCGCCGGGCCGGGAGCGGGATCTGGTCGTGCAGTCGCTGAAGGCCGCGGGGGCGGCGGTGCTGGCGTGGTTCGTGGCGAGCGACGGCATGGCCGACCCGATGGCCCTGATGGCTCCCTGGGTGGCGATGGTCCTGGTGCAGGCCACCGTGTACAGCTCCCTGCGGCGCGCGGCGCAGCAGTTCGCGGCGATCTGCACCGGCACGGTGTTCGCCTCACTCGCCCAGGCGGTCACCGGGAACACGCTGGGCGCGCTGGCGGTGTGCCTACCGGTGCTGATGCTGCTCTCGAACTGGTACCGCTTCGGCGACCAGGGCATCTACGGCGCCACCACCGCGGTGTTCACACTCGCCGCCGGCAGCGTCACCGCGGCCACGGTCGGGCACCGGGTGGGGCAGGCGGCGCTCGGCGCCGTGATCGGGATCGCCGTCAACGCGCTGGTGCTGCCGCCGATCCATCTCCGGGACGTCCGGGAGAACCTCGCGACCCTCGCCGAGGAGGCGGGGGACGTGCTGCGGACGGTCGCCGACGACATGCGGCACGAGCGCTGGGACGCGGCGACCGTGGGCGGCTGGGAGCACGGCGCCGCGCGGCTCGAACGCCGGCTGGAGGCGGTGCGCTCGGCCCGCCGCTGGAGCCGGGAGAGTCTGCGCCTGACGAGCAGGCCGCTGCGCAGGCTGCGTCGGCTGCCCTCGGACATACCGCCCGACTGCGAGGACGAGCGCTGGAGCCGGATCACCGGACACGTGGTGACACTCACCCGCACCCTCGCGGTCGCCGCCCAGGACGAACGGACGCCCACGCCGCCCGACGCCCCGGTGCTGCACACCTACGGGCGGCTGTTGGAGCTGATCGCGCGGGCCTGCCACGCGCAGGGGCGCCGACTCCTCGACGGGCCCGGCGAGGAGGAGGTGGACGAGCGGGTCGAGGACACCCGGCGCGAGCTGCACCGGCGGCTGCAGGAGGGGTTGCGGGAGCAGGCCGGGTACGGGGCGGACCGTACGACGGTTCTCGGGTCGCTGCTGCTGCAGGCCGAGAACCTGTGGGCGGACACCGTTCCGGCCACCGCGCGCGGGTGACGCAGATCACCGCGGAAGGGGCCCAACGGCGGAACACCACACGGTAGTTCGCCGTTGAACAAACCGTGGGTGCGGATGGGACAGTGTCCCCGGGCCTCACCATTCGCCCACAGGGACGATCGTTCGGCTGAAGCCCTGTGGAGCCCCTCGCCGAGAGGCGACCGCCATTCGTGCCCACCCTTCGACGGCCCCGACCGAGATTCCCCCGTCCGGTCGGGGCCCTTCCGCGTCCGGCCCCGGTCCCGGCTTGACTTCGAGCGCACTTCACTTCGTAGCGTTCACGGCATGACCACTGCACAGCACAAGATCGGATCCGGATTCGGCGCGACCAGCACCGCCGACGACGTCCTGCGGGGCGTCGATCTCACGGGGAAGCTCGCGCTGGTCACCGGCGGTTACTCGGGCCTCGGCCTGGCGACGACCCGGGCCCTGACCAGGGCGGGCGCCCATGTCGTCGTCCCGGCGCGGCGCCGGGCCACCGCCGAGGAGGCGCTGGCCGGTGTGACCGGCGTCGAGGTGGACGAGCTGGACCTCGGGGACCTGGAGAGCGTGCGTTCCTTCGCCGACCGGTTCCTGACCTCCGGACGGACCGTCGACATCGTGATCAACAGCGCCGGGATCATGGCGTGCCCGGAGACACGGGTGGGTCCTGGCTGGGAGGCGCAGTTCGCCACCAACCACCTCGGTCACTTCGCCCTCGTCAACCGGCTGTGGCCGGCGATCGCCGCGGGCGGCGCCCGCGTCGTCTCCGTCTCCTCCCGCGCCCACCACTTCTCCGGCATGCGCTGGGACGACGTGCAGTGGACGAGCGGCTACGACAAGTGGGAGGCATACGGCCAGGCCAAGACCGCGAACGTCCTCTTCGCCGTCCACCTCGACCGGCTGGCCCGTGACGCCGGTGTCCGCGCCTTCTCCCTGCACCCCGGCGGCATCCTCACGCCCCTCCAACGGCACATCCCCAAGGAGGAGATGATCGAACGCGGCTGGATCGACGCGGACGGCAACGTCCTCAACCCACAGGGCTTCAAGACCCCGGAGCAGGGCGCCGCCACCCAGGTGTGGGCGGCGACCTCCCCCCAACTGGACGGCCTGGGCGGCGTCTACCTGGAGGACTGCGAGATCGCCGAGATCGCCCCGCCGGACGAGTCGACCACCAACGGCGTCCAACAGTGGGCGATCGACCCGGACCAGGCAGCCCGCCTGTGGGACCTGTCCGCGCGACTGACGGGCGTGAACGCGTTCGCCTAGGGGCCGACGGCTTCCCTGGGCCCGTACAACGCGGCCGAAGCCCCGGTCAGCAACGCCCAGTACCGGTCGCCGTACGACCAATGCCACCACTCGGTCGGATAGTTGACCAGCCCGGCCGCGCTCAGCGCCCCTCCCAGCACCGCCCGGTGGGCCCGGGCCTCGCAGCTGATGTTCCCGGCACCAGTGTAACAGCCGCCGTCGCTCTCCTCAGGACTGGCGTTCATCCGTGTCCCCAGGTCGAGTTCGCGACCGTCGGCGTCGGCGAGTGTCAGGTCCACGGCTGCTCCCGCGCTGTGCGGGGCGATCTCGGGCGGGGAGACATAGCGGCTGGCGGCGGTGCGGACGGCGTCGGCGGTCCAGTCCGGATGCGCTGCGCGCAGTTCGCCGGCGTACTCCTCGAAGTAGCGGCGTTGGAGGGCAGGCGGCCGGTAGCCCTCGGCGAACAGCAGACGCAGGCCCTCGGGGAGGAGGGTCTGGGCGGTGACGAGGCGGTCGAGGACGCCGCGGCGCAGGAAGAACTCCGCGCCGTGGGCGTCCTCGTGCTTGAGGTCGTCGACCATGAGGGCCTGTCGTACGTCGGCGAGCGGCTCCCCGTTCTCCTCGACGGGGACGGCGGCGACCCGCGGGTCGGACATCAGGATGATCTCGGTCATGGTGTGATCATCTCCCGGCACCGCCGAGCCGTCCCCGTCAGTGGGCCACGAACTCCCGCAGATCCGCCGTGAGTTGCTCGGCGTGGGTGGCGAAGAGGCCGTGGCCGGCGTCCTCGTAGACCTTGAGGGTGGCCTCGGGCAGGAGGCGGGCGGCCCGGTGGGCCGTCGTCTCCAGGGGGGCCGAGGTGTCGTGGGTGCCGTGGATCACCAGGGCCGGCAGGTCGAGCTTGGGGAGTTCGGCGGTGACGTCGACGACCGCGATCATCGCCTGGACCGCGGCCGTGGAGCGAGGCGTGGAGATCAGCGCGCGGTCGACGATGTGGTCCCGGTACGCCGGGGACACGTCGTTGCCGGGGCGGTCGACGGCGAAGAAGGCGTCGACGCCGTCACGGAAGAACGCCGCCCGGTCGCGCCGGCAGACCTCGTTCGCGGCCAGCATCACGTCCTGGTCCACCCCGTCCGGGTTGTCGGCGGTGCGCACCACGCCCGGCGCGATCCCGGCGACGAAGGCGACCCGGGCCACCCGCACGGTGCCGTGCCGGCTGAGGCAGCGGGTGATCTCGACGCTGCCCATCGAGTGACCGATCAGGGTCGCCTCCCGCAGGTCCAGGTGGTCCAGGAGCCCGTGCAGGTCGTCGGCGAGGGTGTCGAGGTCGAACCCGCCCCACACGTCGTCGGAGCGGCCGTGCCCCCGGCGGTCCAGGCCCACGCAGCGCAGGCCCTCCTCGGCGAGCCGGGGCATCTGGAACTCCCACATCTCCGAGCCCAGGTAGGCGCTGTTGACGAAGACGGCCACGGGTCCGTCGGCCGGTCCGTAGTCGACGTAGTGCAGCCGTGTACCGTCGGCGGGGCTGGCGAAGTACGGCATGGGACGTCCTCCCGGGATCCGGTGCAGTGGGTACGTCCCTCATGCTTCCGCGCGGCGCCGAGCGGGTCGATTACCTCCGACGTCATGAACCCCGCACCAGCCGGGTACTCGGTCCCTCCCCCTGGAAGGGAGTCGATCGTGAGCGGCACGACGGGCAGCAGGATCGTGGTCACGGGCGCCACCGGCAACGTCGGTACCAGCGTGGTGCGCGCCCTGGCCGAGGAATCGGACGTCGGCTCCGTGCTGGGGCTGGCCCGGCGGATACCCGAGTGGTCCCCGCCCCGGACGGACTGGTCCCCGGTCGACCTGGCGTCGGAGCGCACGGATCTGGCCAAGGTGTTCGCGGACGCCGACGCGGTGGTGCATCTGGCCTGGGCCTTCCAGCCCACGCACGATCCGGCGGTGACGTGGCGGACCAATGTCCTCGGCAGTATCCGGGTGTTCGAGGCGGTGGCGAGGGCGGGGGTGCCGACGCTGGTGCACGCCTCGTCGGTCGGGGCGTACTCGCCGGGGCCGAAGGGACGTGCGGTGGACGAGTCATGGCCGACACACGGCTGGCCGGACGCGGCGTACTGCCGGGAGAAGGCGTATCTGGAGCGCGCCCTGGACACCTTCGAGCGGGAGCATCCCGAGGTGCGGGTGGTGCGGATGCGGCCGGCGTTCCTGTTCAAGCGGGAGTCGGCGAGCGAGCAGCGCCGGATCTTCGGCGGACGGTTCCTGCCGGGGCCGCTGGCGCGTCCGGAGATGCTGCCGTTCCTCCCGGACATTCCGGGGCTGCGGGTGCAGGCGCTGCACACCGACGACGCGGCCCGGGCGTACGTCCTCGCGCTCGCCGGAGAGGTCCGCGGCGCCTTCAACCTGGCCGCGGAGCCGCCGGTCGACGCGGAGATGCTGGGCGAGATGCTGGGCACGCGCCCGGTGCGGCTCCCCCGCGCCGCGGCCCGCAGGGCGATCGCCGCCGCCTGGGGACTGCACCTGTTGCCCGCCTCGCCCCACCTCTTCGACGCGGTCCTGCGGCTGCCCCTGATGGACTGCACCCGCGCCCGCACTGAGCTGGGCTGGCAGCCCGAGCACACGGCGCCGGAGGTCCTCCAGGAGTTCCTGCACGGCCTGCAGCACGGAGCGGGAGCCGACACGGAGCCGCTGCACGGACGCAAGGTCGGATGAGACCCCGAAGACCCGGGGGTTGTGGCCGCCGAGGGGCGTGCGGCCAGGGGGCGTGAGGTGGCGTGGCTCTAACGACGTGGTGCACGACTGAGGTGGGAGCGTGCTGGCCTGGCGGGTTGGCTGTTGGGTGATTAGCGCAGGGCGGTGCGGTCGGAGACCAGGCC
>NZ_JBEXPK010000035.1:0-96671 GCF_040612015.1 Streptomyces sp. NPDC006476 | reverse complement strand
ACCGGCGGCGGCCTGGTCACCAAGGGCATCGCCGCCGTCATCGCGATCATCGCGCTGCGCATGCTGCTGCAGCTGTCCAGCGACCCCAAGGGCGCCCTGCGCAAGGGGACCCTGGCGATCGGCACCCTGTTCGTCGCCGTCGTGCTCGCCCTGTACGGCGACAACCTGTTCTCCACCGTCACCCAGGCCAAGGGCTGATGCCGCATGAGTGACCCGTGCGACGCCCTCAAAGGGCCCGGCAAGGCGTACTGCGAGCGAGAACCGGGCTCCAGCGGCCCCCCGGGCACCGGCACCGGGGGCGCCTCCGACCATGTCCGCACCCTCGCCGACAGCCTGATCAAGAAGATCAACGGCCTGGTCGCTCCGGATCACGGATGGGCGCCGGCGAAATCCAACAGCACGCTGTACGAGCCGTTTCTGTGGCTCGGTCAGCACCTGGCCGTCGCCATCTTCGTGTGCATCGTGGTCGTGTGCGCCCTGACCGCCTGGCAGGGCGCACCACGCCTGAAGCAGATGGGCGCCTCAACCGGATGGACCCTGGTGGCCGTCGCCGGCATGGCGTCGGTCCCCGGCGCAGTGATGCTGCTGAACAAGGCCGTGAGCGGTGCGTTCACGACCGCGTTCAACAGCAACGAGTCCACGCTGTTCGGCGCGATCAGCGACGACATGCAGCACGGCGCGGACTCGGGTAACCCGCTCGCCATCCTGGTCATCTTCAGTGCCCTGGTGGTCGCCTTGGCGTTTGCCGCGCTGGTGTTCCTGACCCGTCAGCTCGGCATCATGGCGTTCGTGTGCATGGCCCCGCTGGTGCTGGCATCGCTGGCCCGCGGGGGCGACACCACGGCGGTCAAGACGTGGGCGATGCGGCTGCTGGGGTTGATGTTCGCCCCGTTCGCGCTGCTGCTGGTCTCCCCGTTCGTCGAACTCGCCAAGGGCTCGCTGGTGGTGGACGCCGTCCTGCTGGTCGCCGCGGACGCCCTCATGCTCCGCATGATCTTCCACGGGGTCCCGTACTTCGGTCCCCGGGTGGCCCGCGCCGCCCGGTCCTACGTGGAAAGCAAGACGCCCAGCCCGCTCGCCCACGCCGTGGTGCGAGCCGGGGTCCCCGACTTCTACGAGAGGGAGAACACCCCACGCGGCCCCCGCACGGTGAGCACCCCGGGCCGCGCCCTGTCCGAGGACCGAGGGATCCTGTTCGCCGCCTACGGCCTCAGCAAGTCCGACCGGTCCGGGCGGCTGACCACCGCGTCGGCCGTCGCGAAGGAACAGCGCGACAAGAGCGAGAGCGCCGCCCGGCGGGAGCAGCTGTGGGAGATCCGCAGGCAGCACCAGGTCAACAAGCCACAGACCGCGGCTCAGCCGGACCCTGCCCCCACCTCCACTCCTGCTCCGAACCTTCAGGGCCCGGCGGCGGCCCCGCCGGACTCGGGCCATCCGAACACCCCGTAGAGCCGCCTCCTGAACCGGCGTCCGCTCCTTCCCCGCCGTCGGGTGGCGGAGCGGACGCCGGTCCAGTGGCGCTCACCTTCACAGACTTCAGGAGGTTGTTTCCCGTGTACTCCCTGACCCCCGGTTACCGCATCCCCGCCGTGCAGCGTGGCCTGAGCCGCGCCGAAGCCCTCATGACCAAGGTGAACGCCGGGCTCGGGAGTGCCGCGCTGATGTCGGCCGCGATCAACCCGCCCCCGGCGTGGACGTTCGCCGCCGTAGGCGCCACTGCCGCCGTGGTGAATCTGACCCCGGGCCCTCGCTCGATTGGCCGGTGGGCCACGGTTGGCTACCGGCACCTGCGCGAGCGCACCGCACCGGACGCGATGGCCGCCCACCTGGGCGAGACCGCGTCCTGGATGCTGTACCCGACGCACGGCACCATGCAGGATCCGCACCGCCGGGCAGCCTTTCACGACGCGTTCGCCCGCGCCCTCACTTTCGCCGGCGGGCAGGCCCGCACCGCGGGCGTCCAGATCCACGTCACCCACCACACCACCGCCCGCGACTACACCGACCACACCCAAACCGTCACCGTCCACGTCCCCAAAGGCCTGATCGCCCACCCCGCCCGGGTTCTCGACAGCCTGCACGGCGAGTTCGCCACCCTCGGGACGCTGGCCCCCCTCACCCCGGATCCGCTGCCCGCCGTGATCGAACGCGGCTCCGGCTGGGTAGGCCTGGTCGACGGCCGGTACGTGGCGACCGCGCGGATCACCGCCTGGCCGGAGGAGACCGACGGCGGCCTCATGCCGAACCTCCTGCTCGGACCGGGCACCGACCGCTCGCTCGCCGTGCTGTACCGGCCGCTGCCCGTGGGTATCTCCCGCCGATCGGCGAAGTGGCAGCGCGCCGCCAGCGAGGCGTTCACGGCCGACAAGGTCAAGCAGGACGCCCAGGACATCGCCAGCGGCACCACGCACGGCGCGCTCGTCCAGGGCGCCACCCTCGTGGATCTCGACGCCTACCTGACGGTGTTCGGCGACAGCCCCGAGAGCGTCACCGAAGCGCGCTGGCAGACATCCCTCACAGCTGACCGGCACCGCATCCGGCTGGACTGGCTGCCCGGCCAGCAGCACCGCGCGCACGTGATGACCACCCCGCACGGAGCCTCCACGCGGAAAGGGGCGATCCTGTGATCCGTCTGCCCACCACCCACGCCGCGATCACAGCGCCGCTGGTCGCCTCCAACACGCGCTTCCCCGGCATCCCGGTCGGCCGCTCCCTGCTCGACGGGCGAGAGTTCCGCCTCTCCCCCGTGCAGACCTCCGCCGCGCTGCTGCCGTCGACCAACTCCCTCGCCCTGGGCGGTCTCGGCTCCGGCAAGAGCACCACCGCGAAGGCACGGATCCGCCGCGAGATCGTCCAGCACGGCCATCAGGCCGTCGTCATCGACTCCTTCGGCGAGGACAACAGCGGCGAGTGGGCGCCGCTGGTGCGCTCCCTGGGAGGCCGGGTCATCGAGGCCGGCACCTTCACGCTCAACCCCGTCAGCACCCTGTTCCCGCCCGAGGTACGCGAACAGCTGGTGCGGTCGCTGATCCTGGCCGTCGAGCCCGGGGCGCTCACCCACCAGGCCACCCACGCCCTCCAGCACGCCCTCAACCACCCCAAGGCCACATCGCTCAACGGGCTGGTCGACGCGCTGATCAGCCCGGAAGACGGCCGCTGGCCGGCCGCCAAGCTGACCGAGTGGGGCGAGGGCGCCGCGATCGGCCTTTCCCGCTACACCGAAGGCTCCTCGCGGGGCCTGTTCGACGGGCCGGAGGCGAGCCTGCCGGAGACGGACCTGCCGCTCCTGTCCTTCGACTTCTCCCACCTGGACCGCAACTCCCCGGCGATCCCCTCGCTGATGGCTGCGGTCAGCTGCTGGGCGGAGCACGTGTGGCTGCGTCAGTCGACGGCCGTGCACCGGCACCTGGTGCTGGAGGAGGCGTGGCAGATCCTGCTGTCCCCGGCGACCTCGGAGTTGATTCAGCGTCTGCTGAAGAACTCCCGGAAGGCGGGGCTGTCGCTGGACGTGCTCATGCACACGCTGTCCGACCTTGGTGAGGGCAGGGCCCGCGACCTGGCCCGGTTGTGCGAGATCGCCCATGTCGGCCGCCTGAACCCTGAAGAGGCCGCCATCGTCGGCGCCCTGCTCGGTCTTCCGGCCTGGGCCATCGACAGGATCCCGATGCTGAATCCGGGACAGGCCGTGTGGAAGGTCGGCCCGGACTACGTCGACATCGTCCAGACCGTCCTCAGTGACGAGGAAGCTGCACTCACCGATACCTCGGCACGCCGCCGCATGGCACAACGGGCTCTGGCCGTTGAACAGAACACCACCGCCCAGGAAACGCCGGTCACCGAACCGATCGGGGACGCCGCCGTCGACGTCGACCCGAGCGAGGATCTGTACGCCCCGTTCACGGCGGCCGACGACATGTGGGACTGGGAGTCGCTGCCCCCCAATGTCTTCGGGCCGGAGCGCTTCGACCTTGCCCGGCACGAGCGCGTCATCCAGGCCGCGATGGACGGCCGCTTCAGCGAAGCCGCTGAGCTGGCCGCCGTGTACGAGCGGGAGGACATCACTGGCCACGGCCTCAACTCCGCACAGGCACTTGCCTGGTTGGAGACACGGGCACAGGTGGCGGATCTGCGCGGTGAGCCCTGCCAGGCAGCGCACCTGCGCGCTACCGTCGCCCGCATGGGCAACGACGGCGCATGGTTCGAGAAGAACGACAGCACGTCCCCGGCCTGGCACAGCGTGCCCCCAGCACCAACCACCGCACCGCCGCTGGCCGACGAACAGCCCGCGCTGGCACGCCGACGCACCTGGCCCTACGTCGCCGCGATCGCGACACTGTCCATCGCTGCGGCCTGTGTGTGGACCAACGCCCAGAACGAACACCACGCCCAGGAACGCCAGCAGAAAGCCGCCAACTACAAGGGCCGCGCCGGCGCGGCGCTCACCCTCGACGGCGTCAAAGCCACCATCGTGGCGCAGTGGAACACCGACCGGGACCACGTGGTTCTCGATCTGAGTTCGCTGTTCGACCGGAACGCCCGCTACCTGCGGATCGACGCATCCGGCAAGAGCGCCAGCAGCGTCCGGGAAAACGGCTGGTTCCCCAAGGACCCGGAGATCCTGCTGCCGGTGACGGATCCCCTCGCCGACGTGACGGTGCACGTCGCGGTCGGCGGTCGCACCTGGAAAGAAGGCTCCCGGGCCGCCTCCCGGACCGTCCGGCTGTCCCCCGACGGGATCGCCTACGACGCAGAGAGCGGAGACAGGCTCCCCTCCGACCTCTGACGAACGCCTGCCTCTGAGGGCCCGCACCCACCCAAGGGTGCGGGCCCTCTCGCGTGCCCGCCTCCGGACGCCCCGTCCAGTCCTCGCCCCCACCCGCCCGGCGCGGGGGCGAGGACTGAACAGGCCGCCCGGCCCGCCCCAAACCGCCCGAGAGACAAGGAGATCTGTTGTGGCGAACTTCAACGGCAGCGGCGGGACCGACTTCCCGTGGCGGCGCCTCCTGTACCCCTTCGCCATCGTCGGCGCGGTCGTCGTCGGCATCTGGGGACTGGTCGCCGCCCTGGTCTGGCTGCTGAACGCCGTCGCCCACACCGCGACCGTCATCGCCGGCACCGCCGGACCCATCGGCGTCGGCGGCATCACCCTCAAACTCTTCCGCTCCGACCGCTGACCTGCAAAAGGGAGCTGCATGTTCGAGATCCGTGTCATCTGCGAGCGGGACGACGCCGACCGCATCGGCCAGACCCTGGCCGCCGCGTTCGACACCGGCCCCGCCCGCCAGTGCCCCACCCGCGACCACAAGCGCACCCGCCTGTACTTCACCGCCGACCACCGACCCGAACCCACCACCGTCGACATGAGCAGGGAGCACTGATGGACATTGACCCCGACGAGATCGTCACCGTCGAACTGAGCTGGGACAACGACGGATTGCGGGAGATCTACAGCCGCGACATCACCCGCCGTCAGCTCGGCAACCTGCTCTTGCAAGTCGACGACATGGCCGCCGACACGGAGACCGCGCGGGAGGGCAGCGCATGAGCGCCGTCCTGTGGCCGGTCACGGCCCGCATCGTCACCGCTCTGAACGCGGCCAACGGCACGGGCGAGCACGAAACGGCGATGCACCTGATGAAGGTCGTGGAGGAGGCAGGCGAGGCATCCGCCGCCTACATCGGCATGACCGGCCAGAACCCCCGCAAGCGCACGACTCACAGCCGCGCCGACGTCGCCGACGAACTGTGCGACGTCATCATCGCCGCCTCTGTCGCCCTGCACTCCTTCACCGCCCGTCCGCCCGCCGTGCTGGACGCCAAGCTGCACGCCGCCGCCCGGCGGCTGAACGCCATCGCACGGCCCGACACCACCGTCCGCCGCCCCACCACCATCGAAAGCGAGTGACCATGTCGTTCGGAGAGACCCCCGTCACCCTCGTCGGCAACCTGACCGACGACCCGGAGCTGAAGTTCACCGACGGCGGCGCCGCGCTCGCCAAGTTCACCATCGCCGTCACCCCGCGCACCTTCGACCGCACCTCGAATCAGTGGAAGGACGGCACCACCGCCTTCTACCGCTGCGCCGCCTGGCGCACCCTCGCCGAACACGTCGCCGACAGCCTCAAGAAGGGCTCCCGCGTCGTCGCCTCGGGCCGGATGCGGCAGCACGACTGGACCAACGAGCAGGGCGAGAAGCGCTCCATGCTCGCCGTCGAGGTCGACGACATCGGCGCCTCCATCCGCTTCACCACCGTCACGATCAACGCCAAGCGCACCGGCGGCAACGGTGGCTCCCCGTCCGGCAGCGACCCGTGGAACACCGCGGGCAACCCAGCGGAGCAGGGCAGCGAGCCGCCGTTCTAACCGTGCCCGGGGCGGGCGTCCTCTCGCCAAGACTTCGCGCCCGCCCCGGTCCTCCAGCCACTTCCAACCGAAACCGGAGCACACGTTGCTGACCCTGACCGATCTGTTCTGCGGCGCCGGGGGATCCTCCACGGGCGCCACCGAAGTGCCCGGCGTGAGTGTGCGGATGGCCGCCAACCACGCCCGGCACGCCATCGACACCCACCAGGCCAACCACCCCGACACCGACCACGACTGCGCCGACCTCTCCCAGGTCGAACCGCGCCGCTACCCCGCCACCGACATCCTGTGGGCCTCCCCGGAGTGCACCAACCACTCCATCGCCAAGGGCCGCCGCCGCGGCCACGGCGAGCACACCGACGGCCTGTTCGCCACCTCCGGCGTGGACGAGGCCGCCATCCGCTCCCGCGCCACCATGCACGACGTGCCCCGCTTCGCCGAAGTCCACCGCTACCGGGCCATCGTCGTGGAGAACGTGGTGGACGCCTACTGGTGGGGACCCAAGGAAGCCCCCGGCGCGGTGTTCGACGCGTGGCTGCGCACCTTGCACGCCTGGGGATACGAGCACCGCATCGTGTGGATGAACTCCATGCACGCCGCCGCCTACGGCCCCGCCGCCCCGCAGTCTCGCGACCGCATGTATGTGGTGCTGTGGCGCAAGGGCGAGCGCGCCCCCGACTTCGACAAGTGGACCCGCCCGCAGGCCGACTGCCCCACCCACGGCCGCATCCGGGCCATCCAGGGCTGGAAGCAGACGAAGATGTGCAGCCCCACCCGCCCGTGGGGCCGCTATGGCGCGCGTGCCCAGTACGTGTGGCGCTGCCCGAGGGTGGAGTGCCGCAACCAGGTCGTCGAGCCGGCCGTGCGCCCGGCCGCGGAGGTCATCGACTGGACGCTGCCCGCGCCGCTGATCGGGGAACGCACCGGCTCCGACGCACTCGCGGCCGACACGATGCGCCGCATCCGGGCCGGGTTCACCGCTTTCGCTCAGCCGCTGGCGGTGCCCGTGGAGGGCCGCGACGGCAAGAAGGCCGCGCCTGTCGCGGCGCCCCTGCGCACGGTGACCACCCGCAATGAGACCGGGCTCGCCCTGCCGCCGTACATGGTGGAGCTGCGCGGCGGGGGCTCTTCCCACCGTGCCATCACCAGGCCGCTGGCGACGGTCACGGCGGGCGGCAACCACCACGGCATCGTCACCGCCCCCGACCTGGTGGTGTCGTACTACGGCAACGGCACCGCCCGCCCGGCGAGCCGGCCGCTGCCGACGGTGACCACGGTGGAGCGGCACGGCGCCCTGTACGGCGGGACCGTGGCCAGCGTGGACGAATGCGGTTTCCGGATGCTGGAGCCGCACGAGTACGCCGCCGCCATGGCCTTCCCCGACACCTACCGGCTTGTCGCCACCAGCAAGCGCACCAAGGTGCTCATGCTCGGCAATGCCGTCACCCCGCCCGCCGCCCGCGACCTGATCGCCATGGTCACCGAAGCCGTCACCGGCGAGGACCTGGCGGTGACGGCATGAGTGCGGGCACGCAGATCGAGTGGACAGAGGTCACATGGAATCCGACGACGGGCTGTGATCGGATCTCGCCCGGCTGCGACAACTGCTACGCCCTAAATCTGGCGAAGCGGCTGAAGTCGATGGGGCAGGCCAAGTACCAGCGTGATGGTGATCCGCGCACCAGCGGTCCCGGGTTCGGTCTCACCATGCACGAGGAGGCGCTGCTCGCGCCGTTGCGGTGGCGCCGTTCACGCAAGGTGTTCGTGAACTCCATGAGCGACATCGGCCACGCCCGGGTCCCCGCAGCGTTCGTGGCCAGGGTCTTCGCCACGATGGCACTGGCACCCCAGCACCACTTTCAGGTCCTCACCAAGCGCCCCCGGCATCTGCGCCGACTGCTGGAGTCGCAGAAGTTCGTGGACGCGGTCTGGGCAGAGATGGAGCAGTTGGCGGCACAGGACACCGTCCCGCTGGCCAAGCCCGTGCGTGCCGACGTGCGCAGGCGCACGGCGAAGTGGAACGCCCTGAGCGCGTGGCCGCTGGCCAACGTGTGGATCGGCACGTCCGTCGAGTCGGACGAGTACTGCTGGCGGGCCGACGAGCTGAGGCGCATCCCTGCGACCGTCCGCTTCTTGTCACTGGAGCCGCTGTTGGGCCCGGTGCCGTCCCTGGACCTGGCAGGGATCGACTGGGTGATCGTCGGCGGGGAGAGCGGCAGGCAGCACCGGCCTCTCGACCTGGACTGGGTCCGGGCCATCCGGGACCAATGTGTCGATCACCAGGTGGCCTTGTTCTTCAAGCAGATCGGCGGGCTCACCCCGAAGGCCGGCGGCCGCCTGCTCGACGGCCGGACCTGGGACGAATACCCCCCAACCACGGCCACGTGACTGACGCATGACCTGATCACACGCCCGGGGCGGGCGCCCTCTCGCCAAAGATTCGCGCCCGCCCCGGTCCTCCAGCCACTTCCAACAGAAACCGGAGACCTCCAGCATGACCCAACCCAACCCCGGCGCGCTGCTGCACGCGGCCCTGGACGCCGCCGCACGCGGCTGGCACGTCTTCCCCCTGCGCCCCGGCAGCAAGCAACCCGCCCTGCACGGCGCCGCCCAGTGCCGCACCACCGGCGACTGCGCCGACGGGCACCTCAAATGGGAGCAGCGCGCCAGCACCGACCCGCAGCGCATCGTACGGTGCTGGGAAACCAGCACCGCCAACGTCGCCATCGCGACCGGCCCGTCCAATCTGGTCGTCGTCGACCTGGACGTTGCCAAGGACAAGAACGGTTCGGGCACGCCTGACGGCGTGACCTCCTTCCTGGCGCTCTGCGAGCGCGCCGGACAGCCCTGGCCGGACACCTACACGGTGCGGACGCCAAGCGGCGGCATGCACCTGTACTTCGCCGCTCCACCCGGCACTCGGCTGACCAACACCGCGGGCAAGCTCGCGCCGCTGGTCGACACCCGTGCCTGGGGCGGCTACGTCGTCGCCGCCGGCAGCATCATCGACGGCGCCGCCTACGAGGTCACCGCCCCGTGGCGCGTCGCCGAACTCCCCGCCTGGCTGTGTGACGCGCTCACCCAGCCGCCGAAGACTGTGGCGTCGTCGTCGATCGCTCCGCCCCGCAATGCGTCCCGCCGGGCACAGGTGGCACTGGAACGTGAACGGGCCGCCATCGAGGCGGCACCGGAGGGGAAGCGGGAAGAGACCCTGTTCAAGGCCGCACGGTCCATGGGCCGGTTCGTGGCCTGGGGCGACATCGCCCGCCACGTGGTCGAGGAGGCTTTTCAGGGAGCGGGGGAGGCGGCCGGACTCAAGGCGTACGAGTGCCGCTCCACCCTGCGCAGCGCCCTGAACTGGTCCATCCGCAACGCCCGGCCCCGGGAGGCGGAATGACCGGGACGACCCGCCCCCCATCCCTCACTGAAAAGCCGCTCCCGTCACCTCCACCGGCCCGCTCGCGCCCTATGGCGGCTGACCCCGGCGGGAGCCGTGGCACGAAGGACGACGGCCGTCAGGCCGTCCTTTCAGCCCTTTCCCCCAACGAGTACCCCAGCGGCCCGACCGGCGGTGACGGCCGCGTACCCGTGGCCTGGCTCACCATCTGCGCACCGCGCGGCGCCACCCCGACCGCCACCTCGACGTGCCTGTGCGGCAGGGACCGCAGCGCCGTCGGCCACTCCAAGGTGCACGCCCTGATCGCCGACCACGAAACCCACCGCACCGCATGCCCGCTCCGCACCACCCAGGAAAGGAGGAACGCCGCATGACCAGCACCAATCCGCCAGAGCCGTCCATCGACGGCGCGGCCCTGCTCGACGAGGTCGAAGCGTTCCACCGCCGCTTCAACATCTTCCCCACCGAAGCCGCCTACGTCGCCGTCACGCTGTGGGACGCGCACGCCCACCTGATCGACGCGTTCGACGGCACCGCCCGCCTCGCGTTCCTCTCCCCGGAGCCCGGGTCGGGCAAGTCCCGCGCGCTGGAGATCGTGGAAACCCTCACCCCTCGCGCGGCCACCACCGTCAACGCCTCCGCCAACGCACTGTTCCGGCTCGTGGAGGCCGACGGAGGGACACCGACACTGCTCTTCGACGAGATCGACACCGTGTTCGGGCCCAAGGCCGGCGGCAACGAAGAGGTCCGCGGGTTCCTCAACTCCGGCTACCGGCGCGGCGCCAAGTCCCTGCGCTGCGTCGGCGACGGCTCCAACCAGAACACCGAATGGTTCTCCTCTTTCTGCGCCGTCGCCATGGCCGGACTCGGCTCCCTGCCCGACACGATCCTGACCCGCTCGGTCATCATCCGCATGCGCAAGAAGGCCCCCAACGAGAAGGCCGAGCCCTACCGCCGGCGCGTCCACGAGAAGCAGGGCCACGCCCTGCGTGACCGGCTCGCCGACTGGGCTGAGACCGTGCGGGACGAGGTCGCGCAAGCCTGGCCTGAGATGCCGGAGGGCGTCTCCGACCGGCCTGCCGATGTGTGGGAGCCGCTCCTCGCGGTTGCCGACGCGGCGGGCGGGCTCTGGCCCGAACGGGCCCGCGCCGCCTGCGTCACCCTCATCAAGTCGGCGCAGGAAGGCGACGAAGCCTCACTGGGCGTGCGCCTGCTGACGGACCTGCGCGACCGGGTGTTCTGCGGCGCAGATCGGATGCCCACCGCCGCCATCCTCGAAGTCCTCCTGGGCCTCGACGACGCCCCATGGGCGGACCTGACCGACGACGGCAAGCCGCTCACGGCCCGCGGTCTGTCCAAGCTCCTGAGCCAGTACGTCCGCCCCGACAACAGCCCCATCCGTCCCCGTGGCATCCGGGTCGGCAGCGGCACCCCGAAGGGCTACTACGCGGAAGATCTCAGCGACGCGTGGGCCCGCTACTGCCCCCCTCCCCCCGAGAAGTCCGCAACATCCGCAACGTCCGCAACACCGCAGGTCAACGAGGGTGAATCTGTGGCGGAAGACCCTTCCGAGAGCCGCCACATGTCCGCGGAAACCGACACACGCCAACTTCGCGTCGTCGGCTGACCGACCACACCACATGGTGCGCCGCACTGTCCGCGCGGCGGCACCTATCCGCAACACAACCGGCATCCGCCACAAATCCAAGCCGCTGACCAGCAATGTTGCGGCGTGGCGGATGTTGCGGATTCCCCAGAAGGCCCAAACCGAGGAGTCGCAACGTGGCACGCCCCGAAATGCTCAAGCTCCCCGAAGTCCTGGACGAGATCGGCATGAGCCGCGCCGCCTTCTACCGCATGCGCGCCCGCGGTCTGGCACCCCGCATACGCAAGCTTCCCAACGGCCAGGTGCGCGTCAGCCGGGCTGACCTTGACGCCTGGTGGGAGAGCTGCGGGGATCCCGCGGCCTGACGAGAGCGCCCCCTCGATCGAGCCCGCCCCACCTGGGGCGGGCTCCGTTTCTGTCCCGGAGAGTCATGCCTCTTACGTACGACGTCCGCATTTACAGCATCGAGACGCGCCGCGACCGCCCGAAGCCCTACCGCGTTCGTTGGCTTGTCGGAGCCCAGAAGCACTCCAAGAGCTACACCGTCAAAGCCCAGGCTGACGGCCGTCGCTCAGAACTGATGACCGCGCTGCGCAAGGGCGAGCAGTTCGACGTGGAGACGGGCCTCCCCGTCTCCGAACTCCGCGCGCTCAACGGCTCCGTGACCTGGTACGAACACACACGCGCGTACGTTGACCGCAGGTGGGACAAGCTTCCCGCCAAGTCGCGCCGCAACGACGCCGATGCGCTGGCCACTATTACTCCCGCACTCGTGAAGACAACCGTCGGGCAGCCCTCTCCTCGTGCGCTCCGCACGGCCCTGTATGGCTGGGCGTACAACAAAAGCCGCTGGTCCCAAGAGCACCCCAGCGACGTCCAGGACGCACTCCGCTGGCTGGAGAAGAACTCTCTACCCGTCGCCGCCCTTGAAGACCCCACCACGCTCCGACTGGCTCTGGACGCCCTGTCGACACTGCTCAACGGTTCCCCCGCCGGCGCGCGCACGGCACGGCGCAAGAGGGCGTGCCTCAGCGACGTCTTGGGCCTCGCGGTCGAACGGCGCTACTTCAGCGTTCCTGTGAACCCTCTGTCCACGGTGAAGTGGTCAGCGCCGAAGTCAACCGAAGAGGTCGACCCTGCGAGCGTCGCCAACCCTCGTCAGGTGCGTGCTCTGCTTGAAGGCGTGCGCCAGCAGGGCGAGCGAGGCGCACACCTTGAGACGTTCTTCGGGTGCCTGTACTACGCCGCCATGCGCCCCGCCGAAGCGGTTGGACTGACCGGGGCCCAATGCCACCTGCCGAAGAGGGGATGGGGCAAGCTCACCCTTCGCGGCGGGATCGTCCACGCCGGCCGTGACTGGACGGACGACGGTCGGGCCCACCAAGACCGCCACCTCAAGGCGCGGGCACAGCGAGACTCACGTGTGGTCCCAATCCCTCCGCACTTCGTCGCGATGCTCCGCTGGCACATCGCGCGCTACGGCACTGCTCCGGACGGTCGGCTATTCCGCACGAGTCGAGGAGGTGTGATTCAGGACACCGGCTATGGCGAGGTGTGGGCATGCGCTCGCAACTCCGTGCTGACGCCGGAGCAGGAAGCTACACCGCTCGCCCGGCGACCGTACGACCTCCGGTCCGCCGGGGTGTCGTTCTGGCTCTACAGCGGAGTCGACCCCATGGAAGTCGCACGTCGGGCCGGACACTCGGTTGCGGTGCTGCTACGCGTGTACGCGAAGGTTCTGGCGCAAGCCCAGGACCGAGCGAACCACCAGATCGAGGCTGGCCTGCGGGAATGGGACGGAAGTGGCCCGTCCCCCGGGGGACGTCTGGGGGACACGCGCTGATCAGGCCTGGGACTCACCCGGAACCAGGTGAGACAACCTGCGCATTTCGACCCCTGCTTGAATCACGCTGTTCGAAACGAAGAAACCCCCTCCGTGCTGCGTTTACGCAGTTCGGAGGGGGTCTTTTTCAGCGTGGCGGCGCCAGGATTCGAACCTGGGAAGGCTGAGCCGGCAGATTTACAGTCTGCTCCCTTTGGCCGCTCGGGCACACCGCCGGGGTTGCTGCCGTTCGAACCGCTTTTCGGCGGTGCTCCCTGGCAACGACGTAAACAATACCCGATGCCGAGGGGTGCTTCGCCACCCGATTGATCTGCGCTCGGAGGACCGTGGGTGGCTAGGCTTGAGCGGATGCGGCCCGGGCAACACGCCGGGCTCGGCGGTCACCCCCACGCCCGCCGATCCGCACCCACACGCACCCCGATACAAGGAGCCACAGGACATGGCCGACTCCAGTTTCGACATCGTCTCGAAGGTCGAGCGGCAGGAGGTCGACAACGCCCTCAACCAGGCCGCCAAGGAGATCTCGCAGCGCTACGACTTCAAGGGCGTGGGAGCCTCGATCTCGTGGTCCGGTGACAAGATCCTCATGGAGGCGAACTCCGAGGACCGGGTCAAGGCCGTCCTCGACGTCTTCCAGTCCAAGCTGATCAAGCGCGGGATCTCCCTGAAGGCGCTGGACGCGGGCGAGCCCCAGCTCTCGGGCAAGGAGTACAAGATCTTCGCGTCGATCGAGGAGGGCATCTCCCAGGAGAACGCGAAGAAGGTGGCGAAGATCATCCGCGATGAGGGTCCGAAGGGTGTGAAGGCCCAGGTCCAGGGTGACGAGCTGCGCGTCAGCTCCAAGAGCCGGGACGATCTGCAGGCCGTCATCGCCCTCCTGAAGGGCAAGGACTTCGACTTCGCGCTCCAGTTCGTGAACTACCGGTGACACCGGCGGAGCCGGTGACATCGGCGATATCGGCGACATCAGGCAGTCGCTGACTCCTCCGGCGTACGAGAAGGGTGGGCACCCGTCGGTGCCCACCCTTCTCCCCTGCTGGCTGCGGTCCGGGGGTGTCCTCGGTGGTGCTCAGTCGCGCGAGTTGCCGAACAGGATGCGGTAGACGATCAGCAGGACCAGTGAGCCGCCGATCGCCGCTGCCCAGGTGGCGCCGTCGTAGAAGTTCTTGGAGATCGGATGGTCCAGCCAGCGGGCCGAGATCCAGCCGCCGATGAACGCGCCCGCGATGCCGATGAGCGTCGTTCCGATGAAGCCGCCCGGGTCGCGGCCCGGCAGCAGGAACTTGGCGATGGCCCCGGCCAACAGCCCCAGGATGATCCAGCTGATGATCGTCATGCCGTGAACCTGCCCTTCCGCACTGTGCTTGCACTGTCCGTACGGTGTGATTTCGGTGCGGACATGCTGTGCGCCGCGCGCCGTGCGTCCGTGGTGCGCGGGCCGGGGGCCGGTCGGTCCGTACGACCGGCTCGTCGCGCGCCTGTTCGTGCTCTGTTGGGATAGAGGACGTCACGGCGGCACTCCTCGGTTGCGGCGATCAGTAGGGTGCCGGACATGACGCATTCCGGCGCCGCGTCCGAGCTACGGCGCACCCTGGGGGTCGGGGACGCCGTGGTCATCGGGCTCGGCTCAATGGTCGGGGCAGGCATCTTCGCCGCCCTCGGGCCGGCCGCACGCGCAGCCGGTTCGGGGCTGCTGGTCGGCCTGGCGGTCGCCGCCGTGGTCGCGTACTGCAACGCCACGTCGTCGGCGCGGCTGGCCGCGCTGTATCCGGCCTCGGGCGGCACCTACGTGTACGGGCGCGAGCGGCTCGGCGCGTTCTGGGGTTATCTCGCGGGTTGGTCGTTCGTCGTCGGGAAAACGGCCTCCTGTGCGGCGATGGCACTGACGGTGGGCGCGTACGTCTGGCCGGAGCACACGCATGCCGTGGCGGTCGCCGCCGTGGTGGCGCTGACGGCGGTGAACTACGGCGGCATCCAGAAGTCCGCCTGGCTGACGCGGGTGATCGTGGCGGTGGTGCTGGCTGTCCTCGCCTCCGTGGTGGTCGCGTGCCTGGGGTCGGGGGCGTCCGAGGCCGGGCGGCTGAGCGTCGGGGCGTCGGGCGGTGCGGATGGGGTGCTGCAGGCGGCCGGCCTGCTGTTCTTCGCGTTCGCGGGGTACGCCCGCATCGCGACCCTCGGTGAGGAGGTACGGGATCCCGCACGCACCATCCCCCGAGCCATCCCGGTGGCTCTGGGCATCGCGCTCGCGGTGTACGTGTGTGTGGCGGTGGCCGTCCTTTCGGTGCTCGGTGCCGATGGTCTCGGGCGGGCGGGGGCCCCGCTGGCCGACGCGGTGCGGGCTGCCGGGGTGCCGGGGATGGTGCCGGTCGTGCGCGTGGGTGCCGCGGTGGCCGCGCTGGGTTCGCTGCTCGCCCTGATCCTGGGTGTCTCACGGACGACGCTGGCCATGGCCCGGGACCGGCATCTGCCCGGCGCACTGTCGGCCGTGCATCCGCGCTTTCAGGTGCCGCACCGGGCCGAACTGGCTGTCGGCGCGGTCGTCGCCGTCCTGGCCGCCACGGTGGACGTCCGGGGCGCGATCGGGTTCTCCTCCTTCGGTGTGCTGGCGTACTACGCCGTGGCCAACGCCTCCGCCTGGACCCTCGATCCGGCTCCGAAGGCGCGGCTGTTGCCGGCGGTGGGACTCGTCGGCTGCGTGGTGCTGGCGTTCTCGCTGCCGGGCGTCTCGACGGTGGTGGGCGCGGCAGTGTTGGCGGTGGGCGTGGTGGCGTACGGCGTGCGGCGGCGGGTGACGGGGCGGCGCGAGGTGTAGGCGGTCGTTGGGGGCCGGGGCGGTGTCAGGGAGCCGACGCCTGCGTCGTACGTATGCGGAAGTCGGTCCAGGCAGGCATCTGGAACTCGTCGTCCATCACGTCGTACCAGCCTGTTCCGTCGACCCAGGCCCGCAGCCAGTCCGCGAGGTCAGGGGTGTCCACGAACCAGGCACGGTCGGGGTCGCCCGGGTTGGGTTCGAACAGCAGGACCATGCCTTGCGGGGAGTGGCAGTCCACACAGGCGTACATGGCGCATCCCCAGTGGGCTATTGGCAGGACGCCTTCGGGCCAGGGCCAGTCGGGGTCCTTGCGGCCGCCGGCGCGGTTGGCGAGGTACTGCACCACGGCGGCGGGCTCACCGGCAGGCGGGCTGTCGAGCAGGGGCAACAGGCCGTATTCCGGGCCGAATCCGCCGTCCCCTATCCGCAGGTACAGGTCGGAGAGCAGCGACGGCAGGGTGAAACCCAGGGCGGCCTCGGCGCGGGTCAGCGTCGCCTCGTCGACGGGCTCGGGGAGGGAAGGCCAGCCCCAGGGGCGGGTGTTGCGTGCCTTGGCGGCCACCCGTGCCAGCAACTGCTCGTTCTCGGTCATGGGTTCATGATGCAAGCCGCCACTGACAACCGGGCCGGCCTGTGGACAACCGCGGGCTTGTGGAAAACGTCAGCTGTGGAAAACGCGGCGGCCCGGGCGGAGGTCCGGCGAAACCGCCGGTCTTCCGTTCGGGCCGCGGGTAGGTGGGAGCAGGGGCGTGCTGTGTTGTTGAAAGGGCCGGGGAGGTCAGCGGACCGCGAAGGGCTCGTCCGTGCGCACGATCTCGCGGCCGAGCGGCAGCAGGGAGACCGGGATCAGCTTGAAATTGGCGATGCCGAACGGGATGCCGATGATCGTGATGCACAGCGCGATACCGGTGACGATGTGTGTGAGCGCCAGCCACCAGCCCGCGAGGACCAGCCACAGGACGTTGCCCACGCATGAGGGCGCACCGGCGTCACGGCGCTCGACCGTGGTGTATCCGAAGGGCCACAGGGCGTAGACGCCGATACGGAACGCGGCGATCCCGAAGGGAATGCCGATGATCGTGATGCAGAGCAGGAGTCCCGCGGCCACGTATCCGAGGAACAGCCAGAAGCCGCTGAGGACCAGCCAGATGACGTTCAGGATGGTTTTCACTGGGGGCGACCTGCCATCTTCTCGAGCCGGGCGATGCGGTCCGCCATCGGCGGATGCGTCGAGAACATCTTGGAGAGTCCCTGACCAGGACGGAAGGGGTTCGCGATCATCATATGACTCGCGGTCTCGATGCGCGGCTCGGGAGGCAGCGGCAGCTGCTGGGTGCCCGTCTCCAGCTTGCGCAGTGCGCTGGCGAGGGCGAGCGGGTCGCCGGTGAGCTGGGCGCCGGACGCGTCGGCCTCGTACTCACGCGAGCGGCTGATCGCCAGCTGGATGAGGGTGGCCGCGAGCGGGCCCAGGATCATGATGAGCAGCATGCCGAGGATGCCGGGACCGTCGTCGTCGTCCGAACGGCCGATCGGGATCAGCCAGGCGAAGTTGACCAGGAACATGATCACCGAGGCGAGGGCTCCGGCGACCGACGAGATGAGGATGTCGCGGTTGTAGACGTGGCTGAGCTCGTGGCCGATGACTCCGCGCAGTTCACGCTCGTCCAGGATGCGCATGATGCCTTCCGTGCAGCACACGGCGGCGTTGCGCGGGTTGCGGCCCGTGGCGAAGGCGTTCGGGGCCTCCGTCGGGGAGATGTACAGGCGCGGCATGGGCTGGCGGGCCTGGGTGGAGAGGTCGCGGACCATGCGGTAGAGGGCAGGGGCCTCGAACTCGCTCACCGGGCGTGCGCGCATCGCGCGTAGCGCCAGTTTGTCGCTGTTCCAGTACGCGTACGCGTTCGTGCCCAGCGCGACGAGAACCGCTACGACGAGCCCCATGCGGCCGAAGAAGCTGCCGATGACGATGATGAGGGCGGACAGTCCTCCGAGGAGTACTGCGGTCCTTAGCCCGTTGTGCCGGCGGTGCACGGTACGCCCTCCAAGTCGTGCAGCAGGGGAACCCTTTGCTTGCGGATCGTGCTTGCTGTCTCCGATGCCACTGGCCCGTGGTGACACGTCCAGTGGACCTCCCGCCCAGCTCAACGCCAGGCGAGGGTCACTAGTTCCCTTGTGCGTACGACGGCATGCCTCGGCCGTGCGGGTGACGGGCCCGGCGGAGGTTCAGAAGAGGCCGGTGTCGGCGAACCGCAGGACCAGTTGGGGGGCGCCGGAGAGGGCGATGCCGAGGACCGCGGTGAGGGTGATCGCGGCGGTGAGGGGTGCCGGGAGGAGGTGCCTGACGGGCTCGCCCTCGGGGGCGCGGAACAGCAGCGCCGTCCACTGCAGGTAGTAGAAGAGGGCGATCACGACGTTGGCGGCCATCACGACGGCCAGCCAGCCCAGGCCCGCGTTCACGGCGGCGGAGAAGACGGTGACCTTGGCGAACAGGCCGATGATGCCCGGCGGCAGTCCCGCCAGGCAGAGCAGGAAGAAGGCGAGCAGGAGGGCGGCGAGCGGGTTCGTGGCGTAGAGGCCGCGGTAGTCGGTGATGCGGTTCGCGGTCCTGGTGCGGCCCACCAGTGCGGCCACGGCGAAGGCGCCGAGGTTCACGGCCGCGTACATGAGGGCGTAGGCGACCGTGGAGCCGATGGAGCGTTCGGCGTCGTTCGAGTAGGCGGCCGCGGCGATCGGTACGAGGAGGTAGCCGGCCTGGCCCACGGAGGACCAGGCGAGGAGGCGTACGGCGCTGTACGCGCGCGTGGCCTGCTGGCGCAGGGCGCCGACGTTTCCGACGGTCATGGTGAGCGCGGCCAGGGCGGCGAGTGCGGGACCCCAGACGTCGGCGTACGACGGGAAGGCGACGACCGTGACGAGGATCAGGCCGGTGAAGCCGACCGCCTTGCCCGCGACCGACAGGTAGGCGGCGATCGGGAGCGGGGCTCCTACGTAGGTGTCGGGGACCCAGAAGTGGAAGGGTACGGCGGCGGTCTTGAAGGCGAAGCCGACGAGGGTGAGGACGACGCCGGTCTGGGCGAGGGTGTGGAACTGGCCGTCCACGTGCTGGATGCGGTCGGCGACCTGGGTGAGGTAGAGGGTGCCGGTGGACGCGTACACGAAGCTGATGCCCATGAGGCTGACGGCGGTCGCGGTGACCGACGACAGGAAGAACTTCAGGGCCGCTTCCGAGGACTTCTTGTCGCCGTGCCGGATGCCGACGAGGGCGAAGGCGGGCAGGGAGGCGACCTCCAGGGCGACGATGAGGGTCGCGAGGTCGCGGGAGGCGGGCAGGAGGGCGGCGCCGGCGGCGGAGGACAGCAGGAGGAACCAGTACTCCCCTTCGGGGAGTTGTCTGTCCGCGTCCTTGAGGGTGGTGACCGACAGCAGGGCGGCCAGAAGGGCCCCGCCGAGGACCAGGAACTGGATGACCAGGCTGAAGCGGTCGGCGGTGTAGCTGCACGCGTGTGTGCCGTTCACGCAGAAGGTGGCGCGGTCGCCGTCCAACAGCGGCAGGAGCATCAGTGCGGCCGCGGCGAGGCCTGCTACGGAGACCCAGCCGAGGAGCGGTTTGCGTGCCTCGGGCACGAACAGGTCGGCGACGAGGACGACGAGTCCGACGGCTGCCGCGATGGTGGGGGGCGCGATGGCGAGCCAGTCGACGGACTGGACGAGGTTCGCGGCCAGGGCGCTCATCGGGTGCCTCCTGCGAGGAGCTGTTGCACGGCCGGGTCGGTCAGGCCGAGAAGGGCCCTGGGCCACAGCCCGGCGACGACGGTGAGGGCGACGAGCGGGGTCCAGGCCGCGAACTCGTACGTGTGGACGTCGGCGAGTTTCGATGCTTCCTGCGGTACGGCGCCCATGCAGACGCGGCGGACGACGACGAGCATGTACGCGGCGGTGAGGAGGGTGCCGAAGGCCGCGATGGCCATGAAGGTGAGGAAGGCGGGGCGGCTGAGGTCCGCGGCCGGCTTGAAGGCGCCGAACAGGGCCAGCATCTCGCCCCAGAACCCGGCCAGTCCCGGCAGTCCGAGCGAGGCGACCGCGGCGAACGCGAGGAGGCCGCCGAGGCGCGGTGCCTTGCCGTAGAGCGCGGCGCCGGTCCCCTCGGCGAGGGTGTCTAGGTCGGTCGTGCCGGTGCGGTCCTTGAGAGCTCCGACCAGGAAGAACAGCAGGCCGGTGATGAGGCCGTGGGCGATGTTGGCGAACAGGGCGCCGTTGACGCCGGTCGGGGTCATGGTCGCGATGCCGAGCAGGACGAAGCCCATGTGGCCGACGGAGGAGTAGGCGATGAGCCGTTTGAGGTCGCCCTTCGCACCCTGCTTGGCGAGGGCCAGGCAGGCCAGGGATCCGTAGATGATCCCGACGACGGCGAAGGCGGCGAGGTAGGGGGCGAAGGTGCGGAAACCGTCCGGCGCGATCGGGAGGAGGATCCGGACGAACCCGTACGTGCCCATCTTCAGCAGGACACCGGCCAGCAGGACCGAACCCACGGTCGGGGCGGCGGTGTGGGCGTCGGGCAGCCAACTGTGCAGCGGCCACATCGGCGTCTTGACCGCGAGCCCGATCCCGATCGCCAGAACGGCGATGACCTGGACGGATGCGGTGAGCGACCGGCCGCTGTCAGTGGCGAGTGCCACCATGTCGAATGTGCCGGCCTTGATCCCGATCAGGAGCAGGCCGAGCAGCATGACGACCGAACCGAGCAGTGTGTAGAGGATGAACCGCCAGGCGGCCCGCGTCCTGCCCTCGCCGCCCCAGCGGGCGATGAGGAAGTACATCGGGATGAGCACCATCTCGAACGCCAGGAAGAACAGCAGCAGATCGAGGACGGCGAAGGTCGCGAGCGTGCCGGACTCGAGGACGAGCAGCAGCGCGACGAAGGCCTTCGGGGTCGGGCCCGCAGGCATCTTGAAGTACGAGTAGAGCGCGCAGAGGAAGGTCAGCAGCGCGGTAAGGACCAGAAGGGGGAGGGAGATGCCGTCGATGCCGAGGTGGATCCGCACATCGAGTGCCGGGATCCAGCTGATGTCGGTCGTGGCCTGCATTTTCGACGGATGGTCGTGGTCGAAGCCGACCGCGAGGACGATCGTTGCGATGAGGACCGAGCCGGTCACGGTGACGCCGTGCCGGAGCACGGCCTGCCCGGGCGACTTCCCCTTCAGTCCGGGCGGTGCGGGCAGGAGAGCCGCGACCGCGCCGAGGAGCGGGGCGACGACGACGAACGCCAGAAGGAACTGCATCACGGACTCGTTGATATCGATCACGCCTGCTCACGCTCCCGTGGCGACGAGGAGGACGGCGACCGCGAGGACGACGGTGCCGGCGAGCAGCGCGCTCACATAGGTCTGCACATTGCCGGTCTGGGCGCGGCGAACGACGGCTCCGAGCAGCCGGGGCAGGGCGCCCGCACCGCGTACGTAGGTCTCGACGACCTCGCGGTCCAGGAACCTCACGAGGCTCGCTCCGGCCTGGACCGGGCGGACGAAGAGGGTCGCGTACACGGCGTCGAGGTGGAAGCCGACGGCCGCGTGCCGGTGCAGCGGACCGAGCAGCAGCCGACCGGGGTCGGCGGGATCGGGCGCGTAGGCCACTCCCCCGTACGCGGGGGCGTGGCTGGCGATCGCCTCGGCCTCGACCAGCCCGGCGTCGCCCTCGGGGTGGGCCGCGACCGCTCCCAGCGGAACCCGGGCCGCGAGGGCGGTGGTGTGGCGCCAGGCCGCGTAGGTGACGATCACGCCGACCAGGGCCAGACCCGTTCCGACGACGGAGGTGGTCAGGGTCGGTGTGAGGTCGTGGCCGTCGAACCAGTCCGGCAGCAGGCGGAAGGTGAACCCGCCCAGCGCGAGAGACGGGACGGCGAGCACCCACAGCACCACGGTCATGGTCAGGGGTTGCCTGCCGTGGTCGGGGGCTTCGGCGCCTCGGCCGTGGAAGGCCAGCAGCCACAGGCGGGTCGCGTACGCGGCGGTGAGCAGGGCCGTGAGCAGTCCGGCGACGAGGGTGATCCAGCCGGAGGCTTCGGGGACATGCTCGGTGTGGCCGGTGACGACGTGCTCGGCGGCACCCAGGACGGACTCCTTGGAGAAGAAACCGCTGAAGGGCGGGATCGCGGCGAGGGCGAGCAGCGCCACGGTCATCGTCCAGAAGGCGTCCGGGACGCGGTCGCGCAGGTCGGTCATGCGGGACATGGCGGCCAGCGAGTTGGTGCCGGCGGCATGGATGACGACGCCGGCGGCGAGGAACAGCAGTGCCTTGAAGGCACCGTGTGCGAGGAGGTGGAAGACGGCGGCCCCGCGCTCGCCGACGGCGAGGGCGCCGGTCATGTAGCCGAGCTGCCCGATGGTCGAGTAGGCGAGGACCCACTTGATGTCGTCCTGGGCGAGCGCGGCGAGACCGGAGCCGAGCATCGTGACGGCGGCCATGACGGCGAGGACGACCATCGCGGCCCGGCTGGCCTCGAACACGGGGAGGAGACGGGCGACGAAGTAGACACCGGCGGCCACCATCGTCGCCGCGTGGATCAGCGCGGAGACGGGCGTCGGACCCGCCATCGCGTCGGGAAGCCAGGTGTGCAGCGGGAACTGCGCCGACTTGCCCGCCACGCCTGCCAGGAGCAGCAGGGCGATGACGGTCGGGTGGTCGAGCCCGCCGTGCCCGACGGCGTCGAGGACGGTGGTGATGCGGAAGGAGCCGGTCTCGGTGGCGAGTGCGAACAGGCCGATCAGGAAGGGGACGTCACCGAGCTTGGTCACCAGGAAGGCCTTGATGGAGGCGGCACGGGCCTCCGGCGTCTCCCAGTAGTGGCCGACGAGGAAGTAGGAGCAGATGCCCATGATCTCCCAGCCGACCAGCAGCACGATCAGGTCGCCGGAGTAGACGACGAGCAGCATCGCGGAGGTGAACAGGGAGACGAGAGCGGCGTACGAGGGATAGCGCGGGTCGTCGCGGAGGTACCCCGTGGAGTAGATCTGCACGCAGGTCGCGACCACGCCGACCAGGACGGCGACGAGGGCGGCGAAGCCGTCGACGTGGAGGGAGAGCTCGATCGGGACGGAGCCGGTGGGGGTGAGCTCGGTGGCCGCGTCGACGGCCCGTCCGCCCCCTTGGTCCGCCGCGACGAGGACGGCGAGGACAAGGGCCGCGAGGGTCGGCACAACGGCCAGCGGCCGGACGAAGCCGGGAGCCGTACGGCCCAGCAGCAGGCCTGCGGCCGCCCCCACGAAGGGCAGGAGGGGAACGAGGACGGCGAGGGTGGTCGTGGTCACGCGGTGGCCTCGGTCTTCCCGGCCCGGCCGGCCTGTTCGGCCGTGAGGGCGTCACTGTCGGGGCCGTCGGTCTCGTGGCCCTCTGCGGTGTCCCGGAGCTTGTCGATGTCCGAGGTGCCGCGGTTGCGGTAGACGGCGAGGACGATCGCCAGGCCGATGCCGATCTCGGCGGCGGCGATGGCGATGGTGAACAGGGTCAGGGCCTGACCGGAGTGCAGGGTCTCCCGGGTGGTCCGGCTGAGCCAGACGTCGAAGGCGACCAGGTTCAGGTTGACGGCGTTGAGCATCAGCTCGACCGACATCAGCACCAGGATCGCGTTGCGGCGGGCGAGGACTCCGTACAGGCCCGTGCAGAAGAGGAGGGCGGCCAGCACGGCGGGATAGGCGAGGTGCATCAGCGGGCGCCTTCCTGCTCGGCCGGGCCATGCTGTGCGGCGGACTTCGACTGCCCGGCGGGGGCCTGTCCCCCGATCGGGTGATTCCGGGTATCCGGGACGGATGGGGAACCACCGGACGCGGCCCGGGAGTTCACAGGGGGAGGGCTCGACTCGGCCTTCGCCTTGCGGGACAGGACGATGGCGCCCACCAGTGCGGCGAGGAGGAGGACGGAGAGGGCCTCGAAGGGAAGGACCCAGTTCTGGAACAGGCTGGCGCCGGTGACGGCGGTGGATCCGGAGGCCGGGCCGTCCAGGTCGACCCAGGTCGTGCGGAAGGCGTCGACGACGACCCAGACCAGGGCGGCAGCCGCGGCGACGGCCACGGTGATGGCGGCCCACCGGTTTCCGGAGTCGGCGTCCGGCGATCGGCCGATGGGGGCCTTGGTGAGCATGAGACCGAAAAGGAGGAGCACGACGACGGAACCGACGTAGATGAGGACCTGCACCCAGGCGATGAACTCCGCGGTGAGCAGGAGGTATTCGACGGCCAGGCCACCGAGGGTGACCACCAGCCAGAGGGCGGCGTGCACCAGCTGTCGGGTGGTGACGGTGACGAGCGCGGCGCCGAAGGTGACCAGGCCCACCAGGAGGAAGGCGATCTCGACGCCGGTCGGGGAGAGGAAGCCGTGTTCCGCGGCAGAGAGGGTCACGGCTGCTCTCCCTGCGGCTCGGTCGGCCCCGTCTGTGCCGCCGCCAGCTTCTCGGCGGTCTTGCGGGCGGCGGCGATCTCCTTCGGCTCCTCCGCGCCGGGGTCGAGAGCGGGTGGGGCCGGCACCGTCCACATCCACTCGCGGAGCTTGTCGCGTTCGTGGGTGAGTTCGCGGATGTCGGTCTCGGCGTACTCGAACTCCGGGGACCAGAACAGGGCGTCGAAAGGACAGACCTCGATGCAGATACCGCAGTACATGCACAGGGAGAAGTCGATGGCGAAGCGGTCCAGGACGTTGCGGCTGCGCTCACGCCCGCCGGGGGCGGCCGGCGGGACGGTCTCCTTGTGGGAGTCGATGTAGATGCACCAGTCCGGGCACTCCCGGGCGCACAGCATGCAGACCGTGCAGTTCTCCTCGAACAGGCCGATCACGCCTCGGGTGCGGGGCGGAAGGTCGGGCTGGACGTCGGGGTACTGCTCGGTGACGGTCTTCTTCGTCATCGTGCGGAGGGTGACGGCCAGGCCCTTGGCCAGGCCGGAGCCGGGGATGCGGGGCCTGGTGGGCGGGGCAGCGCCGCGCCGGGTGGTCGGGTCGGGCTCGGCCATGGCTACTGGATCACCACCTTGACGATGCCGGTGAGGGCGATCTGAGCGAGGGAGAGGGGGATGAGGAGCGTCCAGGAGAGTTTCTGGAGCTGGTCCTCGCGCAGGCGGGGATAGGTGACGCGGAGCCAGATCACGACGAAGGCGAGGACGGCCGTCTTCAGCAGGGTCCACACCCAGCCGAGGCCGTCGGCGCCCCAGGGGCCGTGCCAGCCGCCGAGGAAAAGGACGGTGGTCAGGCCGCACAGGACGATGATCCCGGCGTACTCGGCGAGGAGGAACAGGGCGAAGCGCAGGCCGGTGTACTCGGTGTAGGCGCCGAAGATGATCTCCGAGTCGGCCACGGGCATGTCGAAGGGCGGGCGCTGGAGTTCGGCGAGGCCGGCGACGAAGAAGACGACGGCGCCGACGATCTGCCAGGGCAGCCACCACCAGTGGAACGCGTCGAGGATGCCGGGGAGGGAGACGGTGCCGGCCGCCATCGCGACGGAGGCGGCGGCGAGGAGCATGGGGAGTTCGTAGGCGAGGAGTTGGGCGGCGGTGCGGAGGCCGCCGAGGAGGGAGAACTTGTTGGCGGAAGCCCAGCCGGCCATGAGGGAGCCGAGGACGCCGATGCCCATCACCGCGAGGACGAAGAAGATGCCGGCGTCCAGGACCTGCCCGACGGCGCCCTCTCCGGGGCCGATGGGGATGGCGAGGAGGACGACGAGGTACGGGAGGAGGGCGACGGCGGGGGCGAGTTGGAACACGCGGCGGTCGGCGCCGGCCGGTACGACGTCTTCCTTCTGAGCGAACTTCACGCCGTCGGCGACGAGTTGGGCCCAGCCGTGGAATCCGCCCGCGTACATCGGGCCGAGGCGGCCCTGCATGTGGGCCATCACCTTGTGCTCGGTCTGACCGACGATCAGGGGGAAGGTGAGGAAGACGACGAAGACGACCAGGAGTCGTAGAGCGACGTCGAGAGCGTCGTTCACTGCGGGCCTCCTGGGGGGTCTTCGGGGCTGGTGTCCTCGGATGTGGGGTCTGCGGACGCCGGTGTTTCGGGTGCGGGAGTCCGGGGCGGGGAGGCTTCCGGCGTTGAGTCTTCGGACGCGGGGGCTTGGCGTGTGGGGTCTTCAGGCGCTGGTGCGTCCGGGGCGGAGGTTTGGGGGGCGGGCCTGTTCTGTCCGGGCCGTCCGCGCTGCTCGGGGGTGGGCGGCTCCGGTGCCGTAGCGGGGTGCTGCTGGTCGGCCCCCTCCTGTGGCTGGGGCTTGGGGGCCGGGCGGGCGGATGGGGCGGGGTCGTCGAAGGCCGGGCGGGCGTGGTGCCAGGGAGCGTCCGGGCTGCGCGGGGCGGTGGGCGCCTTCGGTTCGGGTGTGGTCGAGGTGGGGCGTGGTCCGGAGCGCTCGTCGGTCCCGGCGCCCTCGACGGTCCCGGCGCCCTCGACGGTCCCGGCGCCCCCGTCGGTCCCGGCGCCCCCGCCGGTCGGGGCCGTGGCTCGCTGGCTTGCCGAGCCCTGACTCGCACTCCGCGACCTGCGGGGGGCGGTGGGCGCCGCCGGGGCAGGGGGCTTGGAGGCGCCGGTCGCGGACTCGGCAGGCCCGGTTGAGGGCTCGGCGGCAGGCGTCACGTCCCCAGCCCGAGGCGCCGACCCGTCTGCCGCGCTCTGGGTGCCGGCCGCCGTCTGGCTCACGGAACCGTCGGCCGCCGAGCGGGTACGCCGTGGTGCGGCAGTCGACGGAGCATCCGCGGTGGAGGTCTCGTCGGCCACCGTCTCGGTCTGACTCGCCGAACCTTCAGCCGCCGTCCGCGCACGCCGCGGAGCCGCCCCCGACGCGCCTGTCGTCTGGCTCGCCGAACCTTCAGCCGCCGTCCGCGCACGCCGCGGAGCCGCCCCCGACGTGCCTGTCGTCTGGCTCGCCGAACCTTCAGCCGCCGAGCGCGCACGCCGGGGCTCTGCTCCCTCCGACGCGCCCGTCTGGCTCACCGAGCCCTCACCTGCCGTACGCGCGCGCCTCGGAGCCGTCCCGGCAGTCGAAGTCTCCGCCGCTGAAGCTCCCGTCGGCACCTCCGGTGCCGTCTGGCTGGCGGAGCCTTCGGATGCCGAGCGGGTGCGGCGGGCCGGGCGTTCGGCTGCGGTGCGGGCCGGGCGGTCTGGTGCGGTTCGGTCCGCTGCGGTGCGGCCTGCCGCTCGGGCGGGGCGGGACGGGGCCGGGGGGAGTTGGCCCTTCAGGGGGCCCCACTCGTTGGGGTCCGGGACGCCCGGAGGGAGCATCTGGCGGCGTTTGGGGCCGCCGTGGTCGGACTCGCCGGGCTCCTTGGCGCCGGGCCAGGCCTTGGCGACTCGGGCGGCGAGGACGAAGTCCTTGCGGAGGGGGTGGCCCTCGAAGGTCTCCGGGAGAAGGAGGTGGTCAAGTGCCGGGTGGCCTTCGAAGGCCACGCCGAACATCTCGTGGGTCTCGCGTTCGTGCCACGCGGCGCCCGCGTAGAGGTTCACCGCGCTCGGCAGGGTCGGCGTGTCGTGCGGGACCGTCGTACGCAGGAGGAGGCGGCGGACCGGGGCGAGGGCGACGACGTGTGCCGAGACGCGGAAGCCTGTGCCGGGTTCGTCGACCGCGCTCAGCCAGTCGAAGTAGGTGCAGGCCAGCTGGTCACGGGCCACCGCCAGCGCGGTGAGCCAGGAGGCGGGCGCAACGTCCACGGTCAGGACGTCGTAGGACACGTCCGCCGTGGACTCCGTACCGAACAGTTCCTCGACCGGGGCGGGAAGCCAGCCGACCGTGCTCATCGCCCCTCCTCGGAAGCCGGAGAGTCGGAAGCCGGAGAGTCATCGGCTTCGGGGTCGGAATCACCGGCCCCCGATGCCGTCCTCTCCACCGGCCCCTTCACCAACCCGCTCTGCAAAGCTCCCGCCGACGGCCGACCACCCGCGTCCACCGCGCCGTACCGCTCGCCCAGGGACTCCCTGGCGATCTTCTCCTGGAGTTTGAGGATGCCCTGGAGGAGGGCTTCCGGGCGGGGTGGGCAGCCGGGGACGTAGACGTCGACCGGGATGATCTGGTCGACCCCCTTGGTCACCGAGTAGGAGTCCCAGTAGGGGCCGCCGCAGTTGGAGCAGGCGCCGAAGGAGATGACGTACTTCGGTTCCGGCATCTGTTCGTACAGGCGCTTCACGGCCGGGGCCATCTTGTCCGTGACCGTGCCGGAGACGACCATCAGGTCGGCCTGGCGGGGGCCCGGGGCGAAGGGGATCACGCCGAGGCGGATGAAGTCGTGGCGGGCCATCGACGCGGCGATGAACTCGATCGCGCAGCAGGCCAGGCCAAAGTTGAAGACCCAGAGCGAGTAGCGGCGGCCCCAGTTGAGGATCACCTTCATCGGTTCCGGCGCGAGGCGGGCGAGGGCGCCGAGTCGCTTCGGCTCCGGCAACAGGACCGGCTGCTCCGACGGCAGGGCCGGCTGCCCGTCGGTGACAGCGGTGACAGCGGTGACCTTGGTGACGTTGGTCTCTGGCGTCACGTCCATGCCAGTACGCCCTTCTTGTATGCGTACAGCAGCCCCACGGCCAGGAAGCCGAGGAAGATGAACATCTCGACCAGGGTCGTCGCGCCGTAACCCGGGGCGGCGAAGACCGTCGCCCAGGGGAACAGGAAGATCGAGTCGACGGCGAAGACGACGTACAGGAAGGCGTAGACGTAATAGCGGACCTGGGTGTGCGCCCAGCCCTCGCCGACGGGATCGACTCCGCACTCGTACGTCAGGAGTTTCTCCGGGGTGGGGACCACCGGCCGCAGCAGGCGGCCCGCGCCGAAGGCGACGGCCACGAAGAGCACGCCGACCACGGCGAGCAGTCCGACGACCGAGTACGACCGGAAGTAGCCCGCCGCGATGACGACGGTCGGTTCCCGCACGTCCGTCCCCTCACTCGCTTCACTCGCTGCTGTTCGACGATCTGTACGCAGGGAGTCTAGGCCCTGATAAAGGGACGGTAAGCAGCCCGTCATGCCTTGAGATCGGCACGTGATGCCAGGGTGGGGTTTTCCCCAGCAGACGGGGGCGGCCGACCTCATGGCGCGGGCGCCCGGCGCGCGGCACGCTAGCCCATATGACCGAAGGATTCTCGCGCCCGGCCCGGGCCCCGGAAGGCGCCGACGACCGTCTGCCGCCCGCCCGTCTCGCCTACGAAGGGCACACCTGGAAGGAGATCGCGCATCTCCTGGCGAATCTTCCGCTGGCGGTGTTCGGGTTCGTCTACGTCGTGACGGTGCTGTGGACAGGTTTCTGGCTGACCGTGACGGTGATCGGGTTCCCGTTGCTGGCGGCCGGGCTGATGGGTGCGCGGCGCTGGGGGCGGATGGAGCGGGCGCGGGCCAGGCGGCTGCTCGGGGTGCGCGTCGACGAGCCGAGTCCGCTGCCCCGGCGTGCGGCGGCGGGCGGTTTCCTGCCCTGGCTGTGGATGGCGGTGAAGGATCCGGTCGCCTGGCGCACGGTGCTGTACGACTTCATCCGGCTGCCGTGGGGCATCCTCACCTTCGTCACGACGCTGACCTCGTTGTTCGTGCTGTGGCCGGTGCTGCCGTTCATCGCGCGCGGGCTGGCCAACGCGGACCGGGCGATGGTGCGCGGGCTGCTGTCACCCTCCGACGAACTGGAGCGGCGCATCGCCGAGCTGGAGTCGGACCGGGGGGTCGTGGTGGACACGGCCAACGCGGATCTGCGGCGCATCGAGCGCGACCTGCACGACGGGGCGCAGGCGCGGCTGGTCAATCTGGCGATGGGGCTGGGCCTGGCGAAGGAGAAGCTCCTGGAGGATCCCGACTCGGCGGCGGAGATGGTCGCCGAGGCGCACGGCGAGGTGAAGCTCGCGCTGCAGGAGCTGCGGGACCTGGCGCGGGGCATCCACCCAGCCGTACTCACCGACCGGGGACTGGACGCGGCGCTGTCCGCCGTCGCCTCCCGCTGCACCGTGCCCGTCAAGGTGACGGTGGATCTGGAGGCCCGGCCGGCCGCGGCCATCGAGGGCATCGCCTATTTCACCGTGTCGGAGCTGCTGCAGAACATCAGCAAGCACAGCGGGGCGCGGAACGCGGTCGTCGAGGTGTGGCGGGCGGAGAACCGGCTGCTCATCCAGGTCGAGGACGACGGGCGTGGTGGGGCGCGGCTGGACGGCGGTACCGGTATGCGGGGGCTGGCGGAGCGGCTGGGCGCGGTCGACGGGCTGTTCGTCGTCGACTCGCCGCAGGGCGGGCCGACCGTCGTCACGGCGGAACTGCCCTGGCGCGACCGTTCCGGGGCCGGGAGGTAGGGAAAACCCCCCGCCGAAGATGCCGACGGACTCCATGGTTCGCGGACCTGCGGCGCAGCAGGGTGGAGGTAGGGCGGGAGAAGCCGCAAAGGAACGGGACGAGTAGAACGGACGACGCCGATGGCCACGGAGTACGGACAGGGCTACGGGCACGGGTACGACAGCGGGTTCGGGCTCGCCGAGCCGCGCCGGCGCCGGCTGCCGGCCGGGCTGCGGGCGCCGTTCGAGGCGCGCAGCTGGCGGGAGTTCGGGTATGTGCTGCTGAGCCTGCCGATCGGGATCATGCTCTTCACGTACGCCGTGACGATGGTGGCGCTCGGTGCCGGTCTGCTGGTGACGTTCCTCGGCATCCCGGTGCTGGCGGCGGGGCTCGCCGGCTGCCGGGGGTTCGGGGCGCTGGAGCGGGCGCGGGCGCGCGGCATGCTGGGGCTGGAGGTGGGGGACCCGGAGCCGCTGCGGATGAAGAAGTCCGGGGTGATGGCCTGGATGGGGGCCGTGCTGAAGAGCGGCACCTCGTGGCGGACGCTGCTGTACGCGCTGCTGCAGTTCCCCTGGTCGGTGTTCTCGTTCGTGATCGCCGTGAACTTCTGGGCGTACGGCTGGGCGCTGCTGACGTACCCGCTGTGGTTCTGGGTCTTCCCGGTGTACGCCGGCCAGGGCGGGCTGCAGCTGTTCGGCGACGCCCATCACTCGGTCTACCTCGACAACCCGTTCGAGATCACCGTCACGGCCTTGGTGGGGTTGTTGTTCACGCTGGCCACGCCGTGGATCGTGCGGGCCCTGACCATGGTGGACCGGGTCATGGTGCACGGGCTGCTGGGGCCGTCGCGGCTGTCGGCGCGGGTGGTGGAGCTGGAGTCGGACCGGGGGGTCGTGGTGGACGCCGCGGCGGCCGACCTGCGGCGGATCGAGCGGGACCTGCACGACGGGGCGCAGGCGCGGCTGGTGGCGCTGGCGATGGATCTGGGGCTGGCGAAGGAGAAGCTGGCGGAGGATCCGCGGGCGGCGGCGCGGATGGTGGACGAGGCGCACGGTGAGGTGAAGACGGCGCTGCAGGAGCTGCGGGATCTGGCGCGGGGTATCCATCCCGCCGTACTCACCGACCGGGGACTGGACGCGGCGCTGTCCGCCGTCGCCTCCCGCTGCACCGTGCCCGTGCAGGTGGAGGTGGATCTGGCCGAGCGGCCGGCGCCCGCGATCGAGGGGATCGCCTACTTCACGGTGTCGGAGCTGCTGCAGAACATCAGCAAGCACTCCAGGGCCACCTGGGCGGCGGTGGACGTGTGGCGGGTCGAGGGCCGGCTGATGGTGCAGGTCGTCGACAACGGCGTGGGCGGCGCGGACGCCTCCACCGGTTCGGGCCTGGCCGGGCTCGCGGAGCGGCTGGACGCGGTGGACGGGATCCTGGTGGTGGACTCCCCGACGGGCGGGCCGACCCGGGTGACGGCGGAGTTGCCGTGGCGGGGGGAGCGGTCGTTGCGGTGAGGCGTCCGTACGCTCATTTCCCATACGCCCGCTTCCCGTACGCCGAGTTCCCGTACGCCGAGTTCCCGTACACCCGATTCCCGTACGCCCGATTCCCGTACGCCCGATGATCGGCAACACGCGCACGGCAGGCCGGAAACGGTCCTGCCGTGCGGCTGTTTCCCGCTGATTGCCCAGGGAATCGCGTTGCCGAGGCCCCTCCGGGTCCGGATGCTGGAATGCTGGACTACTGGCAGACGGAACAGGGCGTGGGGGGCCGGACATCGTGGAGGACAGGGTGCGGGTGGTCATCGCCGAGGATTCGGTTCTCCTGCGGGAGGGGCTGACGCGGCTGTTGACCGACCGTGGGCACGACGTAGTCGCCGGGGTCGGGGACGGGGAGGCGCTGATCAAGACCATCACGGAGCTCGACGGGCAGGGCGAGCTGCCGGACGTGGTGGTCGCGGACGTGCGGATGCCGCCGACGCACACCGACGAAGGGGTGCGAGCCGCCGTACAACTGCGGAAGGCACATCCCGGTCTCGGGGTACTCGTACTGTCGCAGTACGTGGAGGAGCGGTACGCCACCGAGCTGCTCGCCGGGTCCAGTCACGGCGTCGGCTATCTGCTCAAGGACCGGGTGGCCGAGGTGCGCGAGTTCGTGGACGCGGTGGTGCGGGTGGCCCGGGGCGGTACCGCGCTGGACCCGGAGGTGGTGGCGCAGCTGCTCGGACGCAGCCGTAAGCAGGATGTGCTGGCCGGACTCACGCCGCGGGAACGGGAGGTGCTGGGACTGATGGCCGAGGGACGGACGAACTCCGCGATCGCCCGGCAGCTCGTGGTCAGCGACGGCGCCGTGGAGAAGCACGTCAGCAACATCTTCCTCAAGCTCGGGCTGTCGCAGAGCGACGGGGATCACCGGCGTGTTCTCGCGGTCCTCACCTACCTCAACTCATGACCGGCTGACGCTGGACCGGCGGCCCGAGCGCTCAGCCGTCAGTCCAGCGTCCGTCCAGCCCCAGAACCGAAGAATCGCGGGGAGCGTCTTCAGAGCAAGCGCCGGGGGGCGAGAAATCATGACAATTCAGGGCGTCGGACCGTCTCAAAAGCGTGTCCATCATGCGATTGGCCGAGGGAAGGCGACCCTAACGGACGTAGGGTTGATCCAGGGAAGGCCTGCGGGAAGGCCGGTCCCAGACAGCCGCCTCGAGGGAGGTCCAGTTCAGTGACCAGCCAGGTCAGCAGGACAGCGGAGCAGGCAGAAGCGGACACGGCGGACGGAGCCGTCGTAGGAGAGCAGCGCAGGCCGGCGGGGACGAAGGACGTCCGCCGGCTGGATCGGGTGATCATCCGGTTCGCGGGAGACTCCGGTGACGGGATGCAGCTCACCGGTGACCGCTTCACCTCGGAGACGGCGTCCTTCGGCAACGATCTCTCCACCCTTCCGAACTTCCCCGCCGAGATCCGCGCACCCGCCGGAACCCTCCCGGGTGTCTCGTCCTTCCAGCTCCACTTCGCCGACCACGACATCCTCACTCCGGGTGACGCGCCGAACGTGCTCGTCGCGATGAACCCGGCCGCGCTGAAGGCGAACATCGGCGATCTGCCGCGCGGCGCGGAGATCATCGTCAACACGGACGAGTTCACCAAACGGGCGATGCAGAAGGTCGGCTACGCCGTCTCCCCGCTGGAGGACGGCTCGCTGGACGGCTACAGCCTGCACGAGGTGCCGCTGACCACGCTGACGGTGGAGGCCCTCAAGGACTTCGACCTCAGCCGGAAAGAGGCCGAGCGCAGCAAGAACATGTTCGCGCTGGGGCTGCTGAGCTGGATGTACCACCGGCCGACCGAGGGCACGGAGAAGTTCCTGCGGACCAAGTTCGCGAAGAAGCCTCAGATCGCCGAGGCGAACCTGGCGGCCTACCGCGCGGGCTGGAACTTCGGCGAGACGACCGAGGACTTCGCGGTCTCCTACGAGATCGCCCCGGCGACGACCGCGTTCCCGCCGGGCCTGTACCGCAACATCTCCGGCAACCTCGCGCTCGCCTACGGTCTGATCGCGGCCTCGCGCCAGGCCGATCTGCCGCTGTTCCTGGGCTCGTACCCCATCACTCCGGCCTCGGACATCCTGCACGAGCTGAGCCGGCACAAGAACTTCGGCGTGCGCACCTTCCAGGCCGAGGACGAGATCGCGGGCATCGGCGCGGCCCTGGGCGCGGCCTTCGGCGGCTCGCTCGGCGTGACGACGACGTCCGGTCCGGGTGTGGCGCTCAAGAGCGAGACCATCGGTCTGGCGGTCTCGCTGGAGCTGCCCCTGCTGGTCATCGACATCCAGCGCGGCGGTCCGTCCACGGGTCTGCCGACCAAGACCGAGCAGGCGGACCTGCTGCAGGCCATGTTCGGCCGCAACGGCGAGGCGCCGGTCCCGATCGTCGCCCCGTGCACGCCGGCCGACTGCTTCGACGCGGCCCTGGAAGCCGCCCGCATCGCCCTGACCTACAGAACCCCCGTGATGCTGCTGTCCGACGGCTACCTGGCCAACGGCTCCGAGCCCTGGCGCATCCCGGAACTGGACGAACTCCCGGATCTGACCGTGCAGTTCGCGCAGGGCCCCAACCACACGCTGCCCGACGGCAGCGAGGTCTTCTGGCCCTACAAGCGCGACCCGCAGACCCTGGCCCGCCCCTGGGCCGTCCCGGGCACGCCCGGTCTGGAGCACCGCATCGGCGGTATCGAGAAGCAGGACGGCTCGGGCAACATCTCCTACGACCCCGCCAACCACGACTTCATGGTCCGCACCCGGCAGGCCAAGATCGACGGCATCGACGTACCGGATCTGGAGGTCGACGACCCGCACGAGGCACGCACCCTGGTGCTGGGCTGGGGCTCGACGTACGGACCGATCACGGCGGCGGTACGGCGGCTGCGGGCGGCCGGCGAGTCGATCGCCCAGGCGCATCTGCGCCACCTCAACCCCTTCCCGCGGAATCTGGGCGCGGTGCTCGGGCGTTACGAGAGGGTCGTGATCCCCGAGATGAACCTCGGTCAGCTCGCCACGCTGATCCGGGCGAAGTACCTGGTCGACGCCCACTCGTACAACCAGGTCAACGGCATGCCGTTCAAGGCTGAGCAACTCGCCACGGCTCTCAAGGAGGCCATCGATGGCTGAGACGTCCACGGAAGGCACGGGCACGATCGAGGCGCTCACTCTCGTCCCCAAGGCCGCGGCCCGGCAGTCCATGAAGGACTTCAAGTCCGATCAGGAAGTGCGCTGGTGCCCCGGCTGCGGTGACTACGCGATCCTGGCGGCCGTCCAGGGCTTCATGCCGGAGCTGGGCCTGGCCAAGGAGAACATCGTCTTCGTCTCGGGCATCGGCTGCTCGTCCCGCTTCCCGTACTACATGAACACGTACGGCATGCACTCCATCCACGGCCGTGCTCCGGCGATCGCGACGGGGCTCGCGGCCTCGCGGCGGGATCTGTCGGTGTGGGTGGTCACGGGTGACGGCGACGCGCTGTCGATCGGCGGAAACCACCTGATCCACGCCCTGCGCCGGAATGTGAACCTGAAGATCCTGCTGTTCAACAACCGGATCTACGGCCTGACCAAGGGCCAGTACTCCCCGACCTCCGAGGTCGGAAAGATCACGAAGTCGACGCCGATGGGCTCGCTGGACGCCCCCTTCAACCCCGTCTCCCTCGCCCTCGGCGCGGAGGCGTCCTTCGTCGCCCGCACCATCGACTCCGACCGCAAGCACCTCACCGAGGTCCTGCGCCAGGCCGCGGCCCACCCGGGCACGGCGCTGATCGAGATCTACCAGAACTGCAACATCTTCAACGACGGCGCCTTCGACGCCCTCAAGGACAAGCAGCAGGCCGAGGAGGCGTTGATCCGCCTCGAGCACGGGCAGCCGATCCGCTTCGGGGCGGACGGTTCGCGGGGCGTCGTCCGCGATGCGGTCACCGGCGATCTGAAGGTGGTCGACGTGACGCCGGACAACGAGTCCCAGATCCTGGTCCACGACGCCCACGCGGCGTCTCCCACGACCGCCTTCGCCCTCTCCCGCCTGGCCGACCCGGACACCCTCCACCACACCCCGATCGGCGTCCTGCGTTCGGTGGACCGGCCGGTCTACGACACCCAGATGGCCGACCAGCTGGACTCCGCCATCGAACAGAACGGCAAGGGCGACCTGGCGACGCTGCTGGCGGGCGGCGACACCTGGACGGTGGTCGGCTGACGACCGCCGTTGTGACGCACGGAGGGCTCGGATGCACCGCACGGCATCCGGGCCCTTCTCATCCCTCGGGCCGGTCGCCGCTCACTCCTCGGACGAGCCCGCACCGGCCTTCGAGGCGTCGTACCGCTCCCGCGCCTCCTGCACCACATCGAGCCGCTTCTGGGTCCACACCGCCAGCCCCCTCACCTGCTCCGCCGCCTCGCGGCCGAGGTCGGTCAGGGAGTAGTCGACGCGGGGTGGGATCACCGGCTTGGCGTCGCGGTGGACCAGGCCGTCGCGTTCCAGGGTCTGGAGGGTCTGGGTCAGCATCTTCTCGCTGACGCGGCCGATCGCCCTGCGCAGTTCGCTGAAGCGGTACGGGCGGTCGAGGAGCTCGATCAGGACGAGGACGCCCCAGCGGCTGGTGACGTGTTCCAGCACGAGGCGGTACGGGCACATCGCCTCGCCGGTGTCGTACTTGGAGACAACGGAGTCCACTGCACTTACGGCCATGCCAGTACCTTACTTCAAAGTGGGTACTTTCGCAGAGTTAGCGCTCCCCCTAGGGTTAGTGGCATCAGCACCCCACAAGGAGATCGCACATCATGAGCATCGTCGTCACCGGAGCCACCGGACACCTCGGCCGCCACGTCATCGACCAGCTGCTGGAGAAGGTCCCGGCCGAGCAGGTCACCGCCGTCGTTCGCTACGAGGCCAAGGCCGCCGACCTCGCCGCGCGGGGCGTGAAGCTCGCGGTCGCCGACTACAACGCCCCCGAGACCTTCGACCACGTCTTCTCCGCCGGTGACAAGGTGCTGCTCATCAGCGGCAGCGAGGTCGGCAACGACCGCGTCGGCCAGCACCGGGTCGTCATCGAGGCCGCCAAGGCCGCCGGCGTCGCCCTGCTCGCCTACACCAGCGCCCCGGGCGCCCTGAAGGCCGCCCTCGCCGACGACCACCGCGGCACCGAGGAGATCCTGCTCGGCTCCGGCGTGCCGTACGTGCTGCTGCGCAACGGCTGGTACCACGAGAACTACACCGAGAACCTCGCCCCGGTGCTGGAGCACAACGCCGTGGTCCAGGCCGCCGGTGACGGCCGCGTCTCCTCCGCCTCCCGCGCCGACTACGCGGCCGCCGCGGTCGCCGTACTGACCGGCGAGGGCCACGAGAACAAGACGTACGAGCTGGGCGGCGACGAGGCGTGGAGCTTCGCGGAGTACGCGGCGGAGCTGAGCAAGCAGACCGGCAAGGAGATCGTCTACAACCCCGTCTCCGTCGAGGCCTTCACCGGCATCCTGGCCGGCGCCGGGCTGCCGGAGCCGGTTGCCGCGATCATCGCGGGCGTCGACGCCTCCGTCGAGAAGGGCGAGCTGGTCGTCGACAGCGGTGACCTCTCGCGGCTCGCCGGGCGCCCGACCAGCACGATCGCCGACGCGATCACGGCCGCACTCAAGGGCTGACCTCCCCGGAGGTCCGAGGGCCGCACTCCCCCGCCGGGCCCTCGGACGCACCACCCCCGCCTGTCATGACCGTATAGCGATACGGGCATGACAGGCGGGGGCCTTCGGCGTTACCTTCTTGCCTGCACGCGTGTGCGAGGGCGCAAGAGCGTCGAGCAGGTCGAGTTCGCCGAGCACGTCCAGTTCGGCGAGTTCGTCGAGGAGGAGGTGCCCGTGAGCGGGAAGTCGAAGGGCGAGCGGCGCACAGGTCTGCTGAACGGCTTCGCGGCGTACGGGATGTGGGGCCTGGTGCCCCTCTTCTGGCCCCTCCTCAAGCCCGCCGGCGCCGTCGAGATCCTCGCCCACCGCATGGTGTGGTCGCTGGTCTTCGTCGCCGTCGCACTGCTCTATGTACGGCGCTGGGCCTGGGCCGGTGAGCTGCTGCGGCAGCCGCGACGGCTGGCGCTGGTCGCCGTGGCGGCGGCGGTCATCACCGTCAACTGGGGCGTGTACATCTGGGCCGTCAACAGCGGCCATGTCGTCGAGGCCTCGCTCGGGTACTTCATCAACCCGCTGGTCACCATCGCCATGGGCGTACTGCTCCTGAAGGAACGGCTGCGGCCCGTGCAGTGGGCGGCGGTCGGGATCGGCTTCGCGGCGGTGATCGTGCTGACCGTCGGGTACGGGCAGCCGCCGTGGATCTCGCTGACGCTGGCCTTCTCCTTCGCCACGTACGGGCTCGTGAAGAAGAAGGTGAATCTGGGCGGGATCGAGTCGCTGGCGGCGGAGACCGCGATCCAGTTCCTGCCGGCCGTCGGTTATCTGCTGTGGCTGACCTCGCGCGGGGACTCCACGTTCACCACCGAGGGGCCCGGACACGGGGCGCTGCTCGCGGCGACGGGTGTGGTGACGGCGCTGCCGCTCGTGTGCTTCGGCGCGGCGGCGATCCGGGTGCCGTTGTCGACCCTGGGGCTGCTGCAGTATCTGGCACCGGTGTTCCAGTTCCTGCTGGGAGTCGCCTACTTCCATGAGGCGATGCCGGTCGAGCGGTGGGCCGGGTTCGCGCTGGTGTGGGGCGCCCTGTGCCTGCTCACCTTCGACGCGTGGCGGACGGCACGGGAGATGAGGCGGCGGCTGGAGGAGGTGCCGCGGGTCGAGGTGGCGCCGTCGGCTCCGGTGGACGCCTGATCGCGCCGATGCGGGCAGGGATGTTCCGTTATACGAACTCCCTGTCCGGATAGTGCCCTTGACGGGCCGTTGGTAAAGGAGAACGCTCGGCGCCTCTTACAGCGTGTCGGAGGGCGTGAGTGCTCGGCTCCTCCCCGCTGTCACCGGGCCGACTTGCGGGCGCGTTCCGTGAGTCGGCCCATGCGGGCACGGGCCGACTCCAGTTCCTCGATGTCGTCGGCTGCCGGTCCCTCCTCGGCCGTCAGCTCCGTCCACAGACCGATCAGGTCGCGGCCCAGCTCCAGCCCCTGGTGCGGGTCGCGTACGGCCCGCCAGGCGGAGGCGGCGCTCTGGACGTTGCCGTACGCCCCCTCCGCGTCGCCGGTGCGCCGATAGGTTCGGGCGAGGTCGAGGGACAGCCGGAAGGCACGCACCGGGTCACCCGCCAAGTAGGCGATGTAGGCGGTCAGTTCGCGCAGCTTCAACACCTCGCCGTGTTCCGGCCCGAGCACCGCCATGGCCTCCCCCACGGCTCCCACAGCCAACCCGTCCGCCTCCGCTATCCGCCCCGCCTTCACGGCCTCGTTGATCCGTGTCATCGGCTCCGCGAGAACCCCGGTGGTGGTGGACGGCTCGTCCCCCAGCACCGCCTCGGCCACGGCATCGAACCCACGGGCGGGGGTCGGGGTGGGCTCGGGACCGGGGTCGAGGGGCGGGATGGCGAGGGGGTTGGGGGCGGGGGCGGAGGCGACAGAGGCGGGCGCGGGTAGGGGGGTGGGGGCCAAGGGTGCTGAAGGGGGCGCGGGAAGCGGGTGGGGGGTGGCGATGCGCGGGGGTACGGCGGCTCGGGCGGCGCTGGTTCCGGGTGTCTGGTCGGCCCCGGGTGCCTGGTCGCCCTTTGCTCCGGTTGCCTGGTCGGCCCCGGCGACCGCGTGCGGCGGGATCGCGTCCATGGGCGGGGGCGGACCGAACTGTCCCGTGGGCGGTGCGACCGTGCCGGGTGCGCGGTCCTGAGGCGGCTCCGGCAGCGCGCGCAAGGGGAAGGTCGGCGCGGCGTCCCGTACGGGCTCGGAGGCCGGCCGCAGCAGGTGGGTGGGCTTGTCGCGGTACGGCGTGGACTGCGGCTGGGGATCGGACGGGTCCGCAGGGTGCTCCTTCGCCACCGCGTCCCCCGACAGACCTGCGCCAGCCGCCGCCGGGGCCGACTCCCGTACCGCGGAAGCCGACGGGACCGCTTCCTCCCGGTGCCGGGCCTCACCCCTCGCCCGCTCCCCCTGCTCGACCGGTTCCCTCGGCTCGACCGGTTCCCTCGGCTCAACCGCCGGAGGCATCCGTACCGGCTCCCCCGTGAATGTGCTCGAACCGTCGGCCGCCACCTGGAGGTGTACGACGCAGCCGATGCGCTCGTCGTGAATCGTGGCCCGGACGGGGTGGCCCGTGGCGAGGGCGATGCGGTGGAGGTGGTCGAGGACGGCCTGCTGGATCTCCTGACCGGCCGCCGGGACGACCGGAACGCCGCCGATCGAGGCACCCCCCGCTCCCGGACCGCCCGCGGGGACATGGACGTCGATCGGTGCCGCCGCGGGAGCCGCGGGGAGCGCGGCCCCCTTCTGTTCCCGCTTCTTCTCGCGGCTGAGTCGAGACATCGGTTCCCTCACTCGGATGCGTCGGAAGTGGAGCGGACGGCGCGTTCGGGTTCCATGGTGCTCCCTCCCGCCGTCGGGCCCGGCCACCCCGGCGTCAAGATCCGGTCGTTCACGTACTGTCGAGTCTCTCCGGTCACTGCCGGTTCAACGTCACCGTCGCGTCACAGACTCGTCCCAGCGATCGGCGTCCCGGTTCGTGGCCGCCCGGCACCCCGCGGATCCCTGGGCTTGGCGAGGAAGGAGAGCGGGCATGCGCACGGACATGCAAAAGGGACCGGAGATCTGGCTCCGCGGACCGGTCGCCCCGTCGGAGCCCGGACCCCAGGAGCCCGCCCACGCGGTCGCCACCGCCCGGCGCTACTCCTGGGTCGGCACCCACGGCGGCGCCGGCGTCTCCACCCTCGCCGCCGTGTACGGCGGCCATGACTGCGGCCGGGAGTGGCCCGGACCGGACGACCCGCGCTCCGTCCTGCTCGTCGCCCGCACCCATGCCTCCGGACTGGCCGCCGCCCTGCGCGCCCTGGAGGTGTTCCGGCGCGGGCAGGCGCCCCAGGGGCTCGACCTGGACGCCCTCGTCCTGGTGGCGGACGCGCCGGGCCGGCTGCCCCGCCCGCTGGACCGGCAGATCCGGCTGCTGGAGCAGGTCATCGACGTCTACCGCGTCCCCTGGGTCGCCGACTGGCGTCTCGGCGACCTCGGCGGCCGTCCGCCCCGCGAGACGGAGGCGCTGGCCCGGCTGACGGGGGCGGCGGCCGGACGGCGCGGCTGAGTCCCGTCCGTTGGGGGCGCCCTCCGGGCGTCGCCCCGCCACCCCATGGACAGCTACTTGCGTATGCATATAATGCAGGTGCGAGTAATCGTCGTACGCCGCCTTCCTCTGGGGGACCTCATGACTCGTCGCTTCCTGTTCGTGCTCGGCAGCAGCCGCACCGACGGCAACACCGAACTCCTCGCCCGCCGGGCCGCAGAGCAGTTGCCCGCCGATGTCGAGCAGCAGTGGATCAGCCTGGCCGAGCAGCCGCTGCCCGACTTCGTGGACCTGCGACGCGACAGCGACCATGTCCACCCGCCCACCGGCAGTGTCCCGGCCCTCCTGCTCGACGCGACGCTGGCGGCCACCGACATCGTGATCGCCTCCCCGCTGTACTGGTACTCGCTCTCCGGTCTGACCAAGCGCTACCTGGATTACTGGTCCGGCTGGCTGCGCACCCCGGGTCTCGACTTCAAGGCGGCCATGGCCGGCCGCACGCTCTGGGGTGTCGCCGCGCTCGCCGACAGCGAGCCGTCCGTCGCCGACCCGCTGATCGGCACACTGAACAACTCGGCCGCGTACCTCGGGATGCGGTTCGGCGGAGTGCTCCTCGGCAACGGCAGCCGGCGCGGTGATGTGCTGCACGACAACGCGGCCCTCGCCCGCGCCAAGAGCTTCTTCGCGCAGGAACCGCCGCTCGCCCGCTTCCCCCACGAGACCCGGGCCGCCGCCTGAGCTACGCCGTGATGTCCCTCGCCGTGAACCGCGCCCAGGCCGCCGAGCCGAACACCGCCGCGTACAGGGCCTGGAGGCCGAGGTTCTTCGTCAGGTCGTCCCAGTAGACCGGGTCGCGCATCAGGTCGGCGAAGGACAGCCAGTAGTGGGAGAAGAAGTACGGCTGCAGGGCGTGGAGTTGGGGTATCTGGTCGAGGATCTGAACGGTGATCAGCAGTCCGACGGTCGTGGCCATCGCGGCGATGCCGCTGTTGGTCAGCGTCGAGATGAACAGGCCGAGCGCGGCTATGCCGATGAGCGAGGCTGCGACGACCAGGGCGATCAGCAGGGCCCGCCCCAGACCGTCGGCGAAGCTGATCCGGGTGCCGGAGATGGTCGTCAGATCGCCGAGCGGGAACAGGACGGCTCCGACGGCGAGCGCCGATGCCGCGACCACGAGGGTGGCGACCAGGCAGAAGGCCAGCACCGTCGCGTACTTGGTGAGCAGCAGCCGGGTGCGGCCGGCCGGGGCGACCAGCAGGTAGCGCAGGGTGCCGGCGTTGGCCTCCCCCGCTATCGCGTCTCCCGCGACGACCCCGATCGCCATCGGGAGGAAGAACGGCAGCGTCGCCGCGAGGGCCGTGAAGACCAGGAACAGGCCGTTGTTGGTGATCTGGGCGATGAACGCCGGGCCGCCCCCTCCGCCACCGCGGCCGGGACCGGCCGAGGAGCCGTCGCTCGTCTCGATCTTGACGGCGATGCCGACGAGGATCGGGACGGCCGCGAGGACGGCGAGCAGGGCGAGGGTGCGCCAGCGACGGAAGGTGGTGACCAACTCGCTGCGCAGCAAGCCGAAGGTCCACAGGGGGCTCGGCGTGCGCACCTCGCCCAGCTCCTCCCGTGGGACCGCCGTCTCAGCCCGCGACATCGAAGCCCTCCCCCGTCAACGCCACGAACGCGTCCTCCAGCGAGGCCCGCTCCACTCCGAAGCCACGCACGCGCACGCCCGCCGTCACCAGCGCGGCGTTCACCTCGGCCAGGTCCCGGTCCGGGGGCTCCGCGGTCACCCGGTCCTCGGTGACGACGACGTCGCCGGCGCCCTGCTCCTTGAGCACGCGGGCCGCGTCCCCGGTGTCCGGCGTCGTGACGACCAGTCGGCCGCGCGCGCCCGCCGCCAGGTCGGACACCGCGCCCTGGGTGATGAGGCGGCCCTGTGCCATCACCGCCGCGTGGGTGCAGACCTGCTCGATCTCGTCGAGGAGGTGGGAGGAGAGGAAGACGGTGGTGCCGTCCGAGGCCAGCTCCCGGACCAGGGAGCGGATTTCTCGCATGCCCTGGGGATCGAGGCCGTTGGTCGGCTCGTCCAGGACCAGGAGTCTGCGCGGCTGCAGCAGCGCGGCGGCGAGACCGAGCCGCTGCTTCATGCCGAGCGAGTAGGCCTTGGCCTTCTTGCCGGCTGCCGCCATGAGCCCCACCCGCTCCAGCGCCGCCGCGACGCGGGCCCGCCGGGTGCGCGGGTCGGCGGTCGGGTCGGCGGCGTCGTAACGGATCAGGTTGTCGCGGCCGGAGAGGAAGCCGTACAGGGCGGGGCCCTCGATGAGCGCGCCGACGTGCGGGAGGACGGCGCGCGAACTCCTCGGCATGGGGCGGCCGAGCACCCGGGCGGTGCCCGAGGTGGGCTCGATCAGGCCCATCAGCATGCGGATGGTGGTGGTCTTGCCCGAGCCGTTCGGACCGAGGAAGCCGAAGACGCTGCCCGCCGGGACGGTCAGGTCGAGGCCGTCGACGGCGAGTTGCCCGCCGCGGTAGCGCTTGGTGAGCCCGCGGGTGGCGATGACGCTGTCACCCGGCTCAGCGCGGTCCGGCTCCGGGGCGGACGCCTCGTCCATCGGCTCCCTCGATTCGTGCTCGTACCGCGTGGCGCGGTGACTACTCACCGTGATGACGAACGGCCGCCGCGCAAGGTTCCCGGCTAGCCCGCGTTCGCCGCCTTCACCAACGCGTCCTTGCTGACCGCGCCGACGTAGACCTTGCCGTCGTCGGTGATCAGGGCGTTGATCAGGCGGGTCTTGAAGACCGTGCCCGAACCGAACTTGCCCGTGACCTTGTCGCCGAGGGAGTCGAGGAAGCCGCCGAACTGGCCGCCGGCCTCGGCGCCGGAGGGCACGCCCTTGCCGCCGGTGTCGAAGGTGGCGATGGAGTCCCAGCCCTTGCCGATGACGTTCATCCCGTCGGGACCCTTGCCCGAGTCCTTCCCGGACGGGCCGCTCCAGTCGTCACCCTTCGGTGCGCCCTTCGGAGCGACCTTGGCGTGCCCGTCCGCGTGCTTGCCCTGGTCGCCCTCGGTGACCTTCGCGCCCTTGGGTGCCTTGAAGTCGAAGGTCGAGGCGGCCGGCTTGGCGAAGCTGATCCGAGTGAAGCCCGCGTCGATGACGGCGGCGCCGCCGCTCGCCGGGGTCAGGGTGAACTTCAGCGGCAGACCGGTCTTCGCGTCCACGGCCACGGTGATCTGACCGACCGTCGAACCGGAGTCCTTCGGCTTGACGACCAGCCGGTACGCGTCCCGGCCCGCGACCTGGGCGGTGCCCTGGACGGTCACGGAGGTGGTGTCGTCGACGGCCTTCAGGGCGTCCTTGGTGAGCTGGTCGGGCGTGGCGGGCGGCTGCTCCTGCTTCTTCTCGGAGGCACCGTCGTCGGGGGCGGTGGAGTGGTAGACCTCGTTCGACTGGCTGTCGTAGCCCCAGACGTCCTTGCCGTTGTGGATGAGGCTGTACTCCGCCGCGTTCTCCAGCAAGGACAGCTTCTGTCGGTCCGGGCCGTCGGCCGCCACGCGCAGGGTGTGGGTGCCGGTGGCGAGCTCGGTGAGCTTGGACGTGGGGTCGGCGGAGGATCCGTCACCGGATCCGCGCCCGGCACCGGACGTCAGGCTGCTCTCCAGGCCGCCCAGGTTCGGCAGGCCCAGATCCGTGGTGACCTTCACCGTGCCGGACAGCTGCTGCACGTCCGACTTGGCGATCTTGTCGAGGAGTTGCTGCGCGCTGATCTTCGGCAGGCTGGGGTCGCCGGAGTCGGCGAGCGCCGGGACGAGCCCGATGGTCGCCGCCGCCACCCCCACCACCGCGACCGGGACGACGTACCGCGCGGCCTTGCGCCTGCCCGCGCGCAGGTCGTCGGCCTCGCCGGCGATCGTGCTGTCGTCGGATTCGTACGGTGCCATGTGTGCGCTACCTCCGTCGTCGGCGGCGGCTTCCAACTTGCCTGTCAGCACTCGTCTTCCACCCAAGCCGCCATTCTCACCCGAATCGGTGAGGAGTGGTGTTTTCCGTGGTTTCCAGTTGACCAAATCGACGGAGGAGAAGCGTCAAACCTCGGAGGCAACTCCGTGTACTCCTGGGGTATGACACGAGAGGGCGACGCCTCCCCCGACCCGTAGGGGTACGGGTGTGAGGGGGAGGGCGCCGCCCTGCGTTTGAGCCTCAACTACCGTGTCAGCGCTGCAGGAACACGTAGTCGGCGTGGTACGGAACCCCGACGATGTCGCCCGGCGTGCAGCTGCCGGAGGGAGCGACTCCGCCGACCGTGTTGAGCCGCAGGATCTCCGCGGTGCCGGCGAGCAGGCCCCGGTGCTTGCCGGACTGCGTGGCCTTCAGGTCGAGCTCGGGGATGTTGCCGTTGCCGTTCGGGGTCTTGGTCAGGACGGCCCCGGTCACCGAGCTGCCGTCGGGTGCGACCCACTGCGGCGTACCGGAGTTGGGGGCGACGAAGGAGTGCTTGATGCCGCCGCCGAGCAGGGCGCTGACGTCCCGCTGGGCGAAGGCGTACCCGCCGCCGTCCGCCGGCTTGCACTCGTAGATCTGCTTGCCCTTGACCACGGACGCCTGGAAGTTGTGCAGGGCGTCGCGGAAGTCGAAGGCGGCGACGGCGACCTTGTGGAGCTGGCCGCGGACGGCTCCGCCCGGGAACCGGGACGTGTGCAGGTTGGCGTAGAAGGAGCCGGGGTCGGAGGTCAGCGCCTCGAGCAGCGCCGGGTCGTCGACCTTGACGGTACCGGTGAGGTGGTGGCCCTTGGCCTTCTTGGCGATGAGCTTGCTGAAGTCGATCTTGACGCCGCCGTTGGTGCCCTTGGCGCCCTGGTGGATGTGGAGCATGGTCGGCCTGCCGGTGCCGCGCCAGGTCACGGCGACGGACACCTTGTCGCCCCGGACCTTGATGAACTCCAGCGCGGCGCCGTCCTTGTCCCCCACGGCCGGGCCGCCCTGCACCGGCACCTCGTTGGCGCCGCGCAGGCTGGTGGCGAGCAGGGTCGCGGTGGAACCCGCGTGGTCGGCGCGGGTGCCCGTGGTGGCGGAGGCGGGAATCGTGGCGGCGGCGACACCGCCGGCGGCGGCCACCGCGAGGGCGGTGACGATGAGGCTCTTACGGCGCTTCGAGAACGTCGTGTTCTTGCCCATGATGCAGTTTTCTCCCCGTAGACCGGCCGACACCCCCTGCGTCGGCCTGCTGGGTATGAGTACGGAAGCGATCTGAGACTGGACTCAGTCCAAGGATGTGATGCGCATCACATCACCGGGAAGGGCTGGCTCAGCCCGTCCGTTGTAGCCCGTACGGCATCCGGGGAACGAGGCCCTTCCGGGCCGACGGCGGTGCAGGGGACGAGTCCCCTGCCGCGTCCAAAGGGGCATTCCCTCTGGTGAGGGGGCGTGGGCAGATCAGCCCGCGCGGTGCACCACCGCGTCGCACATCTCCATCAGCGCCAGCTTCGCGTCGCACTCCCTCAGCGGCGCCAGCGCCGAGCGCGCCTCCTCCGCGTAGCGCACGGTGTCGCGCCGCGCCTGCTCCAGGGCGGGATGCGCCCGCAGCCCGGCCAGCGCCTCCGCGTGCCGCTCGTCGTCGGTGAGGTCGGAGTCGAGCAGCTCGCACAGGGCGATGTCCTCGGCCAGCCCGAGGCGCGCAGCCCGCTCGCGCAGCCGCAGCACCGGCAGGGTCGGGATGCCCTCGCGCAGGTCCGTCCCCGGCGTCTTCCCCGACTCGTGCGAGTCGGACGCGATGTCCAGGACGTCGTCGGCGAGCTGGAAGGCGACCCCGAGCCGCTCCCCGTACTGGGTGAGCACGTCCACGACCGTCTCGTCGGCGCCCGACATCATCGCGCCGAACCGGCAGGACACGGCCACCAGCGACCCTGTCTTGCCGCCGAGCACGTCCAGGTAGTGGTCGACCGGGTCGCGTCCGTCCTGTGGTCCCGCGGTCTCCAGGATCTGTCCGGTGACCAGTCGCTCGAACGCCTCAGCCTGCACCCGCACGGCCTCCGGACCGAGGTCGGCCAGGATGTGCGAGGCACGCGCGAAGAGGAAGTCGCCGGTCAGTACCGCCACCGAGTTGCCCCAGCGGGTGTTCGCGCTGTCGACCCCGCGGCGCACCGCCGCCTCGTCCATGACGTCGTCGTGGTACAGCGTGGCGAGGTGGGTCAGCTCCACGACCACGGCGGACGGCACGACTCCGGGCGCGTACGGGTCGCCGAACTGGGCGGCGAGCATCACGAGCAGCGGCCTGAAGCGCTTTCCACCCGCCCGCACCAGGTGCTGGGCGGCCTCCGTGATGAAGGGGACCTCACTCTTGGTGGCTTCGAGCAGTCCCTCCTCGACGGCCGCCAATCCGGCCTGGACATCGGCTTCCAGAGCCTGGTCCCGCACGCTCAGCCCGAACGGCCCGACGACGGTCACGAGGGGTCTCCTGTCTGCTGGTGTCTACTGGCGGTTACGCGGTTTGTCGATACGTCGCTGCCATCACTCAAGTCAGCGTATCCGGTCACCTTTCGATCACCGATGCCGCCCACCCGTCCAGGCCGGGCGGTATCGGATCACGACCGGTATGTATTTGATCAACTGATATGAACCGATTTTTACCGACTCACGCGCCCGACGTGAAGAGGAGCGGCGGCGCGTGTCCCGAACAGAAGCCGACGCCGAGCCCGGCAGTCAACCTTTCCCCGGTGACGACCACGCATTCCTCGGCAGTCAGACCATCCCGATACCCCTGTCCGCCGACACGCTCACCAATGGCGGAACGGGCGAGTGCCACCTCTGCCCCACGGGCGGCCGTTTGACTATGAGTTGAGGGCATTGCCCGTTTTGCCTCTCTTGTCTAAACCAGTGACTTGGCTCACGCCTGAGCATGATCCGCATTCCGGTGCATTTCTCCCGATCCGCCTTTTCCTGCGCCCGAGTTGAGGCTTGGCAACCGCAAAGGATCAAGCACCCCATATGCCTCAGACCAAGGTCAACAGGGGTGATGTGTGAATTCGGGACTTGTTCCGGACATGTGCTCTCGCATACGTTCCCGGCCTGTCGGGCGGACGCCTAATCCTGCCGCCGCCCGTTCCACCAACCGAGAACGCACGGCAGGAGCGGGGGAACCAGGTAGTTCGCCGATTCGGACGTCCCAGGACATCCGGTCCGGCTCGGGGTGAAGTCGTGTCGCCGTACGGCGGTGCGGCCGGGCATCTCCCGCCCGAACCCGACAGCTCACCTCGCAGGCGACGGAGAGGAACCTCGTCATGTCCGCTGCCGCTCAGCACCGCCGTACCAGAAGCTCCCGCATCGTCCGCAAGCTCGCCGTCATCGGCACGGGTGCCGCCGTCCTCGCCCTGCCGATCGTGGGCGCGACCAGCGCCTCCGCCGCCACCCCCACCGTGGCCACCGCCACCTCGCTGGGCTACGCCAACAACCTCGACGGCTGGATCCGGGCCTCCCTCCAGGTCATGGCGCAGCACGGGATCCCCGGCACCTACAACGGCATCTACCGCAACGTGATCCGCGAGTCCTCGGGCAACCCGTACGCGATCAACAACTGGGACTCCAACGCGCTCGCCGGCACCCCGTCCAAGGGTCTGCTGCAGGTCATCGACCCGACCTTCACCGCCTACCACGTGTCCGGCACCTCGTGGGACCCCTACGACCCGGTCGCCAACATCACCGCCGCCTGCAACTACGCGGCCGCGCGCTACGGTTCGATCGACAACGTGTACGGCGCCTACTGAGCCGACCGGTCAGAACAGTCTCTCGAGGACGACGGCGATGCCGTCGTCCTCGTTCGACAGGGTGATCTCGTCGGCCACCGCCTTGAGTTCGGGATGGGCGTTGGCCATCGCGACGCCGTGGGCGGCCCAGTCGAACATCGGGATGTCGTTGGGCATGTCGCCGAAGGCGATGGTCTGCCGCGGGCCGAGCCCCAGGTGTTCGGCGGCCAGCGCGAGCCCGGTGGCCTTGGTGATGCCGCACGGTTGGAGTTCGACGGTCCCGGGCCCCGACATGGTGACGGTGGCCAGCGAGCCGACCACCGAGCGCGCCGTCGCCGCCAACTCGTCGTCGGACAGCTCGGGATGGCGCAGCAGCACCTTGCTGATGGGCTCGCACCACAGGTCGTCGCGCCGGCCGACCCGTACGGCGGGCAGGGTGGGGTGCGGCATGAGGTACCCGGGTTCGATGAGCGTGAGGCCGTCGACGCCGTCCTGGTCGACGGCCGCGTACACCTGTCCCACCTCGGCCTCGATCTTGCCGAGGGCCGTCTCGGCCAGCTCCCGGTCCAGCGTGACGGACCACAGCAGACGGTCCGCGCGGTGGTCGTACACCTGCGCGCCCTGTCCGCACACCGCGAGCCCCCGACCGCCCAGGTCGTCGAGGAGCGGCCGCACTCTGGGAGCCGGCCGGCCGGTCACCACGAGGTGCCGGACACCGGCGCCGGCCACGCGCGCGAGGGCGGCGAGAGACCGGTCGGAGAGGGTGTCGTCACCTCGGAGCAGTGTGCCGTCCAGGTCGGTGGCGATGAGTCCATATGCGGTGGGTGCGGCCATGATCAGAGAATACGGACCGCACGTCCCACCGACTCATCGCGAACCGGTCGACCGGCCCGTTCTCCCCCGCCCCTCCGTCAACTCCCGTATCTCCGGCAGGTGTCGCTCAACTCCCTTGTCACCGGCGGGTGTCGGGGAGCTCGCGAGGAGCGCCTCGCGCCGGGCGGACGCGCTCCTCGCCGGTCGGCGGTGGGCGGTTCAGCCGTGTGCCGCCGCCAGGTGCCTCGCCAGCCTCGGGGAGGCGAACCCCGTGCCGCAGACGAACCGCATCACCGGTCCGTACGAGGCCGCGGCCGGCAGACCGGTGAAGTACAGGCCGGGGACCGAGGACACGTACCCGGCGCCCAGCCGGGGCGCGCCACGGCTGACGGCGACACGGGTGCGCAGCTCGGGCCCGAGGAAGTCCATCGCCGCGATGTCCACGCGGTAGCCGGTCGCCGCGATGACGTGGTCCGCCGCCAGCTTCTCGGTCTGACCGCCGAAGGTGCGCACCGTGAGCGTCGGGCTGCCACCGTCCGCGTCGGTTCCTACGATCCTGTCGACCTCGGTGACCTGCACCTTGCCCTCGAAGCGGTCGCGCAGCCACCAGGCGCCGAGCGGGCCGAGGACCCGGCGGACGAGATAGTGGCGCGCCCCGGCCGGGAGACGGCGGTACGGGTGCGGGTAGTAGCTCAGTGCCCACAGCGACCAGGCACGGCCGAAGGGCGACTCGGGGCGCAGCCTGGGCTGGTTCCAGGGCGGTGCCCCGAAGGCGACCTTGCCGCGGCCCCGGGAGACCACCCTCACCTGCGCGCCCGCCTCCGCCGCCAGCACCGCCGTCTCCAGCGCGGACTGGCCGGCGCCGACCACGATCAGGTCCTTGCCGGCGTAGCGCGTGAGGTCGTGGTGCTGTGAGCTGTGGGAGACCGGGCCCGTGGGGGCGGGGCCGTCCGGCGCCGCGGCCAGTTCCGCGGGCAGGTGGGCGAGGCCGTGCAGGCCGGTCGCCACGACGACCGCGCGGGCGGTGAACAACTCGCCGGAGTCCAGCTTCAGTTCGAAGCCGCCGCCGCTCCCCCGGTCGACCGAGACCACCCGCACCCGCTCCAGCTCGGGCACCAGCTTCTGCTGGAACCACTCGCCGTAGGCGATGAAGGTCTCGACCGGGATGATGTCCTCGTCCGTCACCAGCCGCTTGATGCCGGCGGCGTCGCAGTAGTCGGCGAGAGTGTGCCCCTGCTGCGGCGCGTCGAGGCTGGAGGCCACGGGCGTCGACTTCAGGAGCATCCCGGCGGGCATGTGGTCGCGCCAGCTGACCATGGGCTCGCCGAAGACGCGGACCGGGATGCCGCGTGCGCGCAGATGGGCGGCGGTGGACAGGCCGAACGGCCCGGCGCCGATGATCGCAACCGGTTGAATCACGAAGTCCCTCCCCAGGACGCTGAATTCGCCACTTCGTGTGGTTCGGCTCGGACGGCTGACGGTCGGCTAGCCCCCCGAACTGGTGGTGCCGCCGCGGCGGTTGGTCCGCCACAGCTGATACAGGTGCTTCGCGCCCGGCCGCACGAAGCGCGCGAGCATCGTGAGGAACGGCAGCGGGTCGTCACCCGCGAGCCAGGCCAGTTCCGTCCCGCTCGCACGGGCCGGCGCGTGCGGCGTCGTGTAGCCGCTGCGGCGGTAGGCGAGCAGGGCGGGCAGGTCGATGTTCTCCACGATGTACCGGTGACCGGCTCGCTGTTCCCCCTCCGGGACGGTGCGGCCGGTCAGGTCCAGATGCATGGCGCGGACGACGTCCACCCCCGACTCGTTCTCGAAGAGCCGGAACTGGGCGCCCACGCGCGGGTTGAAGTCGAGCAGCTTGTACCGGCCGTCGCGCCGGTCGAAGCGCAGGTCGAGGTCGATGATGCCGGTGAAGCCGATCTGCTTGATGAAACGCGCGGCGAGGTCGGCGAGTTCCGGGTTGTCGACGACGTACGCGTTCGCCGTCATTCCGGCGTGCGGGGGCCAGGAGCGCACCTTCACGCCGGTGAACATGGCGAGCGGGGTGGAGTCCTGGTCGAAGTAGGCGTGCACGATCCAGTCCTCGGCGTCCTCCCTGGGCAGGTACTCCTGGAGGATCACCCCGGGCCGCTCGCCCCAGTCGCGGGCCAGCCGCAGCAGGCCCTCGCGGGTGCCGATGCGTGTCGTGCCGTTCACCGCGGGCCGCCTGCGCCGCAGGAACGCCTCGCGGTTCTTGGCCACCACCGGGAAGCGGGCCTTCTCGGCGAAGGCCACGATGTCGTCGTACGACCGCGGGAACGCGGCCGTCGGGCTGGGGATGCCGTGCTCCACGCACAGTTCGTGCAAGCCCTGCTTGCTCGCCAGGCGGCGCGGCAGGGCGGGCTCCACACGCGGGAAGAGGAAACGGCCCGCGAGGTCGCCCTGGTGCTCGGCGATCAGGACGGCGGCCTCCTCGTCGGTGGGCAGGAGGACGGTGGGGCGGCCGATGCGCCGCCCGACGCGCAGCAGGCCCTCCACCAGGTGGCCGGGGTCCTCCGTGCCGGTGGTCGGCCAGACGAAGGCCCGCTTGAGATAGCGGGAGGATGCGGCGGGCGTGTAGGCGTCCTCGGTGATCGCGTACATGGGGATGCCCAGCCGGCCCAGACTGCGGATCGCACCCACGCCGCCGTGGTGCAAGGGATAGTCGCCGAACTTGACGATCAGGCCCGGCACGTCACGGTCCGCCTGGAACGGCACACTGCTCGTGCTCCTGGCCACGGGTCCCCCCACGTGTCCCCCCTACGGACCGGACCCACCCCGTCCGTGTCCCCCAAAGGACGCTAAGCCGGAATTGCCTGCTCCGACAAGGCCAATTCGGACATTGCAAACTCTTTAGACACTGCCCAAGAAGGCGGCCCCGGCCGTAACGTGTGGCACGGCCAGCAGAAACGCACGAGAGTGAGGCAGCACCCCATGCCCCCCTTCGATGTTCCCGAAGGCGATCCCTTCGGTCCGCACAACCTTCCGTACGGCGTGTTCTCGCCCGCCGGTTCTGCCCGGCGAGGTGTCGGCGTCCGGCTCGGCGACCACGTCCTGGACGCGGGCGGGGCGGCCCGGGCGCTCGGCTCGCCGTACGTGTCGCTCCTGGCGCAGCCCTCGCTGAACCCTCTGCTCGCCGCGGGTCGCACCGCCTGGTCGGACGTGCGGCGCGCGCTGACGGCGTGGGTGACCGTGCCGGCGCATCAGGAGGCGATCGCGGACTTCCTGCACCCTCTGTCCTCGGTGACCCTGCACCTCCCCTTCGAGGTCGCGGACTACGTCGACTTCTACGCCTCCGAGAACCACGCGCGGAACGTCGGGCAGATCTTCCGCCCCGACGCGGCGGACTCGCTGACGCCGAACTGGAAGCACCTCCCGATCGGTTATCACGGACGGTCGGGCACGGTGGTGGTCTCCGGCACCGATGTCGTACGGCCCTCGGGCCAGCGGAAGGCTCCGGGGGACGCGGAGCCGGTCTTCGGGCCGTCGGTCCGCCTCGACATCGAGGCCGAGGTGGGTTTCGTGGTGGGTGTGCCGTCCGCCATGGGAACGCCCGTGGGGCTCGCGGAGTTCCCCGAGCACGTGTTCGGGCTGTGCCTGCTCAACGACTGGTCGGCGCGGGACGTCCAGGCCTGGGAGTACGTCCCGCTCGGCCCGTTCCTCGGCAAGTCCTTCGCCACGTCGGTGTCCGCCTGGATCACTCCGCTGGACGCGCTGGAGCACGCGCGTGTGGCGCCGCCGCGGCGCACGCACGCGTTGCTGCCGTATCTGGACGACTCCGGCCCCGAAGCCGAGCCCGGGGGCTACGACCTGCGGATCTCCGTCGCGATCAACGGCCATGTCGTCTCGGAGCCGCCCTTCTCCACCATGTACTGGACGGCGGCGCAGCAGCTGGCCCACATGACCGTGAACGGGGCCTCCCTGCGGACGGGCGACCTCTACGGATCCGGCACGGTGAGCGGGCCGGAGCCGGCGCAGCGCGGGTCGCTGCTGGAGCTGACCTGGAACGGACGGGATCCGCTGGAACTTCCGGAGGGCAAGCGGACGTTCCTGGAGGACGGGGACGTGGTGACGCTCTCGGCGTGGGCTCCGGGGCCGGACGGGGTGCGGCTGGGTCTGGGGGAGGTGACGGGGCGGATCGTGGCGGGGTGACGGGGTGACGGGGTGACGGGGCGCTGATCGTAGTGACGTGGGCGCGGTTCGCGGCGGGTGACGAGGCACGGATCGTGGCGGGTGATGCGGCAGGGATCGTGGCGCTGTGACACGGCCGGGAGGGCCGGTGAGCAGGCCGATCGCGGGTGAGGGACGGGCCGGCGAGGCGCTGATCTCCGGAAGGTGTCGGGGCGTTGGGGTGTGACGGTGACTGCACGGGACGTAGTGGGTCGCTCTTGTCTCCTGACTCCGGCGTCCTTCGCCGTCATACTGGCGGCGGGCGACTTGCGCGCCGAGCCGGTTGCCCCGCCCTCGCCCCTTTCCTCCGACCAGGATCCGGAGCCCGTGGCATGACCTTCTGCCTGCTCCTGCTGAGTGTCGTGGCCCTGACGGCCGCCGTGCCGGTCCCGCGTGCCCTGGTGCGGGCCGGCTGGCCCGAGCGGGAGCCCGTGGTCGCGCTGTGGGTGTGGCAGTGCCTGGTCGCCACGGTCCTGATGTGCTGCCTGGCGGCGCTGCTGCTCGGCGCGGCGGCCGTGTTCGGCACGGTGCGCACCCAGCTCTTCGCACCCGCGCCACCGGCGGTCACCGCCGCCTACGACCTGTCCGTCGCGCCCGTGTGGGCCGCCGCCCTCACGGTGCTGCTGGCCTGCGGTGCCGCCTGGACGACCGCGGTGCTCGGCCGCGAACTGGTCGAGGCCCGGCGGCGGCGCGGTGTGACCCGGGCGCATCTGCGCGAGCGGGCGCCCGAGCTGCCGGCCGGTCTCGAGGCGGCGGCGCGGGGGCCGCTGCTGGTGCTGGAGGACGAGTACCCCGACGCCTGGTGGATGCCGGGACATCCGGCGCAGCTCGTCGTCACGACGGGCGCGCTGCACCGGCTCACCGACCACCAGCTGGACGCCGTACTCACGCACGAACGGGACCACGCGCGGGCCCACCACGACTGGTTGCTGCATCTGTCGACCGCGCTGGCCACCGGGTTCCCGCGGGTGCCGCTGTTCGCCCACTTCTGCGACCAGACGCACCGGCTGGTGGAGCTGGCGGCGGACGACACGGCGTCACGGCGGTGCGGACATCTGACGACCGCGCTGGCGCTGATCGAGCTGAACCAGCACCGCGGGGTACTGTCCTGCGCCTCCAGCCACCGGCTGCTGGGCGAGCGGGTGGACCGGCTGCTGGAGCCGCCACTGAGGCTGGGGCGGCGGCACCGGGCACTGACGGCGACGGTGGCCGCCCTCGTGCCGCTGCTGCCGTTGCTGATCACGTTCGCTCCCGGACTGACCGCCCTGTCCTGACTGGCAGATCTTGCTCCACACCAGCCCTTTGCGCAGGTCAGTGCTCTGCCTGACGGGTCGGCAGGTGGCGCAACACTGTCGCAACACTTCGTTCCCTACCTGCTCGGTATGGTTCGAGGCATGCCACCGAGCGACCGCATCCGAGACCACGCCGGACAGGGCGCGACCACCGTCGCCGCCCACCGTGCGCGGGGCCGGCTGCGCGCCGACCAGGCACGGCAGCTCGCCGACCTGCTCCGTCACCAACTGCTGGCCGGCGGCTTCCCGGACCGCACGCTGCCGCACGAGACGACCCTCGCGGCGGACTATCGCGCCACCCGCAACACCGTCCGCCAGGCCCTGGACCTGCTGAGGGCCGAGGGCCTCGTCGAGCGTCAGCCGGGGGTCGGCACCGTCGTCGTGGGGCGGAAATACCCGCACGGCCTCGACCGGCTGATGGGGCTCGCCGAGACCCTCCACGAACACGGCCGGGTCACCAACGAGGTCCGCACGATGGGCCCCGCCCCCGCACCCGCCCCGGTCGCCGAACGCCTGCGGGTCCCCGCCGGCGCCGACGTCCTCTACATCGAACGCCTGCGCAGGCTCAACGGCATTCCCCTCTCCCTCGACCTGACCTACATCCCGCTCGACATCGGCACCGCCCTGCTCGGCGCCGACCTGGAGAACACCGACGTCTTCCGCCTCATCGAGGCCATCACCGGCCGGCGGCTCGGCCACGCCGAGATCACCCTGGAGGCGGTCAACGCGGACGCCCACTCCGCCGCCGTGCTCGAGGCACCGCGCGGCGCGGCCGTCCTCATGCTGGACCGGCTCACGCATCTCGCCGACGGCCGCCCGGTCGACCTGGAGTTCATCCGCTTCCGCGGCGACCGCATCACCATGAGCGGCCTGCTGCACCGCTCCCTCTAGTCCCCCTTCAGGCAGTCCCCTTCCCGTAGTCCCCTTCCTGACCCGTTTCCTGGAGACAGCCATGCCTTTGGCGCCCCAGCGGGCCGACGTGCCCGTGACCATCGACGAGTCGAAGTGCATCGACGGCTGCACCCTCTGCGTGGACATGTGCCCGCTGGACTCCCTCGCCATCGACGACAGCAGCGGCAAGGCGTACATGCACGTCGACGAGTGCTGGTACTGCGGCCCGTGCGCGGCCCGCTGTCCCACCGGAGCCGTGACGGTCAACATGCCCTATCTGCTCCGGTGAGAGGCCCGAACTCCCGTGAAACGCGCCGTACTTGCGAACCGACTCGTGAAACGCACCGCCCCTCCCGTCTCCGCCGCCCTGCTGCTGCTCCCCCTGACCGCCTGCGGCGGCAGCGCCGAGACCGGTGACGGCAAGAACGTCACCATCACCGTCGGCTACCAGTCCAAGACCATCAACACGGTCACCGCGGGCACCCTCCTGCGCTCCCTCGGCTACTTCGAGCGGGACCTCAACGCCCTCAACGACGGCCACACCTACAAGGTCGACTGGCAGGACTACGCCACCGGTGCCCCCATCACCGCGCAGATGACCGCGGGGAAGATCGACATCGGCTCGATGGGCGACTTCCCGCTGCTCATCAACGCGGCCCGGGGCAAGCAGCTCGGCAGGCCGACTCGTCTGGTCTCCGTCACCGGCTACAACCTGCGCGGCGGCCTCAACACGATCGTCACCTCCCCCGACTCCAAACTGGCCTCCCTCGCCGACCTGAAGGGCAAGAAGGTCTCCACCAGCATCGGCTCCGCGGCCGACGGCACGCTCGTACGGGCCGTGCAACGGGCCGGCATCGACTCCGACAAGGGCATCGAGAAGCTCAACCAGCAGCCCGCGGTGGGCGCTTCGGCCCTGTCGGCGGGCAGCGCGGACGCGCTGTCCCAGTTCGTCGCCTGGCCCGGACTGCTCACCTTCCAGGGCAAGGCGAAGGCCCTGTACGACGGCGCCGAGCTGAACCTCCCCACCTTCCACGGTGTCACCGCCCGCGAGGACTTCGCCAAGCAGCGGCCGGCCGTCCTGGAGGCCTTCCTCAAGGCCCAGTCGGAGGCCACCGACTATCTCGACGCCCACCCGGTCGCCGCGGCCGAGTCCGTTGCCAAGGCCACCGGACTGCCCGCCGAGGTCGTCTACCTCTACAACGGCGCCCACGGCATCTCCACCTTCGACCCGGCGATCAAACCGCAGCTGATCTCCGCGCTGAAGCAGGACGTCTCGGTCCTGAAGTCGGCCAAGCTGACCGGGGACATCGACGTGGACGCCTTCGTCGACGACCAGTACGTCAAGAAGGCCCTCGGCGCGGACTACGCCCAGCAACTCGCCTCGGCACCCCCGGCGGCGGCGAGCGAGGTGTGGCCGAAGGGCGCCGAGAAGACCCTGAGCTTCAAGTCACCCGACCAGCTGCTGAGTTACGTGGCCCGGCACAAGGACGGCATCCGCGCCGCCTACGTCCCCGACGCCACCACCGGCACCCTCTGGTTCGCCGACAAGGCGATATGGGTGGCCGACGGCAAGCAACTCCTGCCCTTCGTGGCCCCGGAGACCGCGCGGGCGTACGTCGCCGCGCACGGAGGCGCCCGGGTCGTCACGTACGCGGACGCGCTGAGGCGGGCGTCGTGAGCCTGCGACCCCTTGCACGCTATGGACTGAGGGTGGCGTCGCTGGCCGTCGCCCTCGGGGTCTGGCAGCTGCTGACCAGCCTTGACGTCGACCTGTGGCTGCGCTTCTCGCAGTTCCCGACGGTCGCCGACGTGGCCCGCGCCTTCGCCGACCGGCTGTCCGGGCCCGACTACTGGACGGACCTCACCGACAGCCTGACCCGTATCCTCACCGGCTTCCTCCTCGCCGCCGTCCTGGGTGTGGCGACGGGCGTGCTCGTGGCGCGCTCCCGCCTCGCCGAGGACGTGCTCGGCCCGTTGCTGGAGGTCGTCCGCCCGATCCCGGCGATCGCCCTGGTCCCGGTCGCGATCCTCCTCTTCCCCTCCAACGAGCAGGGCATCGTCTTCATCACCTGCACGGCCGCCTTCTTCCCGGTCCTTGTCTCCACCCGGCACGCGGTCCGCGCGCTGACGCCCGCGTGGGAGGAGGCGGTGCTCACGATGGGCGGCGGCCGCTGGCGGGTCCTCGGCTCGGTCGTGCTGCCCGGCGCGCTGCCCGGCATCTTCGGCGGACTGTCGGTCGGCATCGGCGTCTCGTGGATCTGCGTGATCTCCGCCGAGATGATCTCCGGCCAGTACGGCGTCGGCTACCGCACCTGGCAGGACTACACGGTCGTCGACTACGCGGGCGTCTTCGTCGGCATGGTCACGATCGGCGTACTCGGCTGGATCACCTCCACGGCCGTGGAACTGCTCGGCCGCCGTCTCACACGGTGGCTGCCGCGGACCTCGTACGTCCCCGGCGTACGCCCCCGAGCGACCGTCCCGGTGTCGCCCGCCGCCGCGGTCACGAAGACCGAGACCGCCACGTCGACCGAGGAGACACGCGATGAGCACCTCGTCTGACACGGAAGTGACCACCCCGGAAGTGACCGGCCCCGAGGCGTCCCGCCCTCCCCTCCCGGAGAGGGAGGGGCAAGTACCGAAGAGGGAGGGGCAAGCACCGGGCGCGGTACGGGGCACGCGCCTCGCCCTCCGGCGCGCCGCCCTCGGCCGCCCGGACGCCGCGGTCCTGGCGGACGTCGACCTGGACATCGCACCCGGCGAGATCCTCACCGTCGTCGGCGCCTCCGGCTGCGGCAAGTCGACGCTGCTGCGCACCCTGGCCGGGCTGCTGCCGCTGCTCGCCGGCGAGATCACCCAGGACGGCGGCCCGCTGACCGGCCCCGCCGCGGACCGCGCCCTGGTCTTCCAGGAGGACGCCCTCCTGCCCTGGCGCACCCTGCGCGCCAACGTCGAACTCCCGCTCGCCATCAAGGGCCTGTCCCGCACCGCACGCCGGTCCCAGGCCGACTCCTGGCTCGACCGGGTCGGACTCGCCGCGCACGCACGGCAGTTGCCGCACCGCGTCTCCGGCGGACAGCGCCAGCGCGCCCAACTGGCCCGCGCGCTCGCGGGAGCGCCCCGCGCCGTCCTCATGGACGAACCCTTCGGCGCGCTCGACGCCCAGACCCGCGCCGGCATGCAGGACCTGCTGGTGGAGGTGCTCGGCGGCACGGGCGCGACCGTCGTCTTCGTCACCCACGACGTGGACGAGGCGCTCTTTCTCGGCGACCGCGTGGCCCTGCTCGGCAATGGCCGGCTGACCGCCGTACGCGAGGTGCCGCGCCCTCGTGACCGCACGGCGCACGACGACCCCGCGCGCGTGGCGCTGCGCCGCGACGTCCTCTCCTCGCTCGGAACGTGACCCGGCCCGGCACTCGGACGGTGACTCGCATGGTGAAAGGCACATTGGTGGACACCCCTCTGCAGATCCCCGCCCTCGACGAGGCGGAGGAGATCTCCTGCGACGTCCTCGTGGTCGGCGGCGGCACCGCCGGCACCATGGCCGCGCTGACCGCCGCCGAACACGGCGCGAACGTGCTGCTGCTGGAGAAGGCCCACGTCCGCCACTCCGGCGCGCTCGCCATGGGCATGGACGGCGTCAACAACGCGGTCATCCCCGGCCGCGCCGAGCCCGACGACTACGTCGCCGAGATCACCCGCGCCAACGACGGCATCGTCGACCAGTCCACCGTCCGCCAGACCGCCACCCGCGGCTTCGCCATGGTGCAGCGGCTCGAGTCCTACGGCGTGAAGTTCGAGAAGGACGAGCACGGCGACTACGCGGTCCGCCAGGTGCACCGCTCCGGCTCCTACGTGCTGCCGATGCCCGAGGGCAAGGACGTCAAGAAGGTCCTGTACCGGCAGCTGCGGCGGCGTGAGATGCGGGAGCGGATCCGCATCGAGAACCGGGTGATGCCGGTGCGCGTGCTGACGTCCCCCGATGACGGGCGGGCCGTGGGGGCGGTCGGCTTCAACACACGTACGGGTGCGTTCGTGGTGGTGCGCGCCGGCGCGGTGATCCTGGCGACCGGCGCATGCGGCCGCCTGGGACTCCCCGCCTCCGGCTACCTGTACGGAACCTACGAGAACCCGACCAACGCGGGCGACGGCTACGCGATGGCCTACCACGCGGGCGCCGAGCTCACCGGCATCGAGTGCTTCCAGATCAATCCGCTGATCAAGGACTACAACGGCCCCGCCTGCGCCTACGTCGCCAACCCCTTCGGCGGCTACCAGGTCAACCGGCACGGCGAACGCTTCGTCGACTCCGACTACTGGTCCGGCCAGATGATGGCCGAGTTCGCGGCGGAGATCGCCTCCGACCGGGGACCTGTGTACCTGAAGCTCAGCCATCTCCCAGAGGAGTCGATCTCCGCCCTGGAGTCGATCCTGCACTCCACGGAGCGGCCCACGCGCGGGACCTTCCACTCCGGCCGCGGCCACGACTACCGCACCCACGACGTGGAGATGCACATCTCCGAGATCGGCCTGTGCGGCGGCCACTCGGCCTCGGGAGTACGGGTGGACGACCACGCCCGTACGACCGTGCCGCGGCTGTACGCCGCCGGCGACCTGGCCTGCGTGCCGCACAACTACATGATCGGCGCGTTCGTCTTCGGTGACCTCGCGGGGGCGGACGCGGCCCAGTACTCCCCCTACGAAGGGGAGTTGTCCGCCGACCAGCTGCGTGAGGCGCACGAGCTGATCTACCGCCCGCTGCACAACCCGGACGGGCCGCCGCAGACCCAGGTCGAGTACAAACTGCGCCGCTTCGTGAACGACTACGTGGCGCCGCCGAAGTCGGGCGCCCGGCTCTCGCTCGCCCTCGAGGCCTTCGAGCGGATGCGCGACGACATCGCGGCGATGGGTGCGCGGACCCCGCACGAGCTGATGCGGTGCGCCGAGGTCACCTTCATCCGCGACTGCGCGGAGATGGCCGCGCGCGCCTCGCTGGCCCGCACGGAGTCCCGCTGGGGCCTGTACCACGATCGCCTGGACCATCCCCATCGCGACGACACCTCCTGGTTCCACCATCTCGATCTCCACAAGTCCCCCTCCGGTGCGATGGAGTTCACGGCCCGTCCCGTGGCTCCGTACCTCGTGCCCATCGACGAGTTCACGCCGGTGGGCGGCCCGTCCCGCCACCTCGGCGAGGTCCACGCCGAGGAGGTCGCCACGGCCGGGTCACGGGACGTGGCACCGGTGGCGGCGGGCGCGGTCACGGGCGGCGTGTCGGTGGCGGACGGCACGGGTGCCGGGCTGGGTTCGGGTTCGGGTGCGGGTGCGGGTTCGGGTGCGGGTTCGGCTTCGGGTTCGGCTTCGGCTTCGGGCGGCTTCTCCGAGCCGGCCGTGGACCAGACCCGCGCGTCCGACGCCTCCGAGGCCTCCAACCCCGAGCGTGCCTCGGCGCGCCTCCTCGAACTCGTCGCCCTCGCCGAGGAGGAACCCGAACTCGACGCGTTGCGGCCCTACTTGACCGACCCGGCGTCGGCCGTCCGCCGTGAGGCCGTCGCCGTCCTCACAGAGACGGTGCCGCCGGGGACGGGCCCCGCCCTCGCCGAGGCCCTCCGCGACGGCGCCGCCGAGGTACGCGCCGCGGCCGCCGCCTCACTCCGCGAACTCGTCGAGACACTGCCCGCGGAGGCCACGCTCCGGGACGGCCTCGCCGCCGCGCTGACCGTGGCCGACCCGGTCGTCCGTGCTGCCGCTCTGGACGTCCTGCGCGCGCTGCGCCTGGGTGACGCGGCGCTGTTCGCCGGGGCGTTGACCGACGCGGAGATCCCGGTCCGCATCGAGGCCGTCCGGGCCCTGGTCTCGGTCGACGCCGCCACGGAACTGGCCCGGGCCGCCACCGTCGACCCGTCCCGCGAGGTCCGGGTGACCCTCGCCAAGGCGCTGGCGACGGTGTGGGCGGAGGGCGGTGCAGGGACCGTCGGTTCCGACGACACCGGCCCCGACGACACCGGGCCCGGCAGCCCGTCGGCCACCATCCTTGCCGCCCTTGCCGACCTCGCCCAGGACCCTGACGCGCTGGTCCAGGGGGCCGCCTACGGGGCGCTCGGTACGACCGGGTGTCCGCCGCCGCTGGCCGCACGTGCCGTGGCCGCCCTGTCCGCCTCGGCGTGGCAGGTCCGGTCGGGCGCCGCGACCGCGCTGTCCGCCGCCGAGTCCGACGTGGCCGTCCCCGCCCTGGCGAAGGCCCTCGCCGACCCGAACGCCGACGTCCGCAAGGCCGCCGTACTGGCCCTGACCCGGCACAACCACACCGCCGACGCCCGCGCGGCCCTCGCCACGGCCACGACGGACACGGACGCGGACGTCAGGGCGTACGCGGCGCGGGCGCTGTGACCCATGCTGACGCCCTGAGGAGGACGGAGGGTTCGCCCTGGAGCGAGCTGCGCCTTCCGCCTTTCGCCGCCGGACACCGGCCGCCCCGGGTCACCGATGCCCGACCCGGGCGGCCGGCCAACCTGCAGCCCACGGCACCCCCGGCCGCCTAGATCCAGTCGTCCGGCTCCGGCTCCGGCTCCATCTCGGGCCAGTCGTCGTGTATCTGCTTGTCGTCCGGCGCCGGCTTGCCGTCCGTCGCCGGAGCCGCACCCGGGGCGTCGCCCAGTGAGGCCAGTACCGCCAGCACACCCTCCCCGTACGTCGTCAGCTTCTTCTCGCCGACCCCGCTGATGCCGCCGAGCTGCCGTACCGACGTCGGCCAGGCCAGGGCGATCTCCCGCAGCGTCGCGTCGTGGAAGATGACGTACGCCGGGACGCCCTGCTCCCGGGCCTGCTCGGCGCGCCAGGCGCGCAGGGCCTCGAACGCCGGCTGCAGGGCCTCGGGCAGCTCCACCGCGGCGGCCTTGGCCTTGCGCTCGCCCCGGCCGGTGGACGAGGACGCCGACCGCGAGGTCGCCGGCTTCTTCGGCTCCTTGCGCAGCGGCACCTCCCGCTCGCGCCGCAGCACCGATCCGCTGGCCTCGGTCAGCACCAGCGTGCCGTACTCGCCCTCGACCGCGAGCAGTCCCTGGGCCAGCAACTGCCGTATGACGCCCCGCCATTCGCCCTCGGTCAGTTCCTCGCCGATGCCGAACACCGACAGCTGGTCGTGGTCGAACTGGATGACCTTGCCGGTGCGCTTGCCCAGGAGGATGTCGATGATCTGCACCGCGCCGAACTTCTGCCCACGCTCCCGCTGCAGCCGCACCACCGTCGACAGAACCTTCTGCGCGGCGACTGTGCCGTCCCAGGTCTCGGGCCGGGTCAGACACGTGTCGCAGTTGCCGCAGCCGGCCGGGTCCGGTTCCTGGCCGAAGTAGTTCAGCAGCTGTCCGCGCCGGCACCGGGCCGTCTCACACAGCGCCAGCATCGAGTCCAGGTGGGCGGCGGCCCGCCGACGGAACGCCTCGTCGCCCTCGCCGAGCTGGATCAGCTTGCGCTGCTGTATGACGTCGTTGAGGCCGTACGCCATCCAGGCCGTGGACGGCAGACCGTCGCGGCCCGCGCGGCCCGTCTCCTGGTAGTAGCCCTCGACCGACTTGGGCAGGTCGAGGTGGGCGACGAAACGGACGTCCGGCTTGTCGATGCCCATGCCGAAGGCGATGGTCGCCACCACGACCAATCCCTCCTCCCGCAGGAACCGGGACTGGTGCGCCGCGCGAGTGCCCGCGTCCAGACCGGCGTGGTACGGGACGGCCTCGATGCCGTTGCGGCTGAGGAACTCCGCCGTCGCCTCCACGGACTTGCGCGACAGGCAGTACACGATGCCCGCGTCGCCCGCGTGCTCCTCTCTCAGGAAGCCCAGCAGCTGCTTCTTGGGGTCGGCCTTCGGCACGATCCGGTACTGGATGTTGGGCCGGTCGAAGCTCGCCACGAAGTGCCGGGCCGTCGGCATGTGCAGCCGCTCGGTGATCTCCTGGTGCGTCGCGTGCGTGGCCGTGGCCGTGAGTGCGATGCGCGGCACGTCCGGCCAGCGCTCGCCGAGCAGGGACAGGGCCAGGTAGTCGGGGCGGAAGTCGTGGCCCCACTGGGACACGCAGTGCGCCTCGTCGATCGCGAAGACGGAGATCTTGCCGCGGGAGAGGAGATCGAGGGTGGAGTCCAGGCGGAGCCGCTCCGGCGCCAGGTAGAGGAGGTCCAGCTCCCCGGCCAGGAACTCGGCCTCCACCACTCTGCGCTCGTCGAAGTCCTGCGTGGAGTTCATGAACCCGGCGCGCACGCCGAGCGCCCGCAGCGCGTCCACCTGGTCCTGCATCAGCGCGATGAGCGGCGAGACCACCACGCCCGTACCGGGTCTGACCAGGGCCGGGATCTGGTAGCACAGGGACTTGCCGCCGCCGGTCGGCATGAGGACCACGGCGTCACCGCCGGCCACCACATGCTCGATCACCGCCTCCTGCTCGCCGCGGAAGGCCTCGTACCCGAAGACCCGGTGCAGCGTGGCCAGCGCCTCGCTCTCAGTCGCCCCTGCCGTCCCGGTCACCGTTGGCATCGCGCTGATCCCGCCCATCCCACCCATAGTCCTGTCCCCCGTACGTCGTCCCTCGACCACTGCCTCCACGATAGGGGTCCGGACCGACAGCGCCGGAGTTATCCACAGGCTGTGCCCGCCGAGCCCGGCGTCAGCCCAATGGCTCCCGTCGCATGGCGTGCTCCCGGCGGCCGGGACATGCTGCTCGGGCGGGACGGGGGTGGCCCGCCCATCCCCGAGCCCAAGGAGCACCGCGATGTCCCCTCGGCCCGTCAAGGCCGCCATCACCGTGGCGCTGGCCGCTGCCTTCTCGCTGGCCGCCGTGCCCGCCCAGGCCGACACCGACCCCTCCGTCTGGACCGATCTCGTCGACACGTACAACGCGACGGCCCAGTACGCCTACGAGGGCCTCGCGAAGGACAGTGACTTCGTCCCGATGGGCGGGTGCTACGCCACCACCGCGGGAGGCGTGGGCTACCACTACGTCAATAAGGCGAACATCGGCTCACTCGATCCGGCGAAACCCGCGGCTCTGGTTTACGCGGACAAGGTCGCCGACGACTACGACTTCGTGGACACGGACGAGGTCGGCGCCAACCGCAAGCTGGTCGCGGTGGAGTGGATCGTCAAGGACACGGGACAGGCCACACCGACGCTGTTCGGCCATACCTTCCAGAAGAACCCGGTCGCCGGTTACTACACCCTCCACGCGTGGATCTACCAGCCCAACCACAACGGGCTCTTCTCGGCGTACAACCCCGACGTGACCTGCGCGACCACCTGATCAGGCGCATACGCACAAGGCCCCGGCCCCACCACACGGGGGAACCGGGGCCTTGTGCACGCCCGTCGCGGGTCAGCGCACGAACACTCCCGCCTGGCTCGCCAGGTCCAGGAAGTACTGCGGTGCGACACCGAGGACCAGCGTGACCACCACACCGAGCCCGATGGCGGTCATCGTCAGCGGGGACGGCACGGCGACCGTGGGGCCTCCGGGCCTGGGCTCGCTGAAGAACATCAGCACGATCACGCGGATGTAGAAGAAGGCAGCGATGGCGGACGAGATCACACCGATCACGACCAGCGGGGCCGCCCCGCCCTCCGCCGCCGCCTTGAACACGGCGAACTTCCCGGCGAAGCCGGAGGTCAGCGGGATGCCGGCGAAGGCCAGCAGGAACACTGCGAACACGGCCGCCACCAGCGGTGAACGGCGGCCGAGTCCGGCCCACTTGGACAGATGGGTTGCCTCGCCGCCCGCGTCGCGCACCAGGGTGACGACGGCGAAGGCGCCGATCGTCACGAAGGAGTACGCGGCCAGGTAGAACAGGACGGAGGAGACGCCGTCCTTCGAGGTCGCGATGACACCCGCGAGGATGAATCCCGCGTGCGCGATCGACGAGTACGCCAGCAGCCGCTTGATGTCCGTCTGGGTGATCGCGACGATCGCGCCGCCCAGCATGGTGACGATCGCTACGGCCCACATGACCGGCCGCCAGTCCCAGCGCAGGCCCGGCAGGACGACGTACAGCAGGCGCAGCAGCGCGCCGAAGGCCGCCACCTTCGTCGCCGCCGCCATGAACCCGGTCACCGGGGTCGGGGCGCCCTGGTAGACGTCCGGCGTCCACATGTGGAACGGGACCGCGCCCACCTTGAACAGCAGACCCATGACGATCATCGCGCCGCCGACCAGCAGCAGCGCGTCGTTGCCCATGGTGTCCGCGAGCGCCGGGTCGACGTTGGTGACCGTGCCGTCGACGACCCGCGCGATGGTCCCGTACGACACCGAGCCCGCGTACCCGTACAGCAGCGCGATGCCGAACAGCGTGAACGCCGAGGCGAAGGCGCCCAGCAGGAAGTACTTGACCGCGGCCTCCTGCGACATGAGCCGCTTGCGGCGGGCCAGGGCGCACAGCAGGTAGAGCGGGAGGGAGAAGACCTCCAGGGCCACGAAGAGGGTCAGCAGGTCGTTGGCCGAGGGGAAGACCAGCATTCCGGAGACCGCGAACAGCAGCAGCGGGAACACCTCGGTGGTGGTGAACCCGGCCTTCACGGCCGCCTTCTCGCTGTCGCTGCCCGGCACGGACGCGGCCTGCGCGGCGAAGGAGTCGACCCGGTTGCCGTGTGCCGCCGGGTCCAGGCGCCGCTCGGCGAAGGTGAACAGGCCGACCAGGCCGGCCAGCAGGATCGTGCCCTGCAGGAACAGGGACGGCCCGTCGACCGCGATCGCGCCCATCGCCGCGATGTGCGCCTTGGTGGTGCCGTATCCGTCGGCCGCGAGCGCCACGACCGCCGCGAAGGCGGCGACGAGCGCGACGGCGGAGACGAACACCTGGGCGTAGTAACGCGACCTGCGCGGCACGAACGCCTCGATCAGTACCCCGATGATCGCTGCGCCCACGACGATCAGGGTGGGCGACAACTGCCCGTACTCGATCTTCGGCGCGTTGATCTTCGAGATCGGTTCGGCCGCCGTGGCCGCCGTTGTCCACAGGCTGTGGACGGCTGCTGCGCTCACTTGGCCACCGCCTCCACCTCGGGCTTGGGGTCCTTCTTGTGTACGTCGGACAGGGTCGACTTCACGGCCGGGTTGACGATGTCCGTCACCGGCTTCGGGTAGACGCCCAGGAAGATCAGCAGAACGATCAGCGGAGCGACGACCACCAGCTCACGGGCTCTGAGGTCGGGCATGGCGGAGACCTCCGGTTTCACCGGGCCCGTCATCGTCCGCTGGTAGAGGACGAGGGCGTACAGCGCGGCGAGGACGATGCCGAAGGTGCCGATGATGCCGATCGCCGGGTAGCGCGTGAACGTGCCGACCAGGACGAGGAACTCGCTCACGAAGGGCGCGAGTCCCGGCAGGGAGAGCGTGGCCAGCGTGCCGATCAGGAACGTGCCGGCGAGCACGGGGGCGACCTTCTGCACGCCGCCGTAGTCGGCGATGAGCCGCGAGCCGCGCCGGGAGATCAGGAACCCGGCCAGCAGCATCCACGCGGCCGTGGAGATCCCGTGGTTGACCATGTAGAGCGTCGCGCCGGACTGGCCCTGGCTGGTCATCGCGAAGATGCCCATGATGATGAAGCCGAAGTGCGAGATGGACGCGTACGCCACCAGACGCTTGATGTCCCGCTGGCCGACCGCGAGCAGCGCTCCGTAGACGATGCTGATGAGCGCCAGGACGAGGATCACGGGCGTCGCCCACTTGCTGGCCTCCGGAAAGAGCTGGAGGCAGAAGCGGAGCATCGCGAAGGTGCCCACCTTGTCGACGACCGCCGTGATGAGGACGGCGACCGGGGCGGTGGACTCCTGCATGGCGTTGGGCAGCCAGGTGTGCAGCGGCCACAGTGGCGCCTTCACCGCGAAGGCGAAGAAGAAGCCGAGGAACAGCCAGCGTTCGGTGCTGGTCGCCATGTGGAGCGAGCCGTTCGCGCGGGCCTGGGCGATCTCCTGGAGGCTGAAGTTCCCGGCGACCACGTAGAGGCCGATGACCGCGGCCAGCATGATGAGGCCGCCGACCAGGTTGTAGAGGAGGAACTTCACGGCCGCGTACGACCGTTGCGTGGACGCCGCCTCCTCGCCGTGCTCGTGGGCACGGTCCCCGAAGCCGCCGATGAGGAAGTACATCGGGATGAGCATGGCTTCGAAGAAGATGTAGAAGAGGAAGACGTCGGTGGCCTCGAAGGAGATGATCACCATCGCCTCGACGCCCAGGATCAGGGCGAAGAAACCCTGTGTGGGACGCCAGCGACGGCTTCCGGTCTCCAGCGGGTCGGCGTCGTGCCAGCCCGCGAGGATGATGAACGGGATCAGCAGGGCGGTCAGCGCGATCAGCGCCACCGCGATGCCGTCCACGCCGAGTTCGTAGCGGACCCCGAAGTCCTTGATCCAGGCGTGGGATTCGGTGAGCTGGTAGCGGCCGCCGTCCGGGTCGAAGCGGACCAGGACGGTGATGGCCAGGGCGAGGGTGGCGAGCGAGACGGTCAGCGCCAGCCACTTGGCGGCGGTGCGCCGCGGGGCCGGTACGGCGGCTGTGGCAATCGCGCCGATCGCCGGGAGCACCGCCGTCGCTGTCAGCAGAGGAAAGGACATCGGTATCAGACCGCCCTCATCAGCAGGGTCGCGGCGACGATGATCGCCGCGCCGCCGAACATCGAGACCGCGTAGGAGCGCGCGAAGCCGTTCTGCAGCCTGCGCATGCGTCCGGACAGGCCCCCGACCGAGGCCGCCGTGCCGTTGACGACGCCGTCGACCAGGGTGTGGTCGACGTACACCAGGGAGCGGGTGAGGTGCTCGCCGCCGCGGACCAGGACGACGTGGTTGAAGTCGTCCTGCAGCAGGTCGCGCCGCGCGGCCCGGGTGAGCAGCGACCCCCGCGGGGCGAGGGACGGCACCGGGCGGCGGCCGTACATGGCGTACGCGATGCCGACACCGATGATCAGGCAGACCATCGTCGCGCCGGTGACGGCCCCGGCGCTGAGCGGGGAGTCGCCCTCGCTGTGGCCGGTGACGGGCTCCAGCCAGTGCAGGAAGCGGTCGCCGATGCTGAAGAACCCGCCGGCGAAGACCGAGCCGAAAGCCAGCACGATCATCGGGATCGTCATGACCTTCGGGGACTCGTGCGGGTGCGGCTCGGCGTGCTCGCCGTGGTGCTCGGCGGCGGGCTCCGCGCTCGGCGCCTCCGGGGAGCGGGTGGGCTGGTTCTTCCAGCGCTCCTCTCCGAAGAACGTCATCAGCATCACGCGCGTCATGTAGAAGGCGGTGATGGCCGCGCCCACCAGGGCGCAGGTGCCCAGGATCCAGCCCTCGGCGCCGCCCTCGGCGAAGGCAGCCTCGATGATCTTGTCCTTGGAGAAGAAGCCGGACAGGCCCGGGAAGCCGATGATGGCGAGGTAGCCGAGGCCGAAGGTGATGAAGGTGATCGGCATGTACTTCCTCAGGCCGCCGTACTTGCGCATGTCGACCTCGTCGTTCATGCCGTGCATGACCGAACCGGCGCCGAGGAAGAGCCCGGCCTTGAAGAAGCCGTGCGTCACCAGGTGCATGATCGCGAAGACGTAGCCGATGGGGCCGAGGCCCGCCGCCAGCACCATGTAGCCGATCTGGGACATGGTCGAGCCGGCCAGCGCCTTCTTGATGTCGTCCTTGGCGCAACCGACGATCGCACCGAACAGGAGCGTGACCGCTCCGACCACGACCACCGCCGTCTGCGCGTCCGGCGCGCCGTTGAAGATCGCCGCCGAGCGGACGATCAGGTAGACGCCCGCGGTCACCATCGTCGCGGCGTGGATGAGGGCCGAGACCGGGGTCGGGCCCTCCATCGCGTCCCCGAGCCAGGACTGCAGCGGCACCTGGGCGGACTTGCCGCAGGCGGCGAGCAGGAGCATCAGGGCGATGGCGGTGAGCTTGCCCTCCGAGGCGTCTCCCGCGTGGCTGAAGACCGGTCCGAAGGCGAAGGTGCCGAACGTCGTGAACATCAGCATGATCGCGATGGACAGGCCCATGTCGCCGACGCGGTTGACCAGGAAGGCCTTCTTCGCCGCCGTCGCCGCGCTGGGCTTGTGCTGCCAGAAGCCGATGAGGAGGTACGAGGCGAGACCGACGCCCTCCCAGCCGACGTACAGCAGCAGGTAGTTGTCGGCGATGACCAGGAGCAGCATCGCCGCGAGGAACAGGTTCAGATAGCCGAAGAAGCGGCGGCGGCGCTCGTCGTGCTCCATGTACCCGACCGAGTACAGGTGGATCAGCGAGCCGACGCCGGTGATCAGCAGGACGAACGTCATCGAGAGCTGGTCGAGGCGGAAGGTGACGTCCGCCTGGAAGCTCTCGACGGGGATCCACGTCCACAGGTGCTGCATCAGGGTGCGGTGTTCGGCGTTCTTGCCGAGCAGGTCGGCGAAGAGGATCACGGCGAACACGAAGGAGAGGGTAGACAGCAGGACGCCGATCCAGTGGCCGACGGCATCGAGCCGCCGGCCGCCGCACAGCAGTACGGCCGCTCCGAGCAGTGGCGCCGCCACCAGCAGCGCAATCAGGTTCTCCACGATTCAGCGACCCCTCAGAGCTTCATCAGGCTGGCGTCGTCGACCGAGGCCGAGTGGCGGGAACGGAACAGGGACACGATGATCGCGAGCCCGACCACGACCTCCGCGGCGGCGACGACCATCGTGAAGAACGCGATGACCTGGCCGTCGAGGTTGCCGTGCATCCGGGAGAAGGTGACGAACGCGAGGTTGCAGGCGTTCAGCATCAGCTCGATGCACATGAACACCACGATGGCGTTGCGCCTGATCAGCACGCCGGTGGCACCGATCGTGAACAACAGGGCCGAGAGATACAGGTAGTTGACCGGGTTCACTTCGACGCCTCCTCCCGCTTGAAGGTGGCCGGTTCGATCTCGGTGCGCTCCAGGCGCTCCTGCGCGCGCTGCTCCAGCGCCCGCAGGTCGTTGAGCGCCTCGGCGGACACGTCACGGATCTGGCCGCGATCGCGCAGCGTCTTGCTGACCGTGAGCTCCGACGGGGTGCCGTCGGGGAGCAGACCCGCGATGTCGACCGCGTTGTGCCGGGCGTAAACACCGGGGGCCGGCAGCGGCGGCACGTGCTTGCCCTCGCGCACGCGCTCTTCGGACAGCTCGCGCTGGGTCTTGGCGCGCTCGGTGCGCTCGCGGTGGGTGAGCACCATGGCGCCGACGGCGGCCGTGATCAGCAGGGCGCCGGTGATTTCGAAGGCGAAGACGTACTTGGTGAAGATCAGGGCGGCGAGGCCCTGCACATTGCCGTTCGCGTTGGCCTCGGCCAGGCCGTCGAACTGCTTGAGGGAGGCGTTGCCGATCCCGGCGAGCAGCAGGATGCCGAAGCCGAGGCCGCACAGTAGGGCCAGCCAGCGCTGGCCCTTGATGGTCTCCTTCAGCGAGTCCGCGGCCGTCACGCCGACGAGCATCACAACGAACAGGAACAGCATCATGATCGCGCCGGTGTAGACGACGATCTGCACGATCCCCAGGAAGTAGGCGCCGTTGGCGAGATAGAAGACCGCCAGGATGATCATGGTGCCGGCGAGGGAGAGGGCGCTGTGCACGGCCTTCCTCATGAAGACGGTGGACAGGGCACCGATCACGGCGACGGTGCCGAGGACCCAGAACTGGAAGGCCTCTCCGGTGGAGGTGGAGTAGGCGGCGAGTTGCAGCGGGCTCATCGGCCGATCACCTTCTCCGACGCGGGCTCTTCCTCGCCGAAGGTGGAGGCGGCCTCCTGCGGGACCTCGCCCTTGGAGAGCGCCACCTGCTGCACCGTGCCCGGCGCGGCCTCGGTCACCAGGCCCCGGTAGTAGTCCTGTTCGTCGGTCCCCGGGTAGATCGCGTGCGGGGAGTCGACCATGCCCTCTTCCAGGCCGGCGAGCAGCTGCTCCTTGGTGTAGATGAGGTTGGCGCGGCTGGAGTCGGCCAGTTCGAACTCGTTGGTCATCGTGAGCGCGCGCGTGGGGCACGCCTCGATGCACAGGCCGCACAGGATGCAGCGGGCGTAGTTGATCTGGTACACGCGCCCGTACCGCTCGCCGGGCGAGTAGCGCTCCTCGTCCGTGTTGTCGGCGCCCTCCACGTAGATGGCGTCGGCGGGGCAGGCCCAGGCGCACAGCTCGCAGCCGACGCACTTCTCCAGGCCGTCCGGATGGCGGTTGAGCTGGTGCCGTCCGTGGAAGCGCGGAGCGGTGGTCTTCTTCTGCTCCGGGTACTGCTCGGTCAGCCGCTTCTTGAACATGGCCTTGAAGGTCACGCCGAAGCCGGCGACGGGGTTCATGAAACCGGGCTTGGTCTCCTTCGGCTCCTCAGCCATCGGACGCCTCCTTTCCATCCGTAGATCCGTCACTGGCAGTATCCGACCCACCACTGACAATGAGCTCCCGCTCCCGGCGCGGGCTGCGCCTGGGAACCGGCGGAAGCTCCTGTCCGGGCAGTGGCGGTACAGGGAATCCGCCCGCCATGGGGTCGAATCCGGCGGGTTGCGCGGCGGGCTGTTCGCTCTCCTTGGCCTTCTCGCGGAACATGTCGACGACGAAGGACAGGAGCAGCAGGGCGAGGACGCCGCCGACGATGTAGAGGGCGATGTCGGCGAAGTCGTAGTTCTCGTTCCTCAGTGCCCGCACGGTCGCGACCAGCATCAGCCAGACCACGGACACGGGGATGAGGACCTTCCAGCCGAGCTTCATCAGCTGGTCGTAGCGGACCCGCGGGAGCGTGCCGCGCAGCCAGATGAAGAAGAACAGCAGCAGCTGCACCTTGATCACGAACCAGAGCAGCGGCCACCAGCCGTGGTTGGCACCCTCCCAGAAGGTGCTGATCGGCCAGGGGGCGCGCCAGCCGCCGAGGAAGAGCGTGGTCGACACGGCCGAGACGGTCACCATGTTGACGTACTCGGCGAGCATGAACATCGCGAACTTGATCGACGAGTACTCGGTGTTGAAGCCGCCGACCAGGTCGCCCTCGGACTCCGGCATGTCGAAGGGGGCGCGGTTGGTCTCGCCGACCATGGTGACGATGTAGAGGATGAAGGAGACCGGCAGCAGCAGGATGTACCAGCGGTCGTGCTGCTGTTCGACGATCGTCGAGGTCGACATCGAGCCCGAGTAGAGGAACACCGAGGCGAAGGCGGCGCCCATGGCGATCTCGTAGGAGATCATCTGCGCGCAGGAGCGCAGGCCGCCGAGCAGCGGGTAGGTGGATCCGGAACTCCAGCCCGCGAGCACGATGCCGTAGATGCCGACCGAGGCGACCGCGAGGATGTAGAGCATCGCGATCGGCAGGTCGGTGAGCTGCATCGTGGTGCGGTGGCCGAAGATCGAGATCTCGTTGTCGGCCGGGCCGAAGGGGATCACCGCGATCGCCATGAAGGCCGGGATGGCCGCGACGATCGGCGCGAGGACGTAGACCACCTTGTCCGCGCGTTTGACGATGACGTCTTCCTTGAGCATCAGCTTGATGCCGTCGGCGAGCGACTGGAGCATGCCCCAGGGGCCGTGCCGGTTGGGGCCGATGCGCAGCTGCATCCAGGCGACGACCTTGCGCTCCCAGACGATGGAGAACAGCACGGTCACCATCAGGAAGGCGAAGCAGAAGACGGCCTTGATGACGACCAGCCACCAGGGGTCACGGCCGAACATCGAGAGGTCTTCAGCGGCGAGGTACGGGCTCATGCCTCCACCTCCTTCGGGGCCTCGCCGACGGACGTCGCCGGGCCGATGCGGACGAGGGCGCCGGGCAGCGCCCCGGTGTCGGAGGCGACGCCGCTGCCGACGGAGTTGAGCGGAAGCCAGACCACCCGGTCGGGCATCTCCGTGATCCGCAGGGGCAGTCCGGTCGTTCCGGCGGGACCCGTCACGGCGAGGACGTCGCCGTCCTTGACGCCCGCCTCGGCGGCCGTCGCGGGCGACACGCGCGCGTGGGCCGCGTGCCGGGTTCCGGCCAGCGCCTCGTCGCCCTGCTGGAGGACGCCGAGGTCGAGCAGGAGACGGTGCCCGGCGAGGACGGCCTCTCCGGCCGCCGGCCGCGGCAGCACGCCCGCGCTCTCCAGGGATCCGCCGGCCCGCGGGCCGTCCCAGGGGCCGAGCCGGTCGATCTCCGCGCGGATGGTGCGCAGATCCGGCAGGCCCAGGTGGACGTCCATGGCGTCGGCCAGCATCTGCAGCACGCGCGCGTCGGTCGGCGCGAGACGCCGGGTCATCTGGTCGGGCTTGAGCGCGGCCTCGAAGAAACGCACGCGGCCTTCCCAGTTGAGGAAGGTGCCCGGCTTCTCGGCGACCGCGGCGACCGGCAGGACGACGCTGGCGTGCTCGCTGACCTCGCTGGGCCGCAGCTCCAGCGACACCACGAACCCGGCCTCGTGAAGTGCTTCACGTGCGCGTGCCGGGTCGGGCAGGTCGGCGACCTCGACGCCCGCGACCAGCAGGGCCTGCAGCTCGCCGTTGGCCGCGGCCTCGACGATCTGGCTGGTGTCACGGCCGTAGCGGTGCGGGAGTTCGGCGAGCCCCCAGGCCGCGGCAACCTCCTCACGCGCGCGTGGGTCGGTCGCCGGGCGTCCGCCGGGCAGCAGCGACGGCAGCGCGCCCGCCTCGACGGCGCCGCGCTCCCCGGCGCGCCGCGGGATCCACACCAGCTGGGCGCCGGTGGCGGAGGCGGCCCGTACGGCGGCGGTGAGGCCGCCCGCGACGGCGGCCAGCCGCTCGCCGACGACGATGACCGCGCCCTCGCCGCGCAGCGCCTCGGCGGCCGTAGCACCGTCGCCGTCCAGGCCGACCCCGCTCGCGAGCGCGTCCAGCCATTCGGTCTCGGTACCGGGGGCCGCGGGAAGCAGGATGCCGCCCGCCTTCTCCAGGCCGCGCGTGGTGTGCGTGGCCAGCGAGAACACCTTCTGCCCGTGCTTGCGCCAGGCCTTGCGCAGCCTCAGGAAGACGCCGGGGGCCTCCTCCTCGGCCTCGAACCCGACCAGCAGGACGGCCGGCGCCTTCTCCAGGGAGGTGTACGTGACACCCGTACCGTCCAGGTCACGGCCGTGCCCGGCGATCCGGGACGCCAGGAAGTCGGCTTCCTCGCTGCTGTGCACGCGCGCGCGGAAGTCGATGTCGTTCGTGTCGAGCGCCACGCGCGCGAACTTGCTGTACGCGTAGGCGTCCTCGACGGTGAGGCGGCCGCCGGTGAGGACGCCGGTGCGGCCGCGCGAGGCGAGCAGACCCTGGGCCGCGATCTGCAGCGCCTCCGGCCAGGAGGCCGGTTCGAGGTCGCCCTCGGCGTTGCGCACCAGCGGCGTCTGGAGCCGGTCGCGCTGCTGCGCGTACCGGAACGCGAAGCGGCCCTTGTCGCAGATCCACTCCTCGTTGACCTCGGGGTCGTTGGCCGCGAGCCGCCGCATGACCTTGCCGCGCCGGTGGTCGGTGCGGGTCGCGCAGCCGCCGGAGCAGTGCTCGCAGACCGACGGCGAGGAGACCAGGTCGAAGGGGCGGGAGCGGAATCGGTACGCAGCCGAGGTCAGCGCACCCACCGGGCAGATCTGGATGGTGTTCCCGGAGAAGTACGACTCGAAGGGGTCGCCCTCTCCGGTGCCGACCTGCTGCAGCGCGCCGCGTTCCAGCAGCTCGATCATCGGGTCGCCCGCGACCTGGTTGGAGAAGCGGGTGCACCGGGCGCACAGCACGCACCGCTCACGGTCGAGCAGCACCTGAGTGGAGATCGGGACGGGCTTCTCGAACGTCCGCTTCTTCCCCTCGAAGCGGGACTCGGCCTGGCCGTGCGACATGGCCTGGTTCTGCAGCGGGCACTCGCCGCCCTTGTCGCAGACCGGGCAGTCCAGCGGGTGGTTGATGAGCAGCAGCTCCATCACCCCGTGCTGGGCCTTCTCGGCGACCGGCGAGGTGAGGTGCGTCTTGACGACCATGCCGTCGGTGCACGTGATGGTGCAGGACGCCATCGGCTTGCGCTGACCCTCGACTTCGACGATGCACTGGCGGCAGGCGCCGGCCGGGTCGAGGAGAGGGTGGTCGCAGAAGCGGGGGATCTCGATGCCGAGCTGTTCGGCGGCCCGGATGACCAGGGTGCCCTTGGGCACGCTGATCTCGGCGCCGTCGATGGTCAGCGTCACGAGATCTTCCGGCGGGACCGCCGCCTCTCCCCCTCCCGCGGGAGCGTTGGTGGTCACGGTCATGCGTTCACCTCCGGGCGGTCGGCCCAGGCCGTCGACTTCGCCGGGTCGAAGGGGCAGCCCCGGCCGGTGATGTGCTGCTCGTACTCCTCGCGGAAGTACTTGAGCGAGGAGAAGATCGGCGAGGCGGCGCCGTCGCCGAGGGCGCAGAAGGACTTGCCGTTGATGTTGTCGGCGATGTCGTTCAGCTTGTCGAGGTCGGACATGACGCCCTTGCCGGCCTCGATGTCGCGCAGCAACTGCACGAGCCAGTAGGTGCCTTCACGGCACGGTGTGCACTTGCCGCAGGACTCGTGGGCGTAGAACTCGGTCCAGCGGGTGACGGCGCGGACGACGCAGGTCGTCTCGTCGAAGCACTGCAGGGCCTTGGTGCCGAGCATCGAGCCGGCGGCGCCCACGCCCTCGTAGTCGAGGGGCACGTCGAGGTGCTCGTCGGTGAACATCGGCGTGGAGGAGCCGCCCGGCGTCCAGAACTTCAGCCGGTGCCCCGGCCGCATGCCGCCGCTCATCTCGAGCAGCTGGCGGAGCGTGATGCCGAGCGGGGCCTCGTACTGGCCGGGGCTCGCGACATGGCCGCTGAGCGAGTAGAGCGTGAAGCCCGGGGACTTCTCGCTGCCCATCGACCGGAACCATTCTTTGCCCCGATGCAGAATCGCGGGAACCGACGCGATCGACTCGACGTTGTTCACAACAGTCGGGCACGCATAGAGGCCCGCCACCGCAGGGAAAGGGGGACGGAGCCGCGGTTGACCACGGCGGCCTTCGAGCGAGTCGAGCAGTGCGGTCTCCTCACCGCAGATGTACGCGCCGGCGCCGGCGTGCACGGTGAGGTCGAGGTTCAGCCCGCTGCCCAGGATGTTCTCGCCGAGGTAGCCCGCCGCGTAGGCCTCGCGCACGGCCTCGTGCAACCGCCGCAGAACGGGGACGACTTCACCACGCAGATAGATGAAGGCATGCGACGACCTGATGGCATAACACGCGATGACAATGCCCTCGATGAGGCTGTGCGGGTTCGCGAAGAGGAGCGGGATGTCCTTACAGGTCCCCGGCTCCGATTCGTCGGCGTTGACAACTAGATAGTGTGGCTTTCCATCACCCTGGGGAATGAACTGCCATTTCATTCCCGTCGGGAATCCCGCGCCACCGCGGCCGCGCAGCCCGGAGTCCTTGACGTACGCGATCAGGTCGTCCGGCGACATGGCGAGCGCCTTGCGGAGCCCCTCGTAGCCCTCGTGCCTTCGGTAGACGTCCAGCGTCCACGACTTGTCCTCGTCCCAGAAGGCCGACAGCACGGGTGCGAGCAGCTTCTCGGGGCTGGTGTCTTTGAGTTCGGGTGCCAAGGTCATCACTCCCCCTCCTCGGCGGCAGGCCCTGCCGGGTGGGCTGGGTCGGAGGCCGACGTGTCCTGTGGCGCGTCGTGTGAGCTGAGGTGCTCGGTCGGAGAGGGCTCGTGCACGGCCCTGTCCTGCTCGTCGTGCGGTCCGCCGTCCCGTGGATGGACCACGCGCGCGGGTGCGGTCTCTCCCTTTGCCAGGCGGAGGCCCACCAGCGACGCCGGTCCCGCACTGCCGCTCGCCTCGACGGCCCCTGGCCGCTCGTCGGGGAAGCCGGCCAGGATCCGCGCGGTCTCCTTGAAGGTGCACAGGCGCGCCCCGCGCGTGGGCTCGACCTCCCGTCCCGCGCGCAGGTCGTCGACGAGGCGCTTGGCGCTGGCCGGGGACTGGTTGTCGAAGAACTCCCAGTTGACCATCACCACCGGCGCGAAGTCGCAGGCCGCGTTGCACTCGATGTGCTCCAGGGTGACCTTGCCGTCCTCGGTGGTCTCGCCGTTGCCGACGCCGAGGTGCTCCTGGAGCTCCTCGAAGATCGCGTCGCCGCCCATCACCGCACACAGGGTGTTCGTGCAGACGCCCACCTGGTAGTCACCGCTCGGCTTGCGCCGGTACATCGTGTAGAAGGTCGCGACGGCGGTGACCTCGGCCGTGGTCAGGTCCAGTACGTCCGCGCAGAACCGCATCCCGGTGCGCGTGACATGGCCCTCCTCCGACTGCACGAGGTGCAGCAACGGCAGCAGGGCCGAGCGGGAGTCCGGGTAGCGGGCGATGATCTCGCGCGCGTCCGTCTCCAGCCGGGCTCGGACGTCGTCCGGGTAGGCGGGCGCAGGCAGTTCGGGCATGCCCAGGCTGACGCCCCGCTCGGAAGAACTGGTGGTCACCGGTCGACGCCTCCCATCACGGGGTCGATGGACGCGACGGCGACGATGACGTCGGCGACCTGGCCGCCCTCGCACATCGCCGCCATGGCCTGCAGGTTGGTGAAGGACGGGTCGCGGAAGTGGACCCGGAAGGGGCGGGTGCCGCCGTCGGACACGGCGTGCACCCCGAGTTCGCCCTTGGGTGACTCGACGGCCGCGTACGTCTGTCCCGGCGGGACGCGGAAGCCCTCGGTGACCAGCTTGAAGTGGTGGATCAGGGCCTCCATGGAGGTGCCCATGATCTTCTTGATGTGGTCGAGGGAGTTGCCGAGCCCGTCCGGTCCCAGGGCGAGCTGGGCGGGCCAGGCGATCTTCTTGTCGGCGACCATGACCGGGCCGGGCTGCAGCCGGTCCAGGCACTGCTCGATGATCCCCAGCGACTGGCGCATCTCCTCCAGGCGGATCAGGAAGCGCCCGTAGGAGTCGCAGGTGTCGGCGGTCGGGATCTCGAAGTCGTAGGTCTCGTAGTCGCAGTAGGGCTGTGCCTTGCGCAGGTCGTGCGGCAGGCCGGTGGAGCGCAGGATCGGTCCCGTCGCGCCGAGGGCCATGCAACCGGCCAGGTCGAGGTAGCCGACGTCCTGCATACGAGCCTTGAAGATGGGGTTCCCGGTGGCGAGCTTGTCGTACTCCGGGAGGTTCTTCCTCATCTTCTTCACGAACTCGCGGATGTGGTCCACCGCGCCGGGCGGCAGGTCCTGGGCGAGTCCGCCGGGCCGGATGTACGCGTGGTTCATGCGCAGGCCCGTGATGAGCTCGTAGATGTCGAGAATCATTTCACGATCACGGAATCCGTAGATCATGATCGTGGTGGCGCCGAGCTCCATGCCGCCGGTGGCGATGCACACCAGGTGCGAGGAGAGCCGGTTCAGCTCCATCAGGAGCACCCGGATGATCTTGGCGCGCTCGGTGATCTGGTCCTCGATGCCGAGGAGCTTCTCGACGGCGAGACAGTAGGCGGTCTCGTTGAAGAAGGACGTCAGGTAGTCCATGCGCGTCACGAACGTGGTGCCCTGCGTCCACGTGCGGAACTCGAGGTTCTTCTCGATGCCGGTGTGGAGGTAGCCGATGCCGCAGCGGGCCTCGGTGACCGTCTCTCCGTCGATCTCCAGGATCAGGCGCAGCACTCCGTGGGTGGAGGGATGCTGGGGGCCCATGTTGACGACGATGCGCTCGTCGTCGGCGCGGGCGGCGGACTGGACGACCTCGTCCCAGTCGCCTCCGGTGACCGTATATACGGTGCCTTCCGTGGTCTCGCGAGGAGAAGCGTGCGAAGTGCTCACGAGTACGACCTCCGCTGGTCCGGAGCCGGGATCTGGGCGCCCTTGTACTCGACGGGGATGCCGCCGAGGGGGTAGTCCTTGCGCTGCGGATGGCCCTGCCAGTCGTCCGGCATCATGATCCGGGTCAGGGCCGGGTGACCGTCGAAGACGATCCCGAAGAAGTCGTAGGTCTCGCGCTCGTGCCAGTCGTTGGTCGGGTACACGGAGACCAGGGACGGGATGTGCGGGTCGGCGTCCGGGGCGCTGACCTCGAGGCGGATCAGCCGGTTGTGGGTGATCGAGCGCAGGTGGTAGACGGCGTGCAGCTCGCGTCCCTTGTCGTGGAGGTAGTGGACGCCGCTGACGCCGGTGCACAGCTCGAAGCGCAGGGCCGGGTCGTCGCGCAGGGTGCGGGCGACGCGCAGCAGGTGCTCGCGCTCGATGTGGAAGGTGAGTTCGCCGCGGTCGACGACCGTCTTCTCGATGGCGTTGTCGGGGAGCAGTCCCTGTTCCTCCAGGGCGCCCTCCAGTTCGTCGGCGACCTCGTCGAACCAGCCGCCGTAGGGGCGGGCCGCCGGTCCCGGGAGACGGACCGAGCGGACCAGTCCGCCGTAGCCGGAGGTGTCGCCGCCGTTGTTGGCGCCGAACATGCCGCGCTGGACGCGGATCTCCTCGCCGCCCTCGCCTCGCTGGCCGGGGAGGTTGGAGGCGCCTAGGTCCTTCTCGGGGTTCACCCCGTTCGCGCCGGTGCCGTTCGCGTCGCTCACCGCAGCAGCCCCTTCATCTCGATCGTGGGCAGGGCCTTGAGCGCCGCTTCCTCCGCCTCGCGAGCCGCTTCCTCGGCGTTCACGCCGAGCTTGGAGTTCTGGATCTTGTGGTGCAGCTTGAGGATGGCGTCCATCAGCATCTCGGGCCGCGGCGGGCAGCCGGGGAGATAGATGTCGACCGGGACGATGTGGTCGACGCCCTGGACGATCGCGTAGTTGTTGAACATGCCGCCCGAGGAGGCGCAGACCCCCATGGAGATCACCCACTTGGGGTTCGGCATCTGGTCGTAGACCTGCCGCAGCACCGGCGCCATCTTCTGGCTGACCCGGCCCGCGACGATCATCAGGTCCGCCTGGCGGGGCGAACCGCGGAAGACCTCCATGCCGAAGCGCGCCAGGTCGTAGCGGCCGGCGCCGGTGGTCATCATCTCGATGGCGCAGCACGCCAGGCCGAAGGTGGCCGGGAAGACGGACGCCTTGCGCACCCAGCCCGCGGCCTGCTCGACGGTGGTCAGCAGGAAGCCGCTCGGCAGCTTTTCTTCGAGTCCCATGTCGTTAAAGGCCCCTCAGTCCCATTCCAGGCCGCCGCGCCGCCATACGTACGCGTACGCGACGAAGACGGTGAGCACGAAGAGCAGCATCTCCACGAGCCCGAAGATCCCCAGGGCGTCGAAGGTGACGGCCCAGGGGTAGAGGAAGACGATCTCGATGTCGAAGACGATGAAGAGCATCGCCGTCAGGTAGTACTTGATGGGGAAGCGCCCGCCGCCGGCCGGCGTGGGGGTCGGCTCGATACCGCACTCGTAGGCCTCGAGCTTGGCCCGGTTGTACCGCTTCGGACCGATCAGCGTGGCCATGACCACGGAGAAGATCGCAAAGCCTGCCCCGAGGGCTCCCAGTACGAGGATGGGCGCATAAGCGTTCACCGCTCCTCGCTCCTCTCAGTCGGCACTGACTGCTGGCGATGGCATCGGACTCACACCGGCCTCATACGTCTCTCTCACCCCGCTCGTCCCGGCGAAGATCGAGAACATGTGAAGCAGGTCACAAGCCCAACTGCCTCGCATCTTATGCCCGACGCTCTGTGATCTGCGACACGGGGTATTGCCCAAGCTTTGTGATCTCTACCACCTGACGAAGGATCATGAAGTCCGAAGAGAGGTGATCTTCGCACGAGAGGCGTCCGACTGATCACCAGAGGTGACATTTCTGCTCGTCGGCGCAGCTCGCGGGGGGCGTCTCAATATCAAGAGACTTCCCTTGCATGCAAATTGGTGCTGGACCGGATGTCTTGATAAGGGGCCGCGTTCACACGTCAGGAGGAGGTGTGGGGTGCGGTGTGGACGCGTGCACGCGTTCACGAGCGAGTCCCGGTCGCGATCCGGCCGCAATCGGGTCGTGATCTTCCCGCAGGACGCGGGCGATCTCGTAACCGTTGCGTGACCTCCGCCACATCCACAAGAGCCCCCCGAGAAGAGGGCTTGGCCAATGGTCCCAACCGGTGGTAAGCGCGGGGCAATTCGGGCGTATAGACGAAACACCGTGATCACGGGCCCGATGGGCGACGTCCGCAATGTCCGTTACGGCGTCAATAAAGAACTCCGCGAGGGGAATTTGGGCCGCCCATTGAGCAACTGTGGCGCACCACACGTTTCTTGTAGGTATGGAGGAGCCCCTGATACCGGTTGTTCTCATGTCCCACACCGCTCACATACGCAACCACCGGAAACCCCGCCGCAACGCGACGACGAGTCTCGCGGTGCGTGCCGGAGTTGCCGGTGGTGTTCTCAGCATGGCGGCGGCGGGTGCGTCGGCCTCGGCGAGCGCCGCCGAGACGACGCAGACCCTGCAACTGCCCACCCTGACGGCCGACCTGGCCGCTCAGGTCGCCCAGTCCGCGGACGCCACGCAGCAGGCGGCCGCGAACTACCAGCTGCAGGCGGAGCGTGACGCGGCCGCCGCGAAGGCCGCAAAGCAGGCCAAGGCGGACCTCGCCGCGGCCAAGAAGAAGGCGGAGGCCAAGAAGAAGGCCGAGGCCGCCCGCAAGGCCGCCGCCGAGCAGGCCGCGTCCCGCAGTGCCGAGCGGACCACGCTGGCCGCCACGACGACCAGCACCGCCTCCACGAGCTCCTCGACGGCCACCGGTTCGGCCGCCGCGGTCATCGCCTTCGTGAAGGCACAGATCGGCGACGCCTACGTCTCCGGCGGCACCGGTCCCAACTCATGGGACTGCTCCGGCCTCGTGCAGACCGCCTTCAAGCAGGTGGGCATCAGCCTGCCGCGCGTCTCGCAGGACCAGTCGACGGCCGGCACCCAGGTCTCGCTGAGCAATCTGCAGCCGGGCGACATCCTGTACTGGGGCAGCGCGGGCAGCGCCTACCACGTGGCGGTGTACGTGGGCGACGGCATGTTCGTCGGCGCGCAGAACCCGTCGACCGGCGTGGTCGAGAAGCCGCTGTCGTACGACCCGCCGACCGGCGCGGTGCGGGTGCTCTGACTCCCGTCACGACATGGAGGGCCGCAGCCGCTCGGGGGCAGCGGCCCTCCGTCACACCGTTCTTGGCCCCTTGACCGCCGGCGCACCCCTTGACCCTCAGCGCACCCCTTGACCGCCGGCGCATGGGTGCGTTCGCGGTTCTGCGGCCCGAGCCGCCCAGACCGGCACCGCAGGGTCCGTGAACCAGCCGAGGCGGTCGTCTCGCCGGTAAGGACCGTTTCGCCGGATTCGTCGAGGCTGCCCCTGAGTTGGGCCACGGCTCGGCGACGTTTCCTCCTTTGTGCACTCCTTTGCCACCCTGCCATGCGGCATGTCCGGCTTGTTCCGCGCGCCCATCGAGTGCGCCTCTTGTCGCCGAAGGCGTCGTAGAGACACCGCCGCCGAGAACGGCGACCCGCCTACCGGAGCCGCGCTCGCGGGAACCGTCGGCCATGAGGCGAGCGGGTCTGCCACCTCCCCTGACGCCCGCGAGGAAGCGTCTGTGGGTATGCCGGAGTTCTGCTGCGGCTGCCGGATGGGTTCTGTTGTCATGAATCCCGGAGGTCAGGGACGGGTTCCGGGGGCCGGAACCCGTTGTCCCGCCGCCACGGCATTCTCACAACGCACACGGCAGACACAACAAGGAGCCACGCGATGCCCAGTGTTTTCGTTCAGGGCCGCCCCGTCGACTCGTATCCACGGCTCGCGCCGGAGGCACGGCGCGGGACGGTGCGGCGCGTCACCGAGGTCGGGGAGGAGGTGCTGCACAAGCCGTGCCGGGACGTCACCGAGTTCGGGCCGGATCTCGCGGCACTGATCGACGACATGTTCCTGACCATGTACGTCGCTGACGGGGCCGGACTGGCGGCGAACCAGGTAGGGGTCGATCTGCGGGTGTTCGTGTACGACTGCCCGGACGACGACGGCGTGCGCCACGTCGGGCACGTCGTCAACCCGGTGTTGGAGCAACTCGCCGCCTCCGACAGGCGCCTGCTCGACGAGCCCGAGGCCTGCCTTTCGGTACCGGGTGGCTGGATGGACGTGCCGCGGCCCGACCGGGCCGTCGTGCTCGGTCTCGACAGGGACGGCAATGCCCTGCGCGTCGAGGGCACCGGGTACTTCGCCAGGTGTCTGGCCCACGAGACCGACCATGTGAACGGCCAGGTCTACCTGGACCGGCTCTCCGGGCGGGACCGCAAGGAGGCACTGAGGCGGATGGCTGACCGGCGCGACGAGGTGTTCGCCCGCCGCGCGGCCAGGACGGCCGAGCTGAGCCGAGGCTGACGGCCGTGCGGGACGGCGGCCCCTGCGGTCGGGCGGTCGGGCGGCCCGGCGATCGGGGTCAGGGCTCGCGCCGGTCGGGGTCAGGGCACGCGTCGGTCCGGGTGCGTGGCGGCCAGTTCTCGCTCCCGGGGCGTCAGTTCGTCGTTCCGCACCGGCGTGACCGTGGTCCAGTGGGCGGCGGCAGCGGACGATCGTCCAGCCACCCACGTCGTTGCCGCGACGGCGCGCGTACGCCGTCGCGGCCGCCAGCACCGCCATTCAGTCCGTGCCGTCACCCGGGTCCGGGCCAGGGGTCGTTGAGCCCCCGGCTCGGGTCCTGACGCGATCCATATGCCCGGTGTTCCGTTTGGCGCTTCCGTGCGCGCCCACGACCGCGGTGACGCGGACTACGCCTTCGGGGCCACCTTGCTCAGCCCGTTGATGATGCGGTCCATCGCGTCGCCGCCCGTCGGGTCGGTGAGGTTGGCGAGCATCTTCAGGGTGAACTTCATCAGCACCGGGTGGGTCAGGCCGCGCTGGGCCGCGATCTTCATGACCTTCGGGTTGCCGATGAGCTTCACGAAGGCGCGGCCCAGCGTGTAGTAGCCCCCGTAGGTGTCCTTCAGCACCCGCGGGTAACGCTGGAGCGCCATCTCGCGCCCCGCGGGGGTCGCGCGGGCGTGGGCCTGGACGATGACGTCGGCGGCGATCTGGCCGGACTCCATGGCGTAGGCGATGCCCTCGCCGTTGAAGGGGTTCACCAGGCCGCCGGCGTCGCCGACGAGCAGCAGCCCGCGCGTGTAGTGGGGCTGGCGGTTGAAGGCCATCGGCAGGGCGGCGCCGCGGATCGGGCCGGTCATGTTGTCCGGGGTGTAGCCCCAGTCCTCCGGCATGGAGGCGCACCAGGCCTTGAGGACCTCGCGCCAGTCGAGTTCCTTGAAGGAGTCGGAGGTGTTGAGGACGCCGAGGCCGACGTTCGAGGTGCCGTCGCCCATGCCGAAGATCCAGCCGTAGCCGGGCAGGAGACGGTCCTGGGCGCCGCGGCGGTCCCACAGTTCCAGCCAGGACTCCAGGTAGTCGTCGTCGTGGCGCGGGCTGGTGAAGTACGTCCGGACGGCGACGCCCATCGGGCGGTCCTCGCGGCGGTGCAGGCCCATCGCCAGGGACAGCCGGGTCGAGTTGCCGTCGGCTGCCACCACGAGCGGCGCGTGGAAAGTGACCTCGCGCTTCTCCTCACCCAGCTTGGCGTGGACGCCGGTGATGCGGCCGGTGCGCTCGTCGGTGATCGGGGCGCCGACGTTGCAGCGCTCGAAGAGCCGCGCGCCGGCCTTCTGCGCCTGGCGGGCGAGCTGCTCGTCGAAGTCGTCGCGCTTGCGGACCAGGCCGTAGTCCGGGAAGGAGGCCAGATCCGGCCAGTCGAGCTGGAGGCGGACGCCGCCGCCGATGATGCGCAGGCCCTTGTTACGCAGCCAGCCGGCCTCCTCGGAGACGTCGATGCCCATGGCCACGAGCTGCTTGACCGCGCGCGGGGTGAGGCCGTCACCGCAGACCTTCTCGCGCGGGAACTCGGTCTTCTCCAGCAGGAGCACATCGAGTCCGGCCTTGGCGAGGTGGTACGCGGTGGTGGAGCCGGCCGGCCCCGCGCCGACGACGATCACATCGGCGGTGTTTTCGGAGAGGGGCTCAGTCTCGACGGTCACGGCGGGATCTCCCCAAGTTCGAAATCTGCGTGCCGACCGGCACTGGACATGGGCAGTCTATTCAGCAGAATTGATCACCCGGCTGAAGGGCTGCCCCGTGAACCGAGCTCTGCCTGTCGTACGGCTGCGCGTCCCCACCGACGAGGACGCGATCGCCTGGCACCGGGTCTTCGACGACCCGGAGGTCATGGAGTTCCACGGCGGCAGGTCCGCGGAGCTGTCGGTCTACGAGGAGCTGACCGCCCGCCAGCGCCGACACGACGCGGAGCTGGGCTTCTGTCTGTGGACCATGGTCGGCGAGCAGGGCGAGGTCATCGGCTTCACCGGCGCCCAGCCCTGGCCGCGGGAGTGGGGCCCGACAGGAGAGATCGAGATCGGCTGGCGGCTCGGACGGGAGTTCTGGGGCCGGGGGTACGCGACCGTGGCGGCGCAGATGACGCTGGAGCGGCTCAGGGCGGCCGGGGTGCCGAGCGTGGTGGCGATGGTCAGACCCGGAAACGAACGGTCCATCGCGGTCACCAAGCGCCTCGGGATGGAACTGGCGCAGACGTTTCCGCACCCGTGGCTCCCCGAGGACGCCCTCTGCTTCCGGCTGGATCTACAAAACGGTCACTCACAGTAACTGACCGCTACAGAAAGACACTTGAGACTTCCGGTCACCACCCCCGCGCGGTTACCCTTCCAGTACCGCTGGGGGTGACATCTGTGCACATACCGCCCAAGACACCCGAAGTACGAGTTCCGAGGCTCGTCGGACTGATGGCCATGGACGCGCGCGAGGCGGCGAAATCGCGCGGTCTGTTCATCAACGCGCCGGACCGGCCCGACTTCCATCTCACCGCCGTCGAGTACGTCGTCCGCCAGTACCCCGCACCCGGCGCCGAGGTGCCCCGGGACTCGATGGTGTACGTGTGGTTCGACTTCGGCGAGGGAGAGGGCGGCGGAGGCGTGCGCGAGCCGCGCATCCCGCGCCCCCCGACCGGCGGGATGCAGCGCGAGCTGGACGAGCCGGGCGACCCCTACGCCGTCGTCAGCTCCGCCTGAAGCCGTCATCGGCTCCGCTTGAAGGCTTCGTCGGCTCCGCCTGAAGGCGTCGTCGGCTCCGCCTGACGGCGTCGTCAGCTCCGCCTCAAGGCTTGGTCGGCTCCGCCTCAAGGCTTGGTCGGCTCCACCTGAAGCCGCCGTCGCCGTCGTCAGCCCTGCTTGAAGCCGCGGTGCAGGGCGACGACCCCGCCCGTGAGGTTGCGCCAGGCCACCTTCGACCAGCCGGCCTTCTGCAGGTGCCCGGCCAGCGCGGGCTGGTCGGGCCAGGCACGGATGGACTCGGCGAGGTAGACGTACGCGTCGGGGCTCGAGGAGACCGCGCGGGCCACCGGCGGCAGGGCCCGCATCAGGTACTCGGTGTAGACCGTGCGGAAGGGCGCCCAGGTCGGGTGGGAGAACTCGCAGATCACGACCCGCCCGCCGGGCCTGGTCACCCGGTGCATCTCGCGCAGGGCCGCGTCGAAGTCCTGGACGTTGCGCAGGCCGAAGGAGATGGTCACCGCGTCGAACGTGTCGTCCTTGAACGGCAGCCTCGTCGCGTCGCCCGCGGTCAGCGGCAGCCAGGGATGCTTGCGCTTGCCGACCTGGAGCATCCCGAGCGAGAAGTCGCAGGGGACGACGTACGCGCCCGTGCGGGCGAACGGCAGCGAGGAGGTCGCCGTACCGGCGGCCAGGTCCAGGATCTTCTGCGCGGGCCGCGCGTCGACGGCTCTGGCCACCTCCCTGCGCCACGCCCGGTCCTGGCCGAGCGACAGCACGTCGTTGGTCAGGTCGTACCGTTCCGCCACGTGGTCGAACATCGAGGCGACTTCGTGCGGCTGCTTGTCCAGGGATGCGCGGGTCACGCGGCCATTCTTGCAGCCCGCCCTCAGGGAAGAAGCGTCGGCTTCTTCTTCCCGGCCACGTCCTCCACCCATCCACACGCAAGGACGAACCCCGCGATCAGGATCCAGCCGATGCCGAACATGAACCACTGGCTGTCCAGCGGAAGCCACTTCTCGAACGCGGGGACGTTCCAGAACTGGTCGATCAGCGGGACCGCCAGGATCAGCGCGATCTCGTGCCAGAGGTAGATCGTCACGGCGCGCGCGTTGAAGATCGTCACCAGCCGGTCGGTACGGCGGAAGCGGGTCAGCCCGGCGAAGTCGATCCTGAAGCAGGCCTTGGCCCACATCAGCAGCAGGACGTAGCCGGCCGACCAGAAGGCCTGCGCGAGCGGGATCTCGTCGAGGTCGTAGGTGCCGGCGTCGGCCTGGTGGGCGAAGGCGTACCAGCCGCCGTACCCGACCGCCGCCAGGGAGCGCACGACGACCAGGGCGGGCCGCAGCCGCCGCAGCAGGCCGTCGCGGTGGGCGAAGCCGAGGATCCAGCAGAAGAGGTACGTCGACAGGTCCCACAGGGCGCTGCCGAAGCGGTTGTCGGGGCCGGCCCAGACGAAGTTCAGGACCAGGAGGGGGGGCGAGGGAGAGGAACAGGACGGGCATCGGGGCGTCTGTTTGCCCTGGCCACGGCGGGATGCTCCGCGGGGCCGAAGCAGACCGCCGCCGACACCTCCTCAAGCACCACCTCCTACGCCTCCTCAGGCGCCACCTCAAGCCCCACCTCCTACGCCCCCTACGTCAGCGCGACCGAGGCCTCCGCCAATGACTCCAGCGGGTCGCCGTCGACGTACAACCTGGCCTTCGTGATCTCCGACGGCAATGACTGCACGCCCCGGTGGAACGGGGAGGACGCGATCGCGGACACGGCGGTGAAGTCCCGGATCTCCCGGCTCACGGCGGACAGCGGGACGGTCCGGGTCTCCTTCGGCGGGGCCTCCGGCAAGGAACTCGCGGCGACCTGCGACAGCGTCTCGAAGCTGACGGCCGCCTACGCCACGGCACTTGACGCCGCCGGCTCCAGCCAGGCCGACTTCGACATCGAGGGCGACGAACTGACCGCCGCGGACACGGTCGCGCTGCGGTCGAAGGCGATCGCGGCGCTGCAGAAGGAACGGCCCGACCTGGAGGTCTCCTTCACGCTGCCCGTGATGCCGTCCGGACTGGACTCCGACAGCCTGGCGCTGCTGGAGTCCGCGAACACCTACGACGTCCAGGTCTCCACGGTCAACCTCATGACCATGAACTACGGCGAGTCGTACGCCGGGGACATGGGGGACTACGCGCTACGTTCACCCTCTCCGACGCGGCGCAGGTGCGGATGTTCGCCGAGGAGAAGGAGATCGCCTGGGTGTCGATGTGGTCGACGTTCCGGGACCAGCAGTGCGCGAAGGGCATTGGCACGGACGCGGCGACCGACTGCAGTGGGGTGAAGCAGAGTTCGGGGGCATTCGGCGAGGCCCTCGCCGGATGACGACGGGTCCTAGCGGCGCCGGTGCACCAGACGCCCGGCGCACACCGTCGCCAGGCAGGCGCCGGTCCCGTCGAAGACGGCCAGGTCCGCCCTGCCGTGCACGGTGATCGCCGGTGACTGCGCGGAGGCCAGGACCAGCAGCTCGTTCCGGGTGGCGGCCGCGCGCAGTTCGGGCGAGTCGACGTACTCCCGCAGGACGGCCGTCGCCCCCGACTTCAGCACCGCGTGGACGCGCTCGCGGGGGCTCGGGGCGTCCGGCAGCGGGCCCTCGTGGACGCGGCCCGGTCCCAGCACCCCCGGCCACGTGCGCACCCGCGCCCCGGGGAACCGCTCCAGCAGCTCCTCCGACGGGCCCACCGCGGCGATCCTGCTCCCCTCGACCGCCACGGCACCGACCTTGACCGTCTCCGCGCCGTACCGGAGCTCGTCCGCCGCGTGAATCGTCAGCACTGAATCGCCGGCACAGACAGGTCAGTTGGAGGCGAGCAGCTTCAGCTCGGGGTGTGCCGTGCCGCCCGCGATCGCCGTCGAGGAGATGTGGGACATCACGCGCTCGTCGACCGGGTCGTTCGCGGGGTCGTCGTGGACCACCAGGTGCTCGTAGGTCGTCGAGCGCTGCGCCGGGACGCGGCCCGCCTTCCTGATCAGGTCGATGATCTCCAGGCGGTTGGAGCGGTGCTTGGCGCCGGCGGAGGAGACGACGTTCTCCTCGAGCATGATCGAGCCGAGGTCGTCGGCGCCGTAGTGCAGGGACAGCTGGCCGACCTCCTTGCCCGTGGTCAGCCAGGAGCCCTGGATGTGCTGGACGTTGTCCAGGAAGACCCGGGCGATGGCGATCATCCGCAGGTACTCGAAGATCGTGGCCTGCGTACGGCCCTTCAGGTGGTTGTTCTCGGGCTGGTAGGTGTACGGGATGAAGGCCCGGAAGCCGCCCGTGCGGTCCTGCACGTCACGGATCATCCGCAGGTGCTCGATCCGCTCGGCGTTGGTCTCGCCGGTGCCCATCAGCATGGTCGACGTGGACTCCACGCCCAGCCCGTGGGCGGTCTCCATGATCTCCAGCCAGCGCTCGCCGCTCTCCTTCAGCGGGGCGATCGCCTTGCGCGGCCGCTCCGGCAGCAGCTCCGCGCCGGCGCCGGCGAAGGAGTCGAGGCCGGCCGCGTGGATACGGCTGATGGCCTCCTCGACCGACACCTTGGAGATACGGGCCATGTGCTCGACCTCGGACGCGCCGAGGGAGTGGATCACGAGCTGCGGGAAGGCGTCCTTGATGGCCTTGAAGTGCTTCTCGTAGTACTCCACGCCGTAGTCCGGGTGGTGGCCGCCCTGGAACATGATCTGCGTGCCGCCCAGCTCGACGGTCTCCGCGCACCGGCGCAGGATGTCGTCCAGGTCGCGCGTCCAGCCCTTGTCCGTGTCCTTGGGGGCGGCGTAGAAGGCGCAGAACTTGCACGCGGTGACGCACACGTTCGTGTAGTTGATGTTCCGCTCGATGATGTACGTCGCGATGTGCTCGGTGCCCGCGTACTTACGGCGGCGTACGGCGTCCGCGGCCGCGCCCAGCGCGTGCAGCGGGGCGTCGCGGTAGAGGTCGAGCGCTTCTTCCGGCGTGATGCGTCCACCGGCGGCGGCACGGTCGAGCACGGACTGGAGGTCGGCCTTCTCGGTCACCGGGCGTCCCTTTCGTCAAGGGTTGTGGACGGCTGCGTCCGCGGTGCACGGACCGAACCAGCCTACGCCAGCCCTCCGACAACCCCGACGTCAGGCCGCGTACGCCCCGATGAGCAGCCCCAGGAACGCCCCCGTGATCAGGAACGGCCCGAACGCGATCGCCGTCTTGCGCCCGGCCCGCCGCGCCACGACGAGCGCGCCGCCGTATAGCGCGCCGAGCAGGAACGCGGCGAAGGTCCCGAGCATCACCGTCGCCCACCCGTACCACCCGAGCACGGCCCCGAGCCCCAGCGCCAGCTTCACGTCCCCGAAGCCCATGCCGCCCGGGTTGATGAGGAACAGCAGGAAGAAGGCACCGCCGAGCGCGAGGGCGCCGTACAGCGCGGTCGGCCAGTCGCCCGCGTGCTCCGGTACGAGGGCGACGAGTCCGAGCAGTACGAGCGCCACGCCCGCCAGGGGAAGCGTCAGCGGGTCGGGCAGCCGCTGCACCCGGAAGTCGACGACGGCCAGCAGCACCCCGACGGGCGCGAGCAGCAGCCAGACCGCGAGTTCGGGCCGGGTCCCGGTGGCGGCGGCGAGGGCGGCACAGACGAGGGCGGTGGCGAGGACGAGGGCGGGGGTACTGGGGCCGTACGACGGCGCCGGCGCGGTCTCCCGGGCTGCCCCGACGGCTGTATCGGCCTCCCCGGCAGATGCTTGGGCTTCCTTGCCCCCTTCTCCGGCAGCCGCTCGGCCCTCCTTGCCGACATCTCCGGTGAGGGCGCCCGCGCACTCCCCGCAGCGGGCCCGGCCGAGCCAGCCGCCGAGCCGTCCGCCGATGCGGTGCTCCCCCGGGCACGCCTCTCGCCAGCTCTCCCCCGACGGTACCGAGAACCGGTACGCGGCCCGCGGCAGCAGCGATCCCGCCGCCGCGCCCCACAGCGCGGCGACGGCGACCAGCGCCCCCGTGCTCACCCCGGCGTTCATCCCACCGCGGCGACGCCGGTGCGCCAGGACGGCAGCAGTTCGTCGAGGAGGGCCTCGGTGCGCGCGGGCAGCCCGCGGGCACCGCTGCGGTTGACGAGGTCGGAGGCGAGGGACTTCAGACGGTCGGTGTCACCCGTGGCGTGGGTGGCGCGCAGCAGCTCGTTCCACAGGCGCTCGTCCGCGGGCGCGGAGTTGAGCGCCGCGTTGAGGGCCTCGATGGCCTTCTCCGCGCGGTCCTTCTCCAGGTGGAACGCCGACAGCGCGAGCCCGATGTCGGCGACCAGCAACGGGAGTTGAGCGTCGATGATCTCGTGGGTGAGCCAGCGGTAACGCCCCTCGGGCCGGTCGGCGAGCAGCGGGCCGCGGACCAGGACCAGCGCGTCGGTGAGCAGTCGCCCCCGTACGACACGGCTGTCGACGCCCTTGCCCTGGGTGGCCTCGTGGTACAGCGAGCGCAGCACGTCCAGGTCGGAGACGACGGACTTGGCGAGCACGAGCCGCCCGGTCGCGTCGGCGGACAGCCGGGGGCTGCCGTCCGGATCGGTACCGAGCCAGACCCGCAGCCGCTCCAGCAGCGCGTCCCGCACGTCCTCCGTGACGCCCCTCGGCCACAACGCGGAGGCCAGCACCCGGGGATGAACGCCCTCGCGGTGCAGCAGCAACAGCGCGAGCGCCTCGTGGAGCAGCGCGCTGCGCTCCCCGTCCGGGGTCTCCAGCCCGATGATCTCGTACGACCCGACAAGCCGTGCGTACACCGCGGGCCGCCCCTGCTCGCTGATGTCGACGAGGAACGGCGGTGTGGGCGTGGGCCCTTGGGGATCGCGCTCGGGGTCGGCCTCGACGAACAGCTCGACGACGGCCCGCTGTTGTGCCGACGGCAACAGCTGGGCGTCGAGTTCGAGGCCGAGGAGCGGGGCGAGCAGCTTGCCCGCGCCGGTGATCTCCATCTCCCAGGCGGCGCCGGGCAGATCGCCGGTCTCGGTGCCGACGAGGTAGCCGATGCCCAACCTGCTGGCGTCGGAGGCGAGTTCGGCGAGCTTGACGGCGTCCTCCGGGGAGGGCTGGGCGGCGAGCAGGACGAGGTGCGGCGCCCAACGGGTGTGCTGGGCGGGCCCGGTGCGCCCGGTGAGCACGGAGTCGTGGCCGGCGGCCCCCAGAGCCCCGCGCCGCTGCCGGGTCTCGGCCTCCATGGTCTCGATCAGGTCGTCGATGCCGTCGAGATGACGGAGCCGGTTGGGAGCGAGGGGAGTCAGATCCTCCCCGAACCCGACGAGCGTGATCGTCATCCGGTCCGACCACCCGTTGGTCGCCAACTCGGCGGCCACGGAGGCGAAGACGGCGGCCCGGTCGGCCTCCCGCCCGCTCAGCGAGACGATGCCGGGCACGGCCTCCAGATTGAGCAGCAGCCGGGAGTCGTCCATGGTCCCGAGGCTGACGAGACCGGGGTACGGCGCCGCAGTATCCACCTCCGGGTACCGCTCGGCATCGCTGCGGGCCAGCATCCAGAACGTCTGGTCCTGCCCGAGCTGCCAGGGCGCCGGCGGCTTCCCGGCGGGCTGAGCGAGCTGCAGATGCAGGTCGCCGTTGGTGAGCCAAGCGGCGTAAACGGTCGGCAACGGCCGCGACTCCCCGGCCAGTTGCGCGGCCAGCCCGCGCAGGGAGCGGTCGAGCAGTCGTACGGCCTCGGGGTCGGCGCCGACGAGGAGCGCGTCCTGCGCGTCGGCGGCGTCCCCGGTCGGCGTGGGCGGCTCCATACCGCGCCGGCCGCCGACGGCACCGAGCGCCGACTGCCACAACGCCTGCCGACGCCGACGGCCGAGGGCACCGAGGAGACCGGCGGCGAGGAGGGGGGCGGTGAGGAGGGCTTCGGAAAGACCGAACGAGTTGGAGTGGGAGTGGGAGTGGGAGCCGGACTCGGAGGCGGTGGCCTGCTGCTGGTGCTCCTGGTTGGCTGCGGGCCGCTGCTGAGGTACGGAGACCTGCTGGCCGCCGCTTTCCTGCGCGTGCGCACCGGACTTGGCGTAGTCGTGGATCTGCTGCTGCACCTCGGGCGAGACCTGCGCGTTGGCGTCCGGCATCTCCACGAGCTCGCCGCCGTGCGCGTCCCCGGGCATCTCCATGATCCAGCCTGGCCGGATCAGACTTGCCTCGGACAGCCTGGAACCGTCCGGCTGCACCCGGTCCTTGTTGAGCTCGTAGATCTCCTTGTACCGCCGTCCGTCGCCGAGGTGCCGCTGGGCGATCTCCCAGAGGGAGTCATGGTGACGCCCCTCGGGCGGCTGGATGCGGTAGTACTTCGTGTCACCGTGCTGCTTGGCGGTGACCGCGGCGTCGGCCTGCGCGTGGGACGCCTGCTCGGCGAGGGCGGCGGCGGTGTGCGCGGCCTGCTCCTGCTGCTGGGCGAAGAGACCGGGCGTCGCCTGGGCGGCGGCCACGGTCGGCTTCTGGTTCCCCTCCAGGCTGTGACCGAGCTGCGAGAGCCCCGGGGTCAGGCTGGCGGCGGCGGCGCCGACGAGGAGCAGCGCGGCGACGAGCTGCCGGGCGAGGATCTGGCTGGGGCCCGCCCCCGGAACGCGCCCGGGTACGCCGACCCCGCTGAGCGCGGCCTTCACCTCCACCAGCACGCAGGCCGTGAACTGCGCCCAGGCCAGCCACACCACCACGGTGAGGATGTGGATGAACGTCCAGACGGTGATCTCCTGCTGCAGCCAGTCGAGGCTGGGCGCCCCGCTGGGCAGCGGCCACCCGATGGTGACGGCGAGCGCACCCGGCACGCCGACGACCAGGACGAGCAGCGCGACGAACGCGAAGAACGCCTTGACGAAGTCCCCGAAGCTGCGACGCCGGATACGGACGGGCTGCGGGGTCCGGTTCCTGGGAGCCGACGAGTTCGCTGCCGGGCTGCCCGTCGAGTTGCCGGTTGACCTGCCCGTCGAGCTGGACGAGCTGGAGGTGCGGCGTCGTGGCATGGCGGGTGTCCTGGGGTCGTGTGCGGGCGGTGGCCGGGCGTGCTGCTGGAAGCGGTGCGGGTGGGTGGGTGCTTGGGCGTACTGAGCCTACAGAGATCTTATGAACTCTCATTTACAAGGCCGAAGCCCGGATACATGACTGAGACCTGGATCGTCCGCCCGTTCGCGTCCGCGACACCCTCACTCCGCACATTCCCCACACAATCCCCCACCGCCGCTCAAGGCCCCCTTACCCGCCCCTGATAACTTCGTTCCCCGTTGCACACAGCCGACTTCGGGGGAGATCAACCGTGGCCCGCCGCGCACTGACGTCCACTGCCGCCGCGTTCACCTTGGCGGCGACGCTGCTGCTCACTGCGTGCGGTGGGGGTGACAAGTCATCTTCGGACGACATCAAGGGAGCGGACACGGGTTCGGCCAGCCCATCGGCTTCGGTCTCTGCGTCCGACGCGGACGCTCCCGATGTGAGCGTTCCCAGCGACTTCCACCTGGTGTTCGACTTCGAGACGCCGTCCGACGCCAAACAGGCGGCCGCACTGGCCGGCGCGGAGAACTTCATCCGGGCCCTGAAGCACGGCATCGCGCAACAGGATCCGAACGACCCGGCCTACCAGTACTACTCGAGCGGCCAGGCCGCGAACTACGCCAAGTCGCAGATCCAGGCCTGGGTGAAGGGCAGTTGGACGGTCACCGGCACGGACAAGTACTACGACGCCAACGTCACCTCGCTGAGTGGCGGCAAGCGTGAACTCGTCACCTTCTGCCGTAACCAGGGCAAGTCCTTCAGCAAGGAGATCAAGACCGGCAAGATCCTCTACACCGACGAGAACGCGGACAGCTATGTGAAGTATCAGTTGCTCGTGTTCCCGCCCAGCGGTTCCACCAAGGTCTGGAAGACATCGGTCGTGGATGTCACGGAGCGGGCGAAGGAGTGCCAGAAGTGAGGCGGCACGCGCTCTCCGGACGCCTGCTCCCGGCCGCCGGCGTCACCCTCGTGCTGATCGGCGGCGGAACCGCGCACGCCAATGACACCCCGCCCCCGTCCTCCGGCTCCCCCGGCACCTCAAACTCCTCGGGCGGCAAGCACGGCAGCGACATCTACGCCTCGGCCACCTACTCCACGATCAAGGTCCGTCAAGTCAGCGGTCCCACCGGCGGCAAGCGCGGCTCGATCGCTTCCGTGGACGTCAACTGGAAGCCCCCCGCCTGCTGGTACGAACCCGTCTTCACCGGTCAGGAGCTCAAGGACTTCGTGGACCGTACGGACGGCGACGGAGACGTCGGCATTCACGAGTCCTGGTACGGCAAGCGCCTGTGGACCGACCACTACCAGGACGGCAAGCCGGAGAACAACTTCGACGACACCAACAGCGTCGCCGAGGGCTACAAGAACTACAACATCGGCAAGGACGGCTACTTCTGGCGCAGCGTCGCCCCGGACGAGAGCGACCCGGACTCCTGGGACTGCGGCCGCATCATGTTCTGGCAGGACGCCAACGTGGTTCCCAAGGTGCCGCACGCACCCACGCCCGAAATGCTCGCCGACTACGCCTACAACCAGATCAAGGTCCCCAACACCGAGATCGAGCTGAAACCCACCGCCAAGTCCACGGTCAACCTGCCCACTTGGGTCTGGCTGGACAAGGGCACGTTCCAGGACGTCAAGGTTCGCGCGGAACTCCCCCGTACCAACCTCTGGGCCGAAACGACAGCCAAGCCGGTCGCCCTCCACCTGGACCCGGGTACCGGTGACGCGACGACCTTCCCGGCCTCCGGCGACTGCACCATCAACGACGACGGCTCGATCGGCACGCCGTACAAGCCGGGCGACTCGGACAAGACCCCGCCCTGCGGCATCACCTACCTCAA
>NZ_JBEXPK010000034.1:0-97834 GCF_040612015.1 Streptomyces sp. NPDC006476 | reverse complement strand
GTCGCCTTCGCCGGAGGCAGCCCGCTCGCCCTCTCGCTCGCGGCCTCCGTGCCCCCGGCTGCACCCGGCGCACCCTGGGAGCCGACCGGCGACGTCCTGACGACCTTGGTCGAACGGCTCGTGGGCGACCTGCCCAGCGCCGTCCACCGACGCGCCCTCGAGGTCGTCGCACAGGCCTACGTCACCCGCGAACCCCTGCTGCGCGCGGTGCTGGGAGACGAGGACACCGACGCGGTGTTCTCCTGGCTGCGCCAACTGCCCTACATCGAGGCCACTCCCGAGGGGCTGCACCCGCATGACGCGGTGCGGGCGACCCTCGAGGCCGACCTGCGCTGGCGGGACCCCGAGCGCCACGACGACGTACGCGTCCGTATCTCCCTCGCCGGTCTGCGGGCCGTGCGCGCCGCCGCCCCCGACGACGCGCTGCTGCGGGTCGCGGAGTGGATGTTCCTCTTCCGCCACCGGGGCGGACCGGACGACCTGTACAACTACCGGACGCATCCGCACATCGAGGACACTCCGCTCCGGCCCGAGGACGTGCCCGGCGTGCTGCGCATGGCCGAGGAGGCGGAGGGCCCGGCATCGGCGGCGGCGGTCGAGCACTGGGTGCGCCGCCAGCCGGAGGCCTTCCGCGTCCACCGCCATGTGGGCTCGTCCGCACCCGTTTCCTTCATGGCCATTCTGCGGCTGGACGCACCGCTGCCCGAGGACTGTGCCGAGGACCCGGTGATCGCGGCGGTCTGGGAGCTGGTGGAGACGGCCGCTCCGCTGCGGCCCGGCGAACACCTGGGCATCCGCCGCTTCGCGGTGCAGTCCGGCGGGCACCAGCGGCCGTCGCCCCTGATGGAACTCATCAGCCGGCGCGCCATCGGTGAGGAGATGAGGACCCACGGGCGCGCGGTGACCTTCACCGTCTTCGAGGACGCCGACCGGTGGGGGCGCTACCTCGCCGAGGCCGGGATGCCGGAGGTCGCGGCGGTGGACGTCGGAGGGCGGCGACAGCATGTCTTCGGCCGGGACTGGCGACGGCAGACGATGGAGCACTGGGCGCAGCACCGGGCCCGCGCGGTGGTCACCCCTGTCTCGACCTGGCCCTCGACCCTCGCCAGGAGCGGGCCGGGCGACCAGTCGGCGCGTGCCGCATTCGCGGAAGCCGTACTGGAGGCGCTGCGCACCTGGCACACGCCCCGGGCGTTCGCGACCAGTGTTCTGCTGAACTCCCATCTCGTGCCGCCGGGTTCGGCCGACCCGGCCGCCGACCTGCGCCGCGCCATCGTCACCGCCCTCGACGCGCTGCAGACCGACCCCGCGGGCGTCAAGGCCCACGAGGCCCTCACCGCCACCTACGTCACCGCCTGCCGCACCCACAAGGCCGCCGCCCGACGGCTCGGGGTGCCCTACGGCACCTACCGGCGCCACCTCGCCCTGGCCAAGGAACGCCTCATCGAACAACTCCTGCGGCAACCGTCCACGCCACCGGACCACACCGCGGACTCCCGTGGACAGTTCTGAGCACGGTGAGACTGCGCTCGGCCTCGGTGGCGGGAAGGCCGAAGTGCCGCAGCAGGCCGAGCGCCACCCGGTCCGCGGAGGAGCCGTCGTCGCGGTCGGGCCGCGCGTGCAGCAGCACGCCGTCCCCAGGGTGTACTCGGTCCTGGTCGGCTGTCCGGTCGACGCTGACATCGGCTCGATGCGCTGCGCCGTGGTCGGCACCTCCGCTGCGCGTCCGTCGATCCTCTGCGGGCGGTCGGACGTGTTCGTGGCGCGGGCCACTGAGCGGTTTGGCCGGAGGCGGTTCCCAGGTTGGCAAGCGACCGCTTAGTATGCGAGTGACCCGGTCGGACGACGCAGTCGACGCAGTCCCGTGGAGGCACCGCATGCAGGCATGGCAAGTGCACGAGAACGGCGAGCCGAGTGAGGTGATGCGCCTCGCAGAGGTGGCGCCGCCCACGCCCGGCGAGGGCCAGGTGCTGCTGAAGGTGCGTGCCGCCAACATCAACTTCCCGGACGTGCTGATGGCCCGCGGCCAGTACCAGGTCCGCCCGCCTCTGCCCTTCACGCCGGGCGTGGAGATCTGCGGCGAGACCGAGGACGGGCGCCGCGTGATCGCGAACCCCGCGCTGCCGTACGGCGGCTTCGCCGAGTACGCCGTCGCGGACGCCGCCGCCGTACTGACCGCCCCGGACTCGCTGGACGACGCCGAGGCCGCCGCGTTGCACATCGGCTATCAGACGGGCTGGTTCGGCCTGCACCGCCGGGCGCACCTGGAGGCCGGGGAGACGCTGCTGGTCCACGCTGCCGCAGGAGGGGTCGGCAGCGCGGCCGTACAGCTCGGCAAGGCCGCCGGGGCACGGGTCATCGGTGTCGTGGGCGGCGCCGAAAAGGCCGTGGTGGCCCGGGAGCTGGGCTGTGACGTCGTCATCGACCGGCGCGGTGAGGACGTCGTGAGCGCGGTCAAGGAGGCCACCGGGGGCCGGGGCGCCGACGTGATCTACGACCCGGTCGGCGGCGAGGCCTACACGCAGTCGACCAAGGTCATCGCCTTCGAGGGCCGGATCGTCGTCGTCGGCTTCGCCAGCGGCAACATCCCCGCGCCCGGGCTCAACCACGCGCTGGTGAAGAACTACTCGATCCTCGGTCTGCACTGGGGCCTGTACAACACCAAGAATCCCAAGCTGGTCCAGCACTGCCACGAACAGCTCACCGAACTCGCCGCCCGGGGCGCCATCAAGCCACTGGTCAGTGAGCGGGTGCCGCTGCAGGAGGGCGCGGCGGCCGTGCAGCGCGTCGCCGACGGTGTGACCACCGGCCGGGTGGTCGTCGTCCCGTCGCTGGAGAAGGGAACCGCTGCATGACCGACGCAGCCGAACTGCGGCGCCGCACACGGGAGTTGCTGGCCGCGTATCCGCCGGCCGGCACCGACCGCCTGGACTTCCTCCGGGCCCGCTTCGACGCGGGGCTGGCCTGGGTTCACTACCCCGAGGGCCTCGGTGGCCTCGGCGCGCCCCGGTCCCTGCAATCCGTCGTGGACGCCGAGTTGGAGGCCGCCGGGGCCCCCGACAACGATCCCAGGCGCATCGGCATCGGGCTGGGCATGGCCGCGCCGACCATCCTGAAGTACGGGACCGAGGAGCAGAAGCGGCGCTATCTGCGGCCCCTGTGGGTGGGGGAGGAGGTCTGGTGCCAGCTCTTCAGCGAGCCGGGCGCCGGCTCCGACCTGGCCGCGCTCGGCACCAGGGCCGCCCGAGAGGGCGACCAATGGGTGGTCAACGGGCAGAAGGTGTGGACGTCCAGCGCCCATCTCGCCCGCTGGGCCATCCTCATCGCCCGCACCGACCCGGACGTGCCCAAGCACGCGGGCATCACGTACTTCATCTGTGACATGACCGACCCCGGCGTCGAGGTCCGCCCGCTGCGGCAGATCACCGGCGAGGCGGAGTTCAACGAGGTCTTCCTGACCGACGTCCGCATCCCGGACTCCCGGCGCCTCGGCGAGGTCGGCGACGGCTGGCGGGTCGCGCAGACCACGCTGAACAACGAGCGCGTCGCCATCGGCGGTATGCGGCTGCCCCGCGAGGGCGGCATGATCGGCCCCGTCTCGAAGACCTGGCGCGAGCGGCCCGAGCTGCGCACCCACGACCTGCACCAGCGGCTGCTGAAGCTCTGGGTCGAATCCGAGGTCTCGCGCCTCACCGCCGAGCGCCTGCGCCAGCAGCTGGTCGCCGGCCAGCCCGGCCCCGAGGGCGCCGGCATGAAGCTCGCCTTCGCCCGCCTCAACCAGGAGATCAGCGGCCTGGAGGTTGAACTCCTCGGCGAGGAGGGCCTGTTGTACGACGACTGGACCATGCGGCGCCCGGAACTGGTGGACTTCACGGGCCGCGAGGCCGGCTACCGCTATCTGCGCTCCAAGGGCAACAGCATCGAGGGCGGGACCAGCGAGGTCCTGCTGAACATCGTCGCCGAGCGGGTCCTGGGCCTGCCCGCCGAGCCGCGCACCGACAAGGACGTCGCCTGGAAGGACCTCGCCCGATGACCGACCTGCTGTACTCGGAGGAGGAAGAGGCGCTGCGGGCGGCCGTACGGGACCTGCTCGCCGACCACTGCGACGCCCCGGACGTCATCGCCCGCACCGAGTCCGACGCCCCGCACGACCTCGCCGCCTGGAAGGCCCTCGCCGACGGCATGGGCCTCGCGGGCCTGCTGGTGCCCGAGGCGCAGGGCGGACAGGGTGCCACGCACCGCGAAGTCGCCGTCGTCCTGGAGGAGTTGGGCCGCGCGGTCGCCCCCGTGCCGTACCTCGCCAGCGCCGTCGTCGCCACCGAGGCCCTGCTGGAGTGCGGGGACGAGGAACTGCTCGGCCGGCTGGCCTCAGGGCGGGCCATCGGGGTGCTCGCGGTCGGACTGCACCGCGCTCCGGGCACCGCGTTTCCCGCCGTACGGCTGGAAGGCGGCGCCCTGCACGGGGAGTTGACCGGCATCGCGGACGCCGTCGTGGCGGACGTACTGCTGGTGTCGGCCGAGGACGGCGGGCTGTACGCGGTGGAGGCCGCCGACGCCACCGTCACCCCGCAGGTGTCCCTGGATCTCACCCGGCCGCTGGCCACCGTCACGCTCGACGGTGCCCGGGGCCGACGCCTCGGCGACGCCGGACCCGCCGTCCGGCGGGCGCTGCGGGCCGGTGCCGGACTGCTCGCCTCCGAGCAACTCGGGCTCGCGGAATGGACGTTGACGGAGACCGTGCGCTACCTGAAGGAGCGCAAGCAGTTCAACCGGCCGGTCGGCGGCTTCCAGGCGCTCAAGCACCGGCTCGCCCAGCTGTGGCTGGAGGTCGCGAGCCTCCGTGCCGCGGCCCGCAACGCGGCCGACGCGCTCGCCACCGGGGAGGAGATCGACCTCGCGGTGGCCGTCGCCCAGGCCTATGCGTCGCCCGTCGCCGTCCACGCCGCCGAGGAGGCGCTGCAGTTGCACGCCGGCATCGGCATGACCTGGGAACACCCCGTCCACCTCTACCTCAAGCGGGCCAAGGCCGACTCGATCGCCTACGGCACGGCCGGCGCCCACCGCGGCGCGGTGGCCGAACTCGTCGACCTGCAGGCCCCCTGACGGTCACTTGGTGAAGCCCGCCCCACCTGGGGCGGGCTTCTTCGTGTGCCCGTGCCGAAGGAGTGAACGGGTGACGGCAGTCCGGCCAACTCCTGGCATGTACAGGTTCATAGGGTGCCAACGCGCCTCATACTCCCTGTGGTTCCGACCCGCCCCACAGGGAGGCAGAACATGGCCCTCGTCACCCGCCGCAGAGCCCTCACCACCTTCGGCGCCACACTCGCCGCCGTGCTCGCCCCGCCGGCCGGCAGCGCGTTCGCGGACGGACGCAAGCACACCAAGCGCCCGTTGTGGCGCGCCCACGCCCACAACGACTACGAGCACCCGCGCCCCCTCTTCGACGCGCTCGACCACCGGTTCGGCAGCGTCGAGGCCGACATCTTCCTCGTCGGCGACCAGCTGCTGATCGGGCACACGGTCGACGACCTCGACCCGACCCGCACCCTGGAGTCCCTCTACCTCGACCCGCTGGCCCGCATCGTCAAGGCCAACCACGGCTCCGTGTACCGGGGTTGGCACCGGCCACTGCAGCTGCTCATCGACATCAAGACCGAGGGCTCCTCGACCTACCTCGAACTCGACCGCCATCTCCAGCGCTACAAGCACCTGTTCACGACGTACGCCCACGGCCGTGTCCACCCCGGCGCCGTCACCAACGTCATCTCCGGCGACCGGGCCGCCCGCATCCCCATGGAGGCGCAGAGCGTGCGCCGCGCCTTCTACGACGGCCGCCTCACCGACCTCGGCACCTCGGCACCCGCCTCCTTCGTCCCGCTGATCAGCGACAACTGGCAGCTCAACTTCACCTGGCTGGGCGTGGGCGCCTTCCCCGAGGCCGAGCGGCAGAAGCTGCGCGGCATCATCGGCCAGGCGCACAAGGCCGGGCAGAAGGTGCGGTTCTGGAACACCCCCGACGTGGCCGGGCCCGCCCGGGACGCGCTGTGGACCGAACTGCTCGCCGCCGGCATCGACTTCTTCAACACCGACGACCTCGCCGGACTGGAGTCCTTCCTGGACACCCACAAGGCGGGCTGAGAACCACACGTTCGGAGGACAGGTCAGCCGCCCGGACGAACCCCCCGCTACGCCACACTTGCGGCCGAAAGCCGTGAACCGCACGTGCGGCGTGGCGGAGGAGGTTGACGATGGCGATTTCCATCTCTGTGGTGCTGCTGTTCCTGATCCTGGCGGTGATCTTCCTGCGCAGCGGCGGGCTGAAGTTCTCGCACGCCCTGGTCTGCATGCTGCTGGGCTTCTTCCTGGCCGGCACCAGCATGGCGCCCACCATCCACAGCGGCCTCACGGCGACCGCCGACATCGTCAGCAGTCTGCATCCGTGAGGCCGTGCGCGGTCACCGCTTGACGAAGACCCCGATGCCGTTGGGGACCGGGCGCTCCGCGTCCCCGGACGGATGATTGCGTACGGTCACGCCGCTCGCGCCCGGTGCCCGGGCGACCAGGGTGGTCGAGCCGCCGCCGTCCAGGCTGAAGGCGTCCACCGAGCCCAACGCCCGCATCTCGGCCGCCACTTCGGCGATCGTCAGGCCCTTGCGGTACTGGGGCGCGCCGTCGAGTGCGAACAGCAGGACCCGTCTGCCGCCGTCCGCGATGCCGACGGCCGTCCGCACCGCCGCCGTGCCGTTGTCCAGCCCGGCCGGCGGCCGTCCGCCCCTGAGCACCGGGTAGCCGCCGAGGGCGAAGCGGTACGGGATCTTGGAGGTGGCCGCGACCAGACGGTGCGTCACCTTCACCCGCTCGCCCTTCACGAGCCTGCGCAGCCGGTCAGCGCCCGCCTCCCGGCCGAGGAGGACCGTGGTGCCCGTCGCGATCGCGCCGGCACCCGGTGTGGCCGACGTCGACACCACCCGGCCGTGCCGGACCGTCACCTCGTAGGTGTCCTTGCTGCACGCGGCCGCCCGGTCGGTGTCCGTGCCGCAGGTGGCACGCAGCCGGGAGACGCCGCCCCAGTCCGAGGTGAACGCGCCCACCGAGTTCACCGGCAGCGCGAACTGGTTGAACCCGCCGAGCGGCAGGCGCCCCGCCGGTGTGCGGACCGTCCCCTGGAGGGCCAGGTGGTCCAGCCGGGCCCTGCGGTCGATGCCCACCCCGAGCACGTCCTCGGTGCTGGTGCCGGGCGGAAGCGCCGGGCCGAAACGCTGGCCGTCCGGCACGGACGCCTTCAGCGGGTGACCGTTCGCGATCGCCGGTCCGTCCGTGGAGCCGGTGGCGTCGACGCCCGGGTGCTGGGTCTCGGTGATGTTGAAGAAGTCGCCGTTGACGCCCGCGACCGCGCCCCCGGCGTCGGCGAGCAGGGAGACGGGCGCCCGTGCGGCCACCGCGCCCGGGTACAGCAGGTCGAGCCGGACGTGCGGGTCGCGCAGGTCGACGGTCACCAGATGGGCATGGGTGAGCCCCTTCGACCCCTGGACGTCGAACTGCCGGTAGGTGACGCCCTTCGCTATCGCGGAGACGGCGGGTACGCCGCTGGCCGGTGCCGCCCCCACCAGGGCGGCACCGGCCAGCGCGCCGAATGCGGTGAGAAGAGCGAGTACGGATCTGTTGGATCTGCCTGCCGGTAAACGCCTTTGACGATGCGTCACACTGCCCCCTGAGGTCTCGTCAACTGTCCCGGGTACCAAGGGAAGTGCAGCAGAAGACCGAGACCCGCGGGGTGGCTAGGCGTCGACTACACGAGAACGGGTGAGAAAACGCACCCCCTCGGGTGCCTCCAGCGAGAAACCGCTGCCACGGCCCGCCACGACGTCCACGATCAGCCGGGTGTGGCTCCAGGCCTCGTACTGGCTTCGCGCCATCCAGAACGTCACCGGCTCCGGCACGCCCTCGACCTCCAGCTCCGCCAGCAGCACGTCCGAGCCGCCGGGGCGGAACTCGCCGTCGGGGTAGCACATGGGCGCGCTGCCGTCGCAGCAGCCGCCGGACTGGTGGAACATCAGCGGTCCGTGCGTGGCCCGCAGCCGGCGCAGCAACTCGGCGGCCGCGGGGGTGAGCTCGACACGCGGGGTCTCCTCGTCCATGGGGCCAGGGCAGCACACCCGAGGTTGCGAGAGGGTTGCACACCCTCTCTACGGACCGGCAGGGTTGCGCATGATCCGGGCGGACCGCCGCCCGCATCCCGTCGTCGACCGGCTCCTCGGGCTCCCGGGGGCGGAGGGGCGGTGAGGGCTCAGGCCGGCTGGGGCGTCAGGCGGGCGTGGCCCCTGCGGTCGTAGTAGCGGGTCATGGCGAAGCCGAAGAGCAGGGCGAGGGCCGCGCCGATGGCGATCATGATCCAGGAGCGGGTCAGGCCGGCGTCACCGCGGGCGTCGAAGTAGAGGATGGCGCGCACTCCGTCGCTGAGCTGGCGCATGGGCTCGAAGTTGGAGAGGAAGCGGTAGAAGCCGGGGACGGCCTGCAGGGGGACGGTGGCTCCGGAGGACGGCAGGCCCAGCACGATGAAGACGAACATGGAGACCAGCTGGCCGATCCCGCCGAACGCGGCGTTGATGGCCTGCACACCGAGGCCGACGGCGAGCGAGGCGCAGTAGGAGTAGATCCACAGCAGGGGGAGGTGGCTCGCGTCCATGTCCAGGATGGTGATCGTCGCGAGCATGATCAGGGAGACGGTGAGGACCGTGATGCCCGCGGTCATGGCCATCTTCAGCAGCAGGGTCTGCGTGCGGTTGATCGGGACCGTGGGCAGCCGGGTGTGCCAGGGGCCGATCTCGTTGTCGGCGTAGCCGAGCGAGGTGTCGACGGCGTTGCTGATGACGTTGCCGCCGATGAAGCCGGCCAGCACCAGCAACAGGGTGTAGTAGAAGGCGCTCAGGCCCAGGCCGCTGTGGCTGCCGAGGGGATGGCCGACCTGGGTGACGACGTTGACCGGGTCGGCCAGCAGCAGCTTGGTCGTGGCGTTGGCCCGCGCGTCCGCCCGGGTGAGCTGCTTGCCGATGGTCTGTGACGCCTGGTGCGCGGCCTGCGTGGTGATCTGACTGGCGAGGGAGGAACCCAGGCTGCCCTTGCCGGGGTTGGTCAGTACCGTCATCGTGGGCCGCTCGGTGGCGTCGCTGGTGGCGAGCGCGGTGACGGAGTCCGTGAAGTTCGCCGGGATGACCAGGGCGCCGTACACCTTCCCGGAGTCGAGCTGTTCCTGCGCCTGGGCGAGGGTCAGGGTGCGCCACGCCGCCTTGTCGCTGGAGGTGTCGGAGGTGATGGCGGCGGCGATCTGCGTGCCTGCGTTCTGCCGCTGACCGGCCGGCGGTCTGCCCGTGTCGCCGTTGACCAGGGCGATGGGCAGATGGCGCAGATCGCCCTGCGGGTTCACGACGCCGCCCATGTAGAGGAGGGACAGCAACAGGGCGAGCAGCCCGGTCAGCAGGGTGGGCATCAGCCACAGCTTGGGGCGGCCCAGCAGGGTGACGGCACGGGCCGGGGGACTGGCGTCGGCCATGGTTCTCCCTAAGTCGTGGGGGCGGGGCGTCTACCGCACAGCTGCGCACCCCAGAGCCTACGGACGACAATGGGCGGACGACCGCAACCTGTCCGAACGCCATGAACCCGTCCCCGCTCCCGTCCGTACCTCTCAGGCAACCCACAGGACGGCCGCGCCCTCCTACCGGTTGACGTAGTGGGCGACACACCCGAGGAGTGTCCGTTGGACCGCACCGAGTCCTCCCCTCCCGAACCGCGCGCGGTCTCCCGCCGCAGGTTCATGGTCTACTCGCTGTCCGCCGCCACCCTCACCGTCGCCGCCCCGCTCGCCTGCGACACCTCCAGGGCCCAGGGCTCCGAGCCCGCCGGCGCGGTGGCCACCGGTGACGACGACGAGATGCTGGTCCTGGAGGTCACCAAGGCGAACCGGGTGGTCGTACGGCTGCCCCGGGTCGAGGTCGGCCAGGGTGTCACCACCGCCGTCGCCATGATGATCGCCGAGGAGCTGGACGCCCGCCTCGCCGACGTCGACATCCCCCTCGCGGACGCCCGCACCAAGGGCAACCAGTCCACCGGCGGCTCCAGTTCCGTCCGATCGCTGTACGACCCCGCACGCCGGCTCGCCGCCACGGCCCGCGCCAGACTGGTGACCGCGGCCGCGCACCGCTGGCACCTGCCCGCCCGGACCCTGCACACCCGGGACACCATGGTCGTCGCCCCCGACGGCCGTAAGGCGAGCTTCGGCTCGCTCAGCGCGGACGCGGCCCGGATCCGCCGTGCCGAGGTCTCCGCCCGGCCCCGCCCGGCCGCCCGGCACAAGGTGATCGGCCGGCCGACGAACCGGATCGACGCCCGGGACATCGTCACCGGAAAGGCCGAGTTCACCGGAGACCTGTCCGTGGCCGGGGCGAAGCCGACCGTGGTGGCCAGGCCGCCGACGCTCGGCGGCCGGGTCGTCTCGGTCGACGACCGGGCGGCGCGCGCCCTGCCGGGCGTCCACGCCGTCGTGCGGGTGCCCGGCGGGATCGCGGTGGTCGCCGAGTCCTTCCACCACGCCTTCACCGCCCGGGACGCCCTGAAGATCAGGTGGGCGCCGGGCCCGATGGCCTCGCTGTCCGATGCCGGCATCCGCTCCCGGCTGCGGGCCGCGCTCCCCGCGCTGGGCTCACCGCCGCGCGGATCGACCCAGGTGCAGGGGGAGTTCGAGTTCGCGTTCGTCAGCCACGCGCCGATGGAGGTGCTGACCGCGATCGCGGACGTGCGCGCCCACCGGGCGGAGCTGTGGTTCTCCACGCAGACCCCGATGGAGGCGCGCGACACCATCGCGTCCGCCGTCGGACTGCCCGCCTCCGCCGTCACGGTGCATGTGATCCGCGGCGGCGGCTCGTTCGGGCGACGGCTGACCTTCGACGCGGCGATCGAGGCGGCCCTGATCTCGAAGGCCGCCAAGCGGCCCGTCAAGCTGATGTGGAGCCGCAACGACGACACCCGGCACGGCCGGATGCGCCCCGCCAGCCACCACCGCATCCGCGCCAGCCACCAGGGCGGCCGCGTGATCGCCTTCGCCCACGCGATGGCCTCGGTCAACGAGTCGTCCGGGAAGAGCGGGGTCGACCAGGCCTCCTTCGTACGGCGCGCGTCCGGACCCGCGCCCAGTGACTCCGGGCTCTACAACTTCGGCCACCTGTCCGGGGATTCGGCCGGGGTCGACCTCCCGATACCGCTCGGCGCCTGGCGGTCGGTCGACTCCGGAACCGCGCGCACCGCGGAGGAGATCCTCGTCGACGAGATCGCCGCGAGCCTCGGCGAGGACGCGGTCGCCTTCCGCCGTACGACCCTGCGCAGCGGGTCCGTCCGGGCCGTGCTGGACAAGGTCGCCCGGGCCGGGGGCTGGGGGCGGGCCCTGCCCGCCGGGCACGGACAGGGCGTGGCCGTGCACGAGGAGTACGGCTCCTGCGTGGCCTGCCTCGCGGAGATCGACGCGACCGATCCCCGGCAGCCCCGGGTGACCCGCGTGGTGATGGCCGCCGACGTCGGCACGGTGATCAATCCCCGGGGCATCGAGGCCCAGCTCATGGGCACGGCGATCGACGGGATCTCCACGGTGCTGTCGGCCGGCCTGCACATCGACCGGGGTGCCGTGCGCGAGGGCAGCTTCGCCGACTTCCACTGGGCCCGGCAGCGCCACGCCCCGCTGCGCTTCGAGGCGCACCTCATGCCGTCCACGGCGGACCCGGGAGGCGCCGGGGAGCTGGGGGTGCCGGCAGCCTCCGGAGCCGTCGCCAACGCCTACGCCCGCGCGACCGGCACCAAGCCGCGCCGTTTCCCGCTGAGCTTCTGAGAAGGACCCGATGCCCTCCTACTCCTTCACCCTCAACGGCGAGAAGGTCACCGTCGAGGCCCCCGCCGACATGCCCCTGCTGTGGGTCCTGCGCGACCTGCTGCACGTCACCGGCCCCAAGTACGGCTGCGGAGTCGGCGTCTGCCGCGCCTGCACCAGCCACCTCGACGGCGACGAGATCCAGCCCTGCGTCGTCAAGGTCGAGGACTGCGCGGGCCGGAAGGTCACCACCATCGAGGGCCTGGCCGACGGCGACACCCTGCATCCCGTGCAGCAGGCCTGGCTGGAGCGCGACGTCGCCCAGTGCGGCTTCTGCCAGCCGGGCCAGATCATGGCCGCGGTCGCCCTGCTGAAGCGGACACCCCACCCCACGGACGCCGACATCGACGGCATCGAGAACGTCTGCCGGTGCGGCACCTACAGCCGGATCCGGGAGGCCATCGAGAAGGCCGCGGCGGAGATCAACACGGCGACGCCGAAAATCACCCCTTGAGTGGCCCGGCTCACATGGCCAGGGAGGCATGTCACCGACACCATGGGGGACGTCATCGGCAGGCTGAAGGGAGCGGCGATGTTCCGCAAGGTGCTGGTCGCCAACCGTGGTGAGATCGCGATCAGGGCATTCCGTGCCGCCTACGAGCTGGGTGCCAGGACGGTCGCCGTCTTCCCGCACGAGGACCGCAACTCGCTCCACCGGCTGAAAGCCGACGAGGCGTACGAGATCGGCCAGCCCGGCCATCCCGTACGGGCCTATCTGTCGGTGGAGGAGATCGTCCGCGCGGCCCGCAAGGCCGGCGCCGACGCCGTCTACCCCGGCTACGGCTTCCTGTCGGAGAACCCCGAGCTGGCCAAGGCCTGCGAGGAAGCGGGCATCACCTTCGTCGGGCCCAGCGCGCAGACGCTGGAGCTGACCGGCAACAAGGCCCGTGCCGTGGCCGCCGCCCGCGCGGCCGGCGTCCCGGTGCTCGGCTCCTCCCAGCCCTCCAACGACGTCGACGAACTGGTGCGCGCGGCCGAGGAGATCGGCTTCCCGGTGTTCGTGAAGGCCGTCGCCGGCGGTGGCGGCCGTGGCATGCGCCGGGTCGAGGACCCGGCCGCGCTGCGCGAGTCCATCGAGGCCGCCTCCCGTGAGGCCGCGTCCGCGTTCGGCGACCCGACCGTCTTCCTGGAGAAGGCGGTCGTCGACCCCCGCCACATCGAGGTGCAGATCCTCGCCGACGGCGAGGGCAACGTCATCCACCTCTTCGAGCGCGACTGTTCCCTCCAGCGCCGTCACCAGAAGGTCATCGAGCTGGCCCCGGCGCCCAACCTGGACCCGGCCCTGCGCGACCGCATCTGTGCCGACGCCGTCCGCTTCGCCCGCGAGATCGGCTACCGCAACGCCGGCACCGTCGAGTTCCTGCTCGACCGGGACGGCAACCACGTCTTCATCGAGATGAACCCGCGCATCCAGGTCGAGCACACGGTCACCGAGGAGGTCACCGACGTCGACCTGGTCCAGGCCCAGCTGCGCATCGCCTCCGGCCAGACCCTCGCCGACCTCGGTCTGTCCCAGGAGACGGTGAAGCTGCACGGCGCGGCCCTGCAGTGCCGTATCACCACCGAGGACCCCGCCAACGGCTTCCGCCCGGACACCGGCCGCATCAGCGCCTACCGCTCGCCCGGCGGCTCCGGCATCCGTCTGGACGGCGGAACCACCCACGCCGGTACGGAGATCAGCGCGCACTTCGACTCCATGCTGGTGAAACTCACCTGCCGGGGCCGGGACTTCAAGGCCGCCATCGGACGGGCCCGGCGGGCCGTCGCCGAGTTCCGCATCCGGGGTGTGGCCACCAACATCCCCTTCCTGCAAGCGGTGTTGGACGACCCGGACTTCCAGGCGGGACGGGTGACGACCTCGTTCATCGAGGAGCGCCCGCATCTGCTGACGGCGCGTTCCTCGGCGGACCGCGGCACCAAGCTGCTGACCTACCTCGCCGACGTCACGGTCAACAAGCCGCACGGCGAGCGCCCCGAGCTGATCGAGCCGGTCACCAAGCTGCCCCCGCTGCCCGAGGGCGAGCCGCGCGCGGGCTCCCGGCAGAAGCTGGTCGAACTCGGCCCGGAGGGCTTCGCCCGCCGGCTGCGCGAGTCGCCGACCATCGGCATCACCGACACCACCTTCCGCGACGCCCACCAGTCCCTGCTCGCCACCCGGGTGCGCACCAAGGACCTGCTCGCCGTCGCGCCCGTCGTCGCCCGCACCCTGCCCGAGCTGCTCTCCCTGGAGTGCTGGGGCGGTGCCACCTACGACGTCGCCCTGCGCTTCCTCGCCGAGGACCCCTGGGAGCGGCTGGCCGCCCTGCGCGAGGCCGTGCCCAACATCTGTCTGCAGATGCTGCTGCGCGGCCGCAACACCGTCGGCTACACCCCGTACCCCACCGAGGTGACCGACGCCTTCGTGCAGGAGGCCGCCGCCACCGGCATCGACATCTTCCGCATCTTCGACGCCCTCAACGACGTCGGCCAGATGCGCCCCGCCATCGACGCCGTGCGCGAGACCGGCACCGCGATCGCCGAGGTCGCCCTCTGCTACACCTCGGACCTGTCCGACCCGAACGAGCGTCTGTACACGCTCGACTACTACCTGCGCCTCGCCGAGCAGATCGTCGAGGCCGGCGCCCATGTCCTGGCGGTCAAGGACATGGCCGGCCTGCTGCGCGCCCCGGCCGCCGCCAAGCTCGTCTCGGCGCTGCGCCGCGAGTTCGACCTGCCGGTGCACCTGCACACCCATGACACGGCGGGCGGCCAGCTCGGCACCTACCTCGCCGCGATCCAGGCGGGCGCGGACGCCGTGGACGGCGCGGTCGCCTCCATGGCCGGTACGACCTCCCAGCCCTCCCTGTCGGCGATCGTCGCCGCGACCGACCACTCCGACCGGCCCACCGGGCTGGACCTGCAGGCGGTCGGCGACCTGGAGCCGTACTGGGAGAGCGTCCGCAAGGTCTACGCCCCCTTCGAGGCGGGCCTCGCCTCCCCGACCGGGCGCGTCTACCACCACGAGATCCCGGGCGGACAGCTCTCCAACCTGCGCACTCAGGCCGTCGCGCTGGGCCTCGGCGACCGCTTCGAGGACATCGAGGACCTGTACGCGGCCGCCGACCGCATCCTGGGCCGACTGGTCAAGGTCACCCCGTCCTCCAAGGTGGTCGGCGACCTAGCGCTGCACCTCGTCGGCGCGGGCGTCAGCCCCGAGGACTTCGAGGCGGCGCCCAACCGCTACGACATCCCCGACTCGGTCATCGGCTTCCTCCGCGGTGAGCTGGGCACCCCGCCCGGCGGCTGGCCCGAGCCGTTCCGCAGCAAGGCGCTCGAGGGGCGCGGCCCGGCCAAGCCCGTGCAGCAGCTGACGCCGGAGGACCGCGAGGGCCTGGCCAAGGAGCCCCGCGCCACCCTCAACCGCCTCCTGTTCCCCGGCCCGACCCGCGAGTACGAGGCCCACCGCGCCGCCTACGGCGACACCAGCGTCCTGGACAGCAAGGACTTCTTCTACGGCCTGCGCCCGGGCAAGGAGTACTCCGTCGACCTGGAGCCCGGCGTGCGGCTCCTGATCGAGCTGGAGGCGGTCGGCGAGGCCGACGAGCGCGGTATGCGCACGGTGATGTCGACCCTGAACGGCCAGCTCCGCCCGATCCAGGTGCGGGACACGGCCGCCGCCTCCGACATCCCGGTCACCGAGAAGGCCGACCGGGGCAACGCCGGCCATGTCGCCGCGCCGTTCGCCGGTGTGGTCACCCTCGCGGTCGCCGAGGGCGACGAGGTGGACGCCGGCGCGACCGTGGCCACCATCGAGGCGATGAAGATGGAGGCCGCGATCACCGCCACCAGGGCGGGCCGCGTGACCCGCCTCGCCATCAACCGGATCCAGCAGGTGGAGGGCGGCGACCTGCTGGTCGAGATCGGCTGAACCCCTTCTCGCGGCGATTCCGACGGCCGTATCGGGAAACCCGGTACGGCCCATCGGAACCGCCGGAGAGGGCGCCATGACTGCTGCCGACACCGCACGCTACGACGACCAGGACGACACCCCCCTGACGGGGTACGCCGTGCTCGCCGGCACCTTCGCGACGGGCGTCGCGGCCTTCACCGCCGCGGTCCGGGCGCGCGGCGTACGGCCGCCCCGGGACGTGCCGCCGTGGGACGTCGCCCTGATGGGAGCGGCCGCGTACAAGGCCTCCCGGCTGCTGGCCAACGACAAGATCACCAGCTTTGTGCGGGCGCCGTTCACCGAGCGCAAGGGGGACGGTGAGGCCGCGGAGGTCATGGACGAGCCGCGCGGCAAGGGGGTGCGCCGGGCCGTGGGCGACCTGGTGTCCTGCCCCTTCTGCGTCTCGGTCTGGGCGGCCGGCGCCCTGGTCTGCGGGTACACCACCGTCCCCCGGGCCACCCGGCTGGTCTGCGCGGGCCTGGGCGCGGTGACCCTGGCCGACTGGCTGCAGTACGCCTGGACCTGGACCCAGCAGAGCGTCGAGTGATTCCCCTAGAGCCCTACCTCGAGCGGGCCTACGAGTTCGGCGTCCTGGAGGACTTCCTACGAGTCGCTGGTCGACCCGGGCGAGACGTGGTGGGAGCAGCTCAGGCGGCGCGCAGCGCCGTCGAGGCCATGGCTCCAACCCACCCGCACCCCGGCAGTGAGTCCGCGGCGAAGAACCTCACCCTGGGCCCCTTCGCAGCGGTGATCGACCGCACCCGTGACGCCGTCCGCAAGGCGATGGGCGAGGACGGCTGACCTCAGGTGTTCAACGTGCGGCGACCAAGGCGTCCAGGCCGAGGTCGTCGCCGCTGACGTCGGCGAGCCACGGGTCGTGGACGTACTCGAAGCCGCGGGTGTCGGTGTCGAGCAGACCGATGCTCCCGGGTGTGACCTGCTGCCGCGGGTTGATCGGCGCACCGCTTCTTCCGTCGGCCTTCGGACGCACCAGCTGGGCGAGGGCGTACGAGGTCGTCGGGCCGTACCGACGCGGCCCGTTGGGGTGGTGGTAGTGGCCGCTGACGTGCAGGGGCGGCCGCAGATGCTCGATGAGCCGGGTCAGCTTGGGGGAACCCTGGACGGTGCCGCGCCACTCGGACATGCCGTAGGGGCCGTCGTGGGTGATCAGGAGGTCCACGCTGCCCGGTTCGACGTCCATCAGCCGGGCGTACGCGTCGGGGTCGAAGTCCATCGCCTCCGACTCGATCAGCCCGATGAAGGCGGTGCGCAGACCGGCGATCTCGACGACATTGCCGCAGGCGACATGGCGGTAGGCGCCGAGCGGGTCCACCGGAGTCACGGCCGACAGGCAGTTCTGGTGCAGGGTGGCCAGCCACGCGTGGTCCTCGTGGTTGCCGCTGACGAAGTGGAACGCGGGAACCTGCTCCAGCGCCCTGCGTACCGCGTCGGCCAGTTGGGGTGATGGGTCGAGCAGCCGGAAGAAGTCGCTCTGCGCCGGCTGGTCCGCGCCGAACCGCCGACTGGCCTCGTCCCACCGTTCCGGCGCGGGAAACGCGCCCAGGTCGCCGACCTGGATCAGCGCGTCGAGCCGGATCCCGCGCCGCTTCTGCACCAGCACCGCGGCGCCCAGCGCGTGCAGTACGCATCCGTGGACGTCCCCGAAGAACGCGACCTTCACATGCCGCTCCCCTGTCGTGGTTGTGTCTCTGGTCTTTGTTGTCGCATCCGTCGAGCCTCGCGGGCGGGGGGCGGACGGGCAAGCGGATATCCACTCCAGGGATGGTGGCCGACGCTGCCGATCGTATGATGGTGGCCAGATCGCTCAAACGAACATTCCCGGGGCGGAGGCCGTATGCGTGAGCCGGTCGATCTCAGACGGCGGCGGATCCTCGCCGCGGTGCAGGCACGCGGAACGGCACGGGTCGCCGACCTCGCCGCCGAACTGCAGGTGTCGGTGGTGACCGTCCGCCGGGACGTCGAGGAGCTGACCCGCGAGGGCAGGCTCAGGCGCGGCCACGGTGTGGTCCGCTCCACCCTGCCTGCCCAGGAGCTGCCCGAGCGCGCCACCGGTGAGGGCGACACCGTGGCCGTGGTGGTGCCCGAGCGGCACTCCTACCTCTACGAGGCCCTGCACGGCGCGCGGACCGTCCTGGACGCCGCCGGTCTGCGGGTCGCCCTGCACATCGCCCCGCAGGTGCCCGGGGCCGAACGCCCCCAGGTGGAGCGGGCGCTCGCCGACGGGGCCCGCGCGGTGCTGCTCGCGCCCCGCTGGCGCAGCCCGGCGGCGGAGGAGGACGACTACCGCTGGCTCGCCGCGCTGGACGTGCCGACGGTGCTGATGGAGCGCCGCCCCCCGAAGGGCAGCGCCCTGCACGCCATGGACTCGGTCTGCTCCGACCACTGGTACGGCGCCCACCTCGCCGTCGAGCACCTGGTCGGCCTCGGCCACCGGCGCCTCGTTTTCGCGACCCGCGACGACAGCCCCACCGCCCGCACCCTGCGCGCCGCGCTCACCGAGATCGCCGGCGATCACCCCCTGGTCGAGGAGTGGGCCTGGGCGCTGAGCTCCTCCCGGGGCGCCCTCGACCAGCAACCCACCGATGTGACGGACCTGGCCGCGCTGTTGCGCAAGGCGGGCGCGACGGCCGCCGTCCTGCACGGCGACGTGGACGCGCTGATGCTGGTGCAGCAGCTCGCCGAGAACGGTGTGCGCGTCCCCGAGGACTGCTCGGTCGTCGCCTACGACGACGTGGTGGCCGGTCTCGGCAGCCCGCCGCTGACGGCGGTGTCACCGCCCAAGGGCGAGGTCGGCCGGGTGGCGGCGGAGCTGCTGCTGCGGCGCTTGGACGGCACCCACGGCGAGGGGACGCGCTCGGTGCAGCGCGTCGAACTGCTGCCGACCCTCACGGTGCGCGGCTCGACGCGCGCCCTGTGACACGGGGGCCCCAGGAGCCGTATTCCACCCGATGAGCGTTTGACCGCTTTATTTTCTTCTGATCGATCTATTGACCGTTTCTCGTGGGCCACGGAGGATTCCGGTGACTCGAACAGGTCGTGCCCACCCGGGCACGCAGGAGCCTCGGGAGGCCCGATGCCTGGTCGACGCAGCCGTCGATCCGTGCTCGCCGCGATGGCCGCCCTGCCGCTGACCGGTGCCGTGAGCGCCTGCAGCGGACAGGGCGCCACCTCGGCGGGCAGCACCAGCGGGACCACGCGCATCACCTTCTGGTCCGCCCTGCGGGGCAGCCAGCAGGTGGTGGACGCGTTCAACCGCACCCACGACCGTCTCCAGGTCGACTTCCAGCAGATCCCGTCCGGCACCCAGGGCGGCTACGCCAAGCTCTCCAACGCCGCCCGGGCCGGCAACGCGCCGGACGTGGCCACCATCGAGTACCCGCAGATACCCGGCTTCGCCATCGACGGCGTCGCCCGCGACATCAGCGGCATGATCAGCGACACCCTCAAGGCCAAGCTCCTGCCGCAGGCCCTCGGCCTCACCACCTTCCAGGGCCGCATCTTCAGCGTCCCGCTGGACGTCGAGCCGATGGTCATGCACTACCGCACAGACCTGTTCGAGCAGTACGGCCTCCATGTCCCGCGCACCTGGGACGAGTTCGCCGAACTCGCGCACACGGTCAAACGCAAGGCGCCGGAACGCCGGCTGGCGCTGTTCCCCACCGACAGCCTCGCCACCCCGTTCGCGGCGTACTGCTGGCAGGCCGGCGCCCAGTGGTTCGACACCTCCCACGGTGCCTGGAACGTCTCCCTCGCCGACGCGCCCACCCGGCGCGTGGCGTCGTACTGGCAGAAACTCATGGACGAGGACGTCGTGTTCGTCAACGCCATGGACAGCCGCCAGTACGACGCGCAGGTCGCCGGCGGCCTGGTGCTGGCCCGGCTCACCGGCGCCTGGGACGCGGGTGCGCAGATGAAGAAGCAGCCCCAGCAGAAGGGGAAGTGGCGGATCGCGCCGCTGCCGCAGTGGGACGAGAGCCACCCGGCCATCGGCACCCACGGCGGCTCCACCTTCGCCGTCACCAAGGACAGCCGGCACCCCGAGGCCGCCATGGAGTTCATCGAGTGGCAGGTCTCCCACCCGGACGCCCTGCGCGCCCGGCTCTCCAGCGGCGCGAGCAGCCAGTACCCGGCCGTGCCCGGTCTTGTCCCCGTCGACCGCAACGCCTTCGACCGCTCGTACTACGGCGGGCAGGACATCTACACCCTCTTCGACCAGGAGGCCCGCAAGATCCGCGACGGCTGGGTGTGGGGTCCGCGGATGACCGCCACCGGCAAGGTGATGCAGGACGGCTTCGCCCGCGTCGGCGGCGGCCAGGGCAGCCTCATCGACGCGGTGCGCGCGGCCCAGGACGGCACGATGCCCGACCTGAAGGCCCTGGGCCTGTCCACCACCCAGCACAGCACCTGAGCCACCGGCAAGGCATCCGCACCGCATTCGAGCCACCGGCAAGGCACCCCGCCCGCATCCGAGCCACCGGCAAGGCATCCCGCACCCACCTGAGCCGCCCGAAAGGCAGGTGAACCCCGTGGCCGCGACCACCCAGCACGCCCCGCCCGCCGCACTCCCCGGCACCGCGCCGGCCCCCGCCCACCGCACCCGCAAGGCGGCCCGGCGCCGTCAACTCGGCGCCTGTGGCGTCCTGATGGCGCCCTTCTTCGCCCTGCTGGTGACCGTCTTCCTGATCCCCGTGGGCACCGCCGTCTACCTCAGCTTCTACGGCGACGACCATCCGGGCCTCGGCTTCGGCACCGCCCGCACCATCTTCGTCGGCTTCCGCAGCTATGCGGCCGTCCTGACCGACCCGACGTTCCTGTCCGGGCTCGGCACGGTCGCCCTGTACTGCCTGGTCTACATCCCGCTCATGGTCATCGGCTCCCTGGTCCTGGCGCTGCTGCTGGACTCCGGCGTCGTACGGCTGCGGGCCTCGGCCCAGCTGGGCCTGTTCCTGCCGCACGCCGTGCCCGGCATCATCGCCGCCCTGATCTGGCTCTACCTGTACACGCCCGGCATCAGCCCGGTCGTCGAACTGTTCGCCAAGGCCGACATCACGGTCGACTTCCTGGGGCTGCACACCGTGCTCCCGTCGATCGTGAACATCGCCCTGTGGAGCAACCTCGGCTACAACATGGTGGTCTTCTACGCCGCCCTGCAGGCCGTGCCCCGCGAGGTGATCGAGGCGTCCGTCGTCGACGGCGCGGGACCCGTGCGCACGGCACTGCAGGTCAAGACCCCGCTGGTGCGCGCCTCGATCGTCATGGTCGCCATGTTCACCCTGATCTGGGGCCTGCAGCTGTTCACCGAGCCGATGCTGCTCAGCCAGTCCTCCCCGATGATCAGCTCCCGCTTCTCGCCGAGCATGTACATCTACGACGCCGCCTTCACCCGCAACAACTACAGCCTGGCCGCCGCCGCCTCGGTCGTCCTGCTGCTGTGCACCATCGCCCTGTCCTACGCCGTCACCCGCTGGACCAGCCGGCTCGACCGCACGGAGGAGGCCCGATGAGCGCCGCCGACACCACCCTGCTGCGTCCGAGGATGCTGGGCCGGGCCACCGTCAATGTCGTGGTCGCCCTCTCCGTCCTCTACACCCTGCTGCCCGTGCTCTGGCTGGTGCTCGCCGCCGGCAAGAGCCGCGACGCGTTGTTCGGCAGCAACATCCTGTCCCTGAAGGACTTCTCCTTCGGCCAGAACCTGCACGACCTGTTCGCCATGGACGGCGGCCAGTACGGCCGCTGGTACCTCAACAGCCTGCTGTACGCCGTCCTCGGCGCCGCGCTGGGCGCCCTGGTGAGCGTGGCCTGCGGCTACGCCTTCGACAAGTACCGCTTCCGGCACAAGGAGAAGCTGTTCGGGCTGGTCCTGGCGGCCGTCATGGTCCCGCAGACCGTCCTCGCCCTGCCGCTGTACCTGATGGCCTCCGGCACCGGGCTCGTCAACACCTTCTGGGCGGTGTTCATCCCGGTCCTGTTCAATCCCTTCGGCGTCTACCTCGGCCGCATCTTCAGCCAGGGCTACGTCCCCGACGAGGTCCTGGAGGCCGCACGCATCGACGGCGCGGGGGAGCTGACCACATACGCCCGGGTGGCGCTGCGCATGCTCGGTCCCGGCCTGGTGACCGTCTTCCTCTTCCAGCTCACCGCCATCTGGAACAACTTCTTCCTCCCGATGGTGATGCTCTCCAACCAGGACCTGTATCCCGTCAGCCTCGGCCTGTACACGTGGAACAGTCAGGCCACCGTCGAACCCGACTACTACCCGGTGGTGATCATGGGCTCCCTGCTGGCCGTCCTCCCGCTCATCCTCGCCTTCGTCCTGCTGCAGCGCTTCTGGCGCAGCGGACTGACGGCGGGCTCCGTCAAGTAACCCGGCTCGCTGAGGAGTTCACGCACCCCCATGACCGACTCGACGTTCCGTCCACGCGCCGCCCTCGCCATGTCCCGGGACGCGGCCGCGGCCGTCCTCGACCCCGAGTCCCTCGAAGCCCTCGCCGCGATCTGCGACCTCGCCCCACCCCCGTCCCTCGACGACCTCACCACCCCGCGCGCCCGCGAAATCCTCGCCGACGTCGACCTGTTGGTCACCGGCTGGGGCTGTCCGCCGCTGGACGCGGTCGCACTGGCGGCGGCCCCCCGGCTGCGTGCGGTGGTCCACACCGCGGGCAGCGTTCGCGCACACATCACCGCCGCCTGCTGGGAGCGCGGCATCGAGGTCTCCTCGGCTGCCGCCGCCAACGCCCTGCCGGTCGCCGAGTACACCCTCGCCATGATCCTGCTGACCGGCAAACACGTCCTGGAGCGCGCCCGCGAGTACCACGCAACCCGGGTCCGCGCCCCCTGGCTGCGCACCCCGCGCACCGTCGGCAACCACCGCCGAACAGTCGGCATCCTCTCCGCCTCCCTCACCGGCCGCCGCGTGATGGAGCTGCTGCGCTCCCACGACCTCGACGTCCTCCTGCACGACCCCTACGTCACCGACGCCGATGCTGCCGAACTCGGCGCCATGCGCGTCGAGTTGGAGGAGCTGTTCGTGCGCAGCGACACGGTCAGCGTGCACACTCCGCTGCTGCCCGCCACCCGCGGCCTGGTCAGCCGGACTCTGATCGACGCGATGCGCCCCGGCTCCGTCCTGATCAACACCGCACGCGGCGCGGTCATCGACCAGGACGCGCTCACCGATGCCGCGCGGGCCGGCCGCATCCGGGCCGTCCTCGACGTCACCGACCCCGAAGTCCTTCCGCCCGAACACCCGTTGTGGGACTGCGACAACGTACTCATCACCCCGCACCTGGCCGGCTCCCAGGGCAACGAATGGGGCCGCCTGGCCGAACTCGCCGTCGCCGAGACGGCCCGTTGGGCCGCGGGCGCCGGTTTCCTGCATCCCGTACGACGCGAAAGGCTGGCGTACACGGCATGACCCTTCCCTTCCCACTTCCCCCGGAGGACCGGGAGTCGGGCCCGTACACCGGATACACCCGCGCCCACTGGGAGGCGGTCGCCGACGGTCTGCTGGCCGCCGCCTGGCGCTGGAGCACCCCGGGCAGCGCCCTGCTCGACCTGCCCGGACGGCCCTCCCGCTCGGGCGTGCGCTCCGACGGCCTGGAAGGCTACGCCCGTACCTTCCTCGCCGCCGCTTTCCGCGTCGCGGGCGCCGGCGGCGCCGACCCGCACGGCTGGCTGGAGCGCTACGCGAGCGGGCTCACCGCCGGCACTCGCACGCCCGGCCGTGATGACACCGAGTCCTGGCCGCTGATCCTCGACCACCACGTCCAGGGCCAGCCCATGGTCGAGTCGGCGTCCATCGCGCTCGGCCTGCGGATGACCGCGCCCTGGTTGTGGAAGAACCTCGACGCCGACGTCCAGGACCGCGCCGAGGAATGGCTGCGCGGCGCCCTGCGGCACACGCCCGCGCCGAACAACTGGTACCTCTTCCCCTACACCGTCGCCGGGTTCCTGGAGTCGGTGGGCCGAGGCGACGCCGAGACGGCGGCCGTACGGCAGCGTGCACGCGACCTTCTGGAAGGCTGGTACGTCGGCGACGGCTGGTACACCGACGGTGACGCCCGCGCCTTCGACCACTACAACGGCTGGGCCCTGCACCTGTATCCGGTCTTGGACGCGCATCTCGCCGGCGCGGACGACGGCGTGTACGGCGCCCGCCTGCGCGAACATCTCGACGCCTTCTCCCTGTTCTTCGCCGCGAACGGCGCGCCGCTGCACTACGGGCGCTCACTGACCTACCGCTTCGCCGCCTCGGCCGCGGTCGGCCTCGGCGCCGTCACCGGCCACACCCCGCTCACCCCGGGCACCTCCCGCCGCCTGATCAGCGGCAGCCTGCGTCACTTCCTTCACCGGGGCGCCCTCACCGACGACGGACTGCTCAGCCTGGGCTGGTACGGCCCGCACGAGGCGACCCTGCAGACCTACTCCGGCCCCTCCTCGCCGTACTGGGCCTCAAAGGCCTTCGTCGCCCTGCTCGCCCCACCGAACCATCCGCTGTGGACCGCCCGCGAGGAGCCCGCGCCGGTCGAGACGGCCGACCGTGTCCTTGCCCTGCCGGCACCCGGGTTGCTGCTCCAGTCGACCCGCGCCGACGGGATCGTACGACTGCACAACCACGGCACCGACCACGTACGGCCGCACGAGGGCGACTCGGCGGGCGCGGACGATCCGCACTACGGGCGGCTGGCGTACTCGACGCACACGGGACCGACGGCGAAGGGCAATGCCGCCGACAACCACCTGTCCGTCGAGGTGGGCGGCCGGGGGAGCGTCCGGTGCCGCCTCCATCCGCTGGGAGCGGGCGGTGGTGCCGGCTGGGGCTGGGCCGCCTCCTGGCACCGACCGGTCTACACCGCCGGCCCGCCGATGGTGCCCGGGCTGCGGGTGGAGAGCGTGACGGTGGCCCGGGGGCCGTACGAACTCCGGATCCACCGTGTCCTCGGCGCGCCCGCCGACTCCCGTGTCACTCAGACCGGTTGGGCCACCGGCCCGGACGAACCCCTCGTCTCGGCCCTGCACGCCCTGCACGGCTGGGACGAGGAGCCCACCCCGATCCGCGCCCCCCAGGGAACGGCCTACACCCCATGGGCCCAGGTCCCTCGCCTGGCCGGCCGCTCGGGCGGCACGACCGTCCATGTGACCCTGGCCGCCCTCACCACGGAGCCGGTCGCCCTGTCGGAAGCCGTTTCCGGTGTGCAGGCCGGCGACTCCCGGGTGGAGGTCACCTGGGCGCGGGACGGGGCACGGACACGGGTGGAGTGGGAGCCGCTCAGGGTGTCGCTCGTGGAGTAGGGGTTCGGGACGCCGTTCGGCCTTGAGTGAGTGGCCCAACCATTTCCGCTCCGCGTCGGTCTCAGGGCCCTCGACACCAAGGGAGTCGTCGGCGTCGCCGAGACGGGAGACCGGTTCGGCGACGCCGGCGCTCGGCGACTACGACGGCGACGGAACGACCGACCCGCCGTGGGCGCTCACTCGGCGGCTGACCCCGGAAACCGGCCGCGCCGACCGCCCTACCCTCCCACCCGGATCACCATGTACGTCTCGCCGTCCCTCGGCGGACGTGTCCAGGAACGGGAGGCGAACGTGTGCAGCCGCCCGTTCACGATGGCATGCCGTGGCAGAGACGCACCGAACTCCCCGGCCACCGCTTCCAGAAGCGACCGTTCCGCCTCGGCCGCACCCTGCGAAGCACCGAAGAACCGGCTCGGATCCAGCGGCCCCGGTATCTCGCCGCTCTTCCGGATCTCACCGTCCGCGTAGGTGAACGCGTACTGCTCGGCACCGTCTCGTGCCACCGAAAGATGGAAGTACGGCTCCCGGTGCCCTGTCCGCAGGCCGCTCCACACCACCACCGCGCGGGTGCCGGCGCTGGCCGTCGCGGCGGGTGAGACGAACCGTTGCCCGGCGAACGGAGCGGGGTCGCCGTCGAAGGCGAAACTCCACCCGGTGCCGGCCCGGCCGATCGCCATGAGGGCCCGGTCGTCGTACGACGAGAACTCGCGCCGGCCCTGCAGAGAGCCGCTGCGCGCCTCCCAGATGGTCATGGGTGCGTTCAGCGTGGCGCCGTCCACGTCCGCGAGACGTCCGGGCAGTTCCTCCGGCTCCACGCCCTCCACCAGGACGAACCGGTACGACGTGCGGTTGTTGCCCCGATCCGGTTCCGCGAGCCATGCCATGCCGCCCGGGTCGAGCCCGGGGCTCGCATCCGGCGCCTCACCGGCCTGCCCACCCCGTGGCGTGGACAGCAGCTCGCGGCCTCGCTCAGGCGTCAACAGCGGTCCCAGCAGCGGGTCTGCCACCCAGGCCAGCGGCGCCAGATGGTCCGGACCCAGCGGCTCCCACAGCGGCAGTGCCCTCAACAGCGTCCGCCACGCCCCGTCGGTGTCCCCCCAGCGCGCCAACTCCCGCGCCGCGTCGACCGCTTCCCCGAACGGTCCCGCCGCGGTGTACCGGTAGGTGCCGTTCCTCACCTGCTCCAACGTCGCGTAGGCGAGTGCCATGAGGTCGTCGTCCGCTCCGCGCAGATGGAAGGTCAGCGTGGAGACGTCCCGGTACGAGTGCGCCGCGTGCTCGGCGACCAGCGGCGGCAGCAGCTCGGGAGCGTAACGCGGGTCCGTCACCAGTCCGTCGAAGTAGACCATGTAGGTCTGTCCGAGCAGACGGCGCAACTGGTCGCCTAGTCCGGCGGCACGCGGTCTGCCGTACGCCTTGGCCTCGTCCAACCCCTTCGCGGCGCGTTCCCAGTCACCGCGCAGCGCCTCCAGCCGGGCCTCGTCCATCAGGGCGTCCAGCTTTCGCGTGGTGGCGTTGGCGAACACAGGCTCCCCGTCGCTCCGGTCAGCCCGCAGGCTGTGGAACTCCCGGTGCATGTCCCGCATGAACTCAAGGAAGTTCGCGTGCCGTTCGGGTGGCTCGGCCCGCCAGCTCGCCCATGTGTACACCGCCCACTCGCCGTCCTCGCCCACGTCCTCGGGGTCCATCAGGACGTAGGTGGCGTCGGACTCGAGGTCGAGCTGGAGTCCGCGCCGCCAGAGGTCCGCCTCCCGCCGTTGCTCGGGCCCCGCGTCCTCGTCCAGGTACTCCTCGAACATCTCCCCGAGTCCTGACGCGTCGTTGTGCCAGCGTGCGCCCTCGGTCCCCGCCAGCAGCCACACGAACCCACCCGCATGCCGCCACCCGTCGCTGACCTCGAGGAACTCCCGGTACGACGGGGGCATCCGTCGGCCGAGACGCTCCTCCAGCGCCGTGATCCGCTCCTGGGACGCGGCCGGGAACCCCAGCCACCGCGCCTGCCGGGCGGCCTCGTCGTCCTGGCTCCGCGTCTCGCCGTCCGGCAGGGAATCGGCCCACTCCTCGCTCCACCTGAGCAAAAAGGATCGCCAGTCGAATGCCGTGGTGTCCGTCATACGCCCGATGCTGCCACCCACCACTGACAGCGCCCCGTCACGGGCCGCGAGCTCACGAGCCACGCGTCGCCGATCTGCGTGAAGCGTCGCGGTGCGGTGCTATGACGCGGTGGCCTGGTGTGGGGAGCGCAGTACCAGCAGGGTGATCTCGCTGGGGGCGAAGACGCGGAACGGAGGGCCCCAGAAGCCGGTGCCGCGGCTGGTGTAGAGCAGGGTGCGGGGGCCGTGGTGCGTGAGGCCGGCGAGCGCGGGCTGGTCAAGGCGGACCAGGTGGTGGAAGGGCCAGATCTGGCCGCCGTGGGTGTGGCCGGAGAGCTGGAGGTCGATGCCCGCGGCTGCCGCCCGGTCGACGAACTTGGGCTGGTGTGCCAAGAGCAGGACGGGCAGGCCGGGGTCGGCGCCGTCCAGCGCTCCGGCTAGGTGCGCGCGGTGGCCGGCCAGGCCGGAGGACTCGGCGGTGACGTCGTCCACGCCGGCGACCACGAGGGTGTCGCCTCCGCGTTCGAGCAGTAGATGGCGGTTGCGCAGCGGCTCCCAGCCCAGTTCGTCCATCAGATCGACCCAGCCCTGGGCCTCGCTGTAGTACTCGTGGTTTCCGGTGACGTACACACGGGCCCGGGTGGCCTCCACGGTGCCGAGGGGGACGGCCTGGGCGCGGCGGCGTTCGGCCGTGCCGTCCGCGATGTCGCCGGTGTGGCAGACCACGTCGGCCTCCAGGGCGTTCACCGCCTCGCACACCCGAGCCGACCAGCGGGCACGATCGAGTGGGCCGTAGTGCGTGTCGGTGATCAGGACGACCCGGAGCCCGTCCAACCCGGCCCCCAGCCGCGGGAGTCGCACGTCGAGTCGGCGCACGCGCGGCACGCGGCGGGCCTCGACGTACCCCCACGCGAGCAGTACGGCGGCCACGGCGAGGACGGCCCAGGTGACGATCCGGGCCCGGTCCTGGCTCTCGCCGACGCCCGCCACGGTCAGGGCGAGCCGCAGCAGGATGCCGAGCAGCACCGACCAGGTGAACAGGACCCAGCTGCTGCCCAGCAGGCTGTCCCCGACGATCGCCATCCGGTCCTGCTGGCGCCGGCCGTGGCCGCGCACCATCGCGAGCGGCATACCGACCAGGCCGAGGGCGAACAAGACGGTGCCGACCAGTGTGACGGGCAGCGGCCAGTGCTGGCCGCCGTACAGGAGCACCCAGCACGGCACGGTCCACAGCAGGACGGGGGCGATCAGGGGTATGTAGCGCATCAGGCGGTACAGTCGGCTCCGCCGCGGCGCCTCCGCCTCGCCCTCGACGGGCCGGGTCTCGCTGGTGTCGGTCACGCTTCCCCTCCTGACCGGGCTGCCCTTTCACGCACTGTATCCGGTCGACCTCGGCATGAGCCGCGATCGGGGTGCCGCGGCCTCGGCCACGCGCGACCGCCGTCCCATGAGCAGCATGACGACCCTGACATGCTGCGGCCCGCCGTGGCCGCCGCCGTACGATGGGCGAGCGCTTGCGTGAACGGGTCGGAAGTGAAGGCGGCACGCATGACCAGGGGCGACGACACGGACGCCCTCGACGAGGCGGCGAAGGTGTTCATGGCGGTCCGGCCCTGGCTCTTCGGCATCGCCTACCGCGTGCTCGGCAGCACCGGCGAGGCCGAGGACATCCTCCAGGAGGCGTGGCTGCGCTGGCAGCACACCGACCGGGGCGCGGTCCGCGAGCCGAAGGCGTTCCTCGCCACCGTCACCACCCGACTGGCGATCAACCTCGCCCAGTCCGCCAGGGTGCGGCGCGAGGCCTACACCGGTCGCTGGCTGCCAGAGCCCATCGACACGCGCGCCGACCCGCAACTGGGCGCCGAGCGGGCCGAGGCCCTCGATCTGGCGGTCCTCTTCCTGCTGGAGAAGCTCAACCCCGTGGAACGGGCCGCCTACGTGCTGCGGGAAGCCTTCGACTACCCCTACCGGCAGATCGCGGACATGCTCGAGACCAGCGAGAGCAACACGCGCCAGCTGGTGAGCCGCGCGCGCAAGCGCATTTCGTCGGAGCGCCGCAAGCCCGTCGACCCGACGGAGCACCGACGGCTGATGGAGGTGTTCCTCACCGCGGCACAGACCGGCGATCTGGCCGTGCTGGAGAACATCCTCACCGAGGACGTGGTCAGCTACACCGACGGGAACGGGCTGCGCGGGGCGTCCCGGATCCCGGTCGTCGGCCCGGTGCACGTCTCCAGGTACCTGGCCGCCTTCGCCCCGCGCTTCTGGCCGCGCAAGGAGATCACCTGGGTCGAGGCCAACGGCGGTCCTGCCGCCCTCGTCTCGGACGGCGGGACGGCCGTCGTCCTGCTGACCCTCGACATCTCGGACCGCGGCATCGAGCGGGCCATGTGGGTCATGAACCCGGAGAAGCTGGAACGCTACGTGGCATCGCTGAACGACTGAAAGCGTGGTTGTCACTACACGTCGAACGGACGGTGTCACAGACAGAGTCCCTGCCCGGTCCCTCTGATACAGGCATCAGGGAAACCCGAAAGGAATTCCGTCATGAAGGTCGTAGTGATCGGTGGGACCGGGCTCATCGGCTCGAAGGTGGTCGCCGGGCTCGGCGCCCACGGACACGATGCGGTCGCGGCGTCACCCAACACCGGAGTCAACACGCTGACCGGCGAGGGGCTGGCCGAGGTCCTGCGGGGTGCGTCGGTCGTGGTCGACGTGTCGAACTCGCCCTCGTTCGAGGACGAGGCGGTCATGGAGTTCTTCCGCACCTCGACGACCAATCTGCTGAAGGCGGAGACGCAGGCCGGCGTGGGGCATCATGTGGCGCTGTCCGTGGTCGGCACCGACCGCCTGCAGGGCAGCGGGTACTTCCGCGCCAAGCAGGTCCAGGAAGACCTGATCAAGGCATCCGGCAACCCCTGCACCATCGTGCACGCCACCCAGTTCTTCGAGTTCGCGAAGGGGCTCGCCGACGGTGTCACCGAGGGGGACACCGTGCGTCTTCCCGACGCCAGGATCCAGCCCATCGTCTCCGACGACGTGGCCGCGGCCGTCGCCCGTGCCGCCGTCGGCGCTCCGGTGGACGGCGTGGTGGAGGTCGCCGGCCCCGAGGCGTTCCAGCTGGAGGAGTTCATCCGCATGGGTCTGACCGCCCTGAACGATCCCCGCAAGATCGTCACGGATCGGCAGGCGACGTACTGGGGTGCCCCGCTGGAGGAGAACACGCTCCTGCCCGGCCCTGACGCACACATCGCCGAGACCCGGTTCGCCGACTGGCTCGCCCAGCAGAAGTAGTGCATGCATGACGGAGGGCTCTCGACAGGACGTACTCGTGGGAGCCCTCCGTCCGTCCCGGAGTGGAGGGCCGTCGGTGGGTGTCCGATCGGCCTGCGGCGGGGGATCAGCGCGTCGTTGAGATGCGCGCCTTGGCCGCTGGCGGGTGGGCCAGGGCGGAGGCGAGTTGGGCCAAAGCCGGGGCTAGCGTGCCCTGGTCGCCGATGGCGGCGAGCAGGCGGGACTCTTCCGCACTGACGCGATGGGCGGCACGGTCATGGAGGATGCGGCCGCGCGCGGTGAGATGGAGCAGGACGCGGCGGCGATCGGCGGGGTCGGAGCGGCGGTGCACGAGGTTGTCGGCGACCATGGCGTCCACGAGCTTGGTCAGACTGGGAGCCGGCATGAGCACGCGGTCGGCGATCTCGGTCATCGGGTGGCCCTGGCCGTCGGCGGTCACGGACAGCACCCGCCACCGTTCCACCGAGCAGCCCTCCTCCTCCAGCAGCGCCGCCAGACGCCGGGTCAGGCTCCGCTCGGCGTGCGTGAGAAGGCGAGCGAGGTCCGGCGACGGTTGGGACGGCATTGCCGGTGTCCTTCCGGTAGGTCTACTGTGCGCAAACATTACGAGCCTCCGCGAGGGCGCCGAGGCCGGGACGAGGATCTGTGTCCCCATGCCCTCACGGAGGTCGTCTGATGGATCCGGCGCGACCGATGCGCCCGCGTACCGCGGGTGAGACGGTCACCGTGGCCCTGGTCGTCCCGCTGCAGGGTCCGGCGGGGCTCTTCGGTCCGTCGTGCGAACTGTCGGCCCATCTGGCCGCCGAGGAGCTGAACACCACGGGAGGCATCCTGGGCCGCGAGGTCCGTCTGATCGTGATGGACGGCGGAGGGCCGCCGGAACGCGTGGCGGCCGAGGTCGGGGCGCTGGTGTCGCTGGGCGCCGTGGACGCGGTGGTCGGCTGGCACATCTCGGCGGTCCGCCGGACACTGGCACCGGTCATCGCCGGCCGTGTCCCCTACGTCTACACGGCTCAGTACGAGGGCGGCGAACGCACCCCGGGAGTCTTCCTCACAGGGGAGGCCGACACGGAACAGCTGCTGCCGGCGATGCGCTTGCTGTCCGAGGCCACCGGGGTGCGGCGCTGGTGCACCGTCGGCAACGACTACGTCTGGCCCCGCATCACCGCCCGCGCCGCGCGCCGCTACGCCCGCGCCCTGGGCGGCAGGATCCACGACGAGATCTTCGTACCGCTGGGCACCGAGGATTTCGGACCGGTGCTGCGCCGCATCGCGCGCAGCGAGGCGGACGCCGTACTCATGCTGCTGGTGGGCGAGGACGCGGTGCGGTTCAGCCGGGCCTTCGCCGCATACGGGTTGCACCAGCGTTGCCAGCGGCTGAGCACCCACCTGGACGAGAACATGCTGCTGGCCGCGGGCGCCGAAGCCACCGAGGGACTGTGGGCCGCGGCCGGTTTCTTCGAGACGCTGGCGACCAGGGAGAGTCTGGACTTCAACCGTCGCTATGCGCACCGGTTCGGGGCGGAGGCGCCGGTCGTGGGCAGCCTCGGCGAATCCTGCTTCGAGGGCCTGCGGTTGCTCGCCGCTCTCGCGGAGCGGGCCGGCACCCTGGACGTGCGATCGATGCGGCGTGTCACGGACTCCGGGGCGGAGGTGGCGTACGAGGGTCCCCGCGGGCTGCTGCGTCTGCAGGGCAACCAGCTCCGCCAGCCGCTCTATCTGGCGCGGGCGGACGTCTTCGACTTCCACGTCGTCGCCCAACTCTGACCCCCGTCCGCTCCTTGGGTCAGTGGGCTCCAGCGCCCGCACCCTGGACCCGTTGACAGTACCTCTCTCTTGGAATAGTTTCTAGAGAAAGTTTTAGGCAGCCTCACCTGTCTGATCCGCCCGCCGGTACCGGGCCTCCGGCAGCAGGGCCCGCAAGGCCGTCCGCAATGCCCTGCATTTCATTTCCTGACGGCTTTCCGAAAAACAATTCGGCGTCCGCATTTTCACAATTCTACGCGCATAGCCAAAGAGTTTTCCAAGGATTCTCCATTTAAATGAGGTGAAACGGCGGGGAAATAATGCGGCCGGAATCTTCCGTGCACTGCCCCGGGATGTCCGGGGCTCCGCTCAGGAAGAGGGAAGAGCCGTGACGGAGATCGTCGACAACCAGGCGCCCACGCCACCGCCGACGGTGGCGGACTCGTCCGCCGGTGCTCCCGGCGCCGCGGGGCGTACGTACAACGAGTGGGCCAAGAACGACACCCTGGAGGACTACTCGCTGCGCTACGCGCCGAAGTCCTTCCGGCGCTGGACGCCTTACGTCGTGGCCACCACGGCACTGGGCGGCATCGCGTATCTCGCCGACTTCGCCATCGGCGGTTCGATAGCCATCTCCAACGGCTTCTCCAGCGCCATGGTGGCCATTCTCGCCGCTGCGGTGGTCATCTTTCTCACCGGCATTCCGATCTCGTACTACTCGGCGAAGTACTCCATCGACATGGATCTCCTGACCCGGGGAGCGGGCTTCGGCTATCTCGGCTCGACCCTCACGTCGGTCATCTACGCCAGCTTCACCTTCATCTTCTTCGCCCTCGAAGGCTCGATCATGGCGCAGGCCCTCGAACTGGGCCTGCACATTCCTCTGGCCGTCGGCTACCTGATCTGCTCGCTGATCATCCTGCCGCTGGTGACCTACGGCATGACCGCGCTGTCCAAGATGCAGGTGTGGACACAGCCGGTCTGGTTGGTGCTGATGGTCGCGCCCTTCGTCTCCATCGCGATCCAGGAGCCCGGCAAGTTCTCGGAGTTCACCCACTTCGCGGGCAACTCGCCGACCGGGTCCAGCATCAGCATGCTCGGCGTCGGCGCAGGAGCCGGCGTGGCTCTTTCCCTGATCGCGCAGATCGGTGAACAGGTCGACTACCTGCGCTTCATGCCGGACAAGACCCCGGAGAACGCCAAGAAGTGGTGGGGAGCGGTCCTCTCCGCCGGACCCGGCTGGGTGGTCCTCGGCGCGGCGAAGCAGATCGGCGGCGCCTTCCTGGCCTTCTACATCGCCGGCAGCGTGGGTCTGTCCAAGGCCAACGAGCCCATTCAGCAGTACGTGCACGGCTTCAAGACCTTCGCCGCGCCCGTCGCTCTGGGGCTGGCCACGTTCTTCGTGATCCTGTCCCAGATAAAGATCAACTCCACCAACGCCTACTCCGGTTCGCTGTCCTGGTCGAACTTCTTCTCCCGCCTCACGCACCGGCACCCGGGCCGGGTCGTCTACATCTTCCTCAACGTCGGCATCGCGCTGGCCCTGATGGAGGGCGGCGTCTTCGGCTTCCTCAACACCGTCCTCGGCTTCTACTCCAACGTGGCCATCGCCTGGATCGGCGCGGTCGTGGCCGATCTGGTCATCAACAAGCCGCTGAAACTGAGCCCGTCGTACATCGAGTTCAAGCGGGCCCACCTGTACAACTTCAACCCTGTCGGCTTCGGCTCGATGCTGATCGCCTCCGCCGTCTCCATCGCCGCGTACTTCGAGGCGTTCGGGGACTACGGCAAGGCGTACTCCCCCTTCATCGCGCTGTTCCTGGCCATGGTGCTCTCGCCGCTGTTCGCGATGCTGACCAAGGGCAAGTACTACATCGCGCGCGTCGACGACCTCGACGAGCCGCTGCTCGACGCGAACGGCCTGCCGTCCGCGGTCACCCTGACGTGCACCGTGTGCGCGACGGACTTCGAGCGGCCCGACGTCGCGGGCTGCCCGTTCCACTCGGGAGCGATCTGCTCACTGTGCTGCAGCCTGGAGAGTGCCTGCCACGACTCCTGCAAGACAGGGACGGGCGCGGGCCCGATCGACCTGTCCATGCCCACCGTGCGCGCAGCGGACTGACGGTTCCCTCACCTCTCCGGCCCGTGTCCTCATGGCACGGGCCGAGAGGTCGGTCCCCTGCGCGGAGGCGGTCGTCGTGGAGGGGCTCCTGAAGTGCGAACTCCGGGTGGTCCGGCCGTTTCCGAGGTTCGCCGCAGAGCGCGTCCACACCGCGCAACGGACGACCCACCCACCCACCCTTGACGCTGGGATGGTCTTGCCCGGCGCAGGCGTGACATCACCCCAGCCCGACGCCGTCCAGCTTGCCCGCCTTGGCATCGGTGATGATTGAGGAGAACTGGTCGGCGCTCATCTGGATGCGCTGGCCGAAGTCGTCCGTGAGCACGATCCGCTGTTCGGCCGGGGCATCGGGGTCGACGAAGAGCTGGGGACAGCCGCAGTTGCAGTTCCCGCAGAACGTCGCCATTGGTTCGAGTCCGCTGATCTCGCTCATGCTGCTCCACCTCCGAGGGCACAGGGGTGCGGTGCGCCGGCTCCTGGTCGGCGCGGCCGCGAGGGGACTCTCCAAGACCTACCCGGCGTGCCGTGGGCGGACGCGCGTCCTCGCCGGGGGCGGGTGCGCGGCGGAAGACGTGTGTGCGCTCGTGCTCCGCCCGCGCTTCGGTTGCGTCGATCCGGTCACGATGGCTGGGAACTGAACGGGGTCGGTATCCGACTATTGGGAATTCGCCGGCAAGCTCGCCGAGAATCTCCAGCGTCTTGCGGACGTTCCGCTCCTGGGGACTCGGAGAATCCGGTCCAAGTGGATGACCACAGTGTCCCCGGGGCACCACATGGCTCCGCACAGGCAGGTCTGGCTGTCGTTCCTCGGCTGAGCGGCGCGGCACGGGAGCCCCGGACGGTGTGCCCCGTGCTAGCGTTGTGCTTTTGCTGTGTCGCTGTGTCGGTGCTCCGTTGGGTGTCTCCGGTCGGCGGCCGCGTCCCTGCCGCGCCTTCCTCGGTACGGTCCCTTCGGAGGAAGGCTCTCTGTGAGCGAATCAACACGTGCCGATGCCCGACGGCAGGGCAATCTGTCCGAGGCGTCGGGCGTCACTTCTGCAGTGCCCACGGCGGTGTCCTTCGCCCAGCTGGGGTTGCCGGCCGAGGCTCTGCGGGCGCTCGATGAGCAGGGTGTGACTGTGCCCTTCCCCATCCAGGCGGCGGCGCTGCCGAATGCGCTCGCGGGACGGGACGTCCTGGGCCGGGGCCGCACAGGATCCGGCAAGACGCTCGCCTTCGGCCTGGGGATGCTCGCCCGGACGGCCGGGCGGCGCGCGCAGCCGAAAGAGCCGCTGGCGCTCGTTCTGGTGCCCACCAGGGAGCTGGCGCAGCAGGTCGGTGAGGCGCTCACCCCGTACGTCGAGGCGCTGCGGCTGCGGCTCGCGACCGTGGTGGGCGGCGCGTCCATCGGACGGCAGGCCGCCGTGCTGCGGGATGGTGCCGAGATCGTCGTAGCCACGCCCGGTCGGTTGCACGACCTCATCGAGCGCAAGGACTGCCGACTGGGACGGGTGCGCATCGCGGTCCTGGACGAGGCCGACCAGATGTGTGACATGGGGTTCCTGCCGCAGGTCACCAGGATCCTGGACCAGGTGCGTCCCGACGGGCAGCGGATGCTGTTCTCCGCCACCCTCGACGGCGACGTCGACCAGCTGGTGCAGCGCTACCTGCGCGACCCCGCCGTCCACTCGGTGGACCCTTCGTCCAACGCCGTCTCCGCGATCGAGCACCACGTCTTCGTCGTGCACGGCCCTGACCGGTACGCCGTGACCACGGAGATCGCCGCTCGGGACGGCCGCGTCCTGCTGTTCCTGGACACCAAGCACGGCGTCGACCAGCTCACGCGGCATCTGCGGGCCAGCGGCGTGGCCGCCGCCGCCCTGCACAGCGGGAAGACCCAGCCGCAGCGCACCCGGACCGTGGCCCAGTTCAAGAACGGGCAGATCACCGCGCTGGTAGCGACGAACGTCGCCGCACGCGGCCTGCACATCGACGACCTCGACCTCGTGGTCAACGTCGACCCGGCCAGCGACCCGAAGGACTATCTGCACCGCGCAGGCCGCACGGCCCGGGCCGGCCGCTCCGGCACCGTCGTGACACTCGTCCTATCGGGACAGCGCCGCGAGACGAACCAGGTCATGGCGGATGCCGACGTCGCCCCCAAGGTCACCAAAGTGCGGTCCGGCGAGGCGGAGCTGAGCCGGATCACCGGCGCCAAGGCCCCCTCCGGAAAGCCTCTGGACGGCGGGCCAGCCGTACCGCGCCCCAAGAACCACCACGTGCCGTTCGGCGGCCTGGGCAGCACCAAGGACGCGAAGAGCGGTTCCGGTGGCAGGTCGTCGTCCCGCAAGAGCAGCGAGGCCCGCAAGCTCGCGGAGGCCCGCAAGGCGGCTCGAGTGCGGCGCGGCGGCTGAGACCGGCTTCCCGGACGGCCGGGCGATGTCTTCGTCCACGCTGCTGGACGGATACGCGGGACCGGAGCTCGGCCGGGGTGACCGTATAGCGGGCGACATGGGTCTGGATCGTCAGCCGAACGACCCGAGCCCGGGTTTTGCAGCCCAGCCGTCCCACTTCGGGCCGATGTCCCGGGCCCGCATCGGTTCGGGCGGTAGCGGCTGCTTGCGGTCGGCCGAATCGGCGGCAGTGGCGTGGCCGATCGGGGCCTGGGCGAGCGGTTACCGGGAGCGGTGAAGGAACGCCTGCCCGAGCAGCCGACCCGGCGTACGAAGGCATTCCCCGGTGCGAAATACTCTCGCGATGAGTTCACGCCCTTTTCCGATCAGCCAGCCGATCACGATACGGAGGGCCGTCGCGCGGGATGCCAAACGGCTCACGCGGCTCGTGCGTGGCTCAGGCGCCTACGAGGGTAAGTACGCAGCCGCAGTCGCGGGCTACCGGGTCGGTCCCGATTACATCGAGGCGCACCGCACCTTTGTGGCCGTCGGCGCCGACGACCAAGGAGGCCGGGTCCTCGGGTTCTACTCGCTCGTCCTCGCGCCACCGGAGCTCGACCTGCTGTTCGTCGCCGACGAAGCGCAAGGACGGGGTATTGGACGGCTGCTCGTGGCTCACATGAAGTCCGAGGCCCGTGCCGCCGGGCTCGACCGTCTCAAGGTCGTGTCGCATCTTCCCGCCGAGGGGTTCTATCACCGCGTCGGTGCGGTGCGGACCGGGACCGCATTCGCCAACCCGCCCGCCGTGCCGTGGGACCGTCCCGAATTCGAGTTTCGCATTCCTTCGGAATGACGCGGTGTGCCGGTTGGCGAGGCACTGGCTTCGCCTGCATGGTGGCCGACATGCAGGAGCCGCTGGACACCGCGCGCTCCGTGTGTCCGGCGTGGATGCGGCGAGGCCGCGGCCGGAAGCGGGACCGTGCTGCCGGCCGGTGGTTCAGGCGTCGATGATGACGGGGATGATGAGGGGCTTGCGGCGGTGGGTGCGGAACGCCCAGTTCGCCACGGCCCGGGCGACCAGTTGTTCGAGTTGGCGCGCGTCCCCGACGCCTTCCTCGGCCGCGGTGGCCAGGGTCTTCTCGATGACGGGGATGACCGGCTCGAAGGTGGTGTCGTCGTGGACGAAGCCCCGGGCCAGGAAGTCGGGGGCCTCGGCCAGTGCGCCGGTGTCCGCGTCGACGATCGCCACCACCGTGACCACGCCTTCGGCGGCGAGGGTGAGGCGGTCCTTCAGGGACGCTTCGGTGGCGCCGCCGACTTCCATGCCGTCCACGTAGACGTTGCCGGCGGGGACCTTGCCGGTGACGGACGCGCGCCGGTCGACCAGGTCGACGACGACGCCGTCCTCGGCGATGACGACCCGTTCGGGGTCGACACCGGTGCGGATGGCGAGGTCGGCGTTGGCCCGCAGGTGGCGCCATTCGCCGTGTACGGGCATGACGTTGCGGGGCTTGACGATGTTGTAGCAGTAGACGAGTTCGCCGGCGCTGGCGTGCCCGGAGACGTGCACCTTGGCGTTGCCCTTGTGGACCACGTGGGCGCCCCACCGGGTGAGGCCGTTGATCACCCGGTAGATGGCGTTCTCGTTGCCGGGGATGAGGGAGCTGGCCAGCAGGACGGTGTCGTCCTTGCCGATGCGGATCATGTGGTCGCGGTTGGCCATCCGTGACAACGCGGCCATCGGTTCGCCCTGGGAGCCGGTGCACACCAGAGTGATCTTGTGGTCCGGAAGCTTCTCCAGCTCCTTCGTGCTCACCAACAGACCGGAGGGGACCTTCAGATAGCCAAGGTCACGGGCGATGCCCATGTTGCGGACCATCGACCGGCCGACGAAGGCGACCTTGCGGCCGTGCTGGTGGGCGGCGTCCAGGACCTGCTGGATGCGGTGCACGTGGCTGGCGAAGCTGGAGACGATGACCCGGCGCGGCGCGGTGCGCATCACCTGTTCGATCGCCGGATTCAGCTCACGCTCGGAAGTGGTGAAGCCAGGTACTTCGGCGTTGGTGGAGTCGGTGAGGAACAGGTCCACGCCCTCCTCACCGAGGCGGGCGAAGGCGCGCAGATCGGTGATGCGGTCGTCGAGAGGGAACTGGTCCATCTTGAAGTCGCCGGTGTGCAGTACCGTCCCCGCCCGAGTGCGGATCGCGACCGCGAGGCTGTCGGGGATGGAGTGGTTGACCGCCACGAACTCGCAGTCGAAGGGCCCGAAACCACGCCGGTCGCCCTCTCGTACCCGCACCGTGCGCGGCCGGATGCCGTGTTCCTTGAGCTTGGCCTCCAGAAACGCCAGCGTCAGCTTGGAGCCGACGAGGGGAATGTCGGACCGCTCGCGCAGCAGGTACGGCACGCCGCCGATGTGGTCCTCGTGACCGTGGGTGAGTACCACGGCCACGATGTCGTCCAGCCGGTCCCGGATCGAGGTGAAGTCCGGCAGGATCACGTCCACGCCGGGCTGGTTCTCCTCGGGGAACAGCACGCCGCAGTCGACGATGAGCAGCTTGCCCGCGTGCTCGAAGACGGTCATGTTGCGGCCGATCTCGCCTAGGCCGCCCAGGGCGATGACCCGCAGCCCTCCTTCGGGAAGAGGCGGTGCGGCTCTCAGTTCGGGGTGCGGATGACTCATACCCTGACGGTACCCGGAGATCCGGGGTGCCTCGGGACGATCAGATCGCGCCGGCGGCCGGACCAGGCACGGTGATGTCGTTCGGCGCCGTTTGGTCCACGACTGGTTGCCTGGAGGGCAATGATGTCTCCAGGCAACCGGCTTCGGGCTCTAGAAGAACCCAAGCTTCCGCGGGCTGTATGAAACAAGCAGGTTCTTCGTCTGCTGGTAGTGCTCCAGCATCATCTTGTGGGTCTCGCGGCCGATGCCCGAGCCCTTGTAGCCGCCGAACGCCGCGTGTGCCGGGTAGGCGTGGTAGCAGTTCGTCCAGACGCGGCCTGCCTGGATCGCGCGGCCGGCACGGTAGGCGGTGTTGACGTCCCGTGTCCACACGCCCGCCCCGAGCCCGTACAGCGTGTCGTTGGCGATCTTGATGGCGTCGTCGAAGTCGTCGAAGGACGTCACCGAGACGACCGGCCCGAAGATCTCCTCCTGGAAGATCCGCATACGGTTGTGGCCCTCGAAGATGGTCGGCTGGACGTAATAGCCGCCCTTCAACTCGCCGTCGTGCTGGATGCGTTCGCCGCCGGTGAGCACCTTGGCGCCTTCCTGCCGGCCGATGTCGAGGTAGGAGAGGATCTTCTCCAGCTGGTCGTTGGAGGCCTGCGCGCCGATCATCGTGTTCGTGTCGAGCGGGTGGCCGGTCTTGATGAGCTCGGTGCGGGCGACCGCCGCCTCCATGAACTCGGCGTAGTGCCCCCGCTGGACCAGCGCCCGCGACGGGCAGGTGCAGACCTCCCCCTGGTTGAGAGCGAACATCGTGAAGCCCTCGAGCGCCTTGTCCCGGAAGTCGTCGTCGGCGCCCCAGACGTCCTCGAAGAAGATGTTCGGGGACTTGCCGCCGAGTTCCAGCGTGACGGGGGTGATGTTCTCCGAGGCGTACTGCATGATCAGCCGGCCGGTCGTGGTCTCACCGGTGAACGCCACCTTCGCCACCCGCGGGCTGGACGCGAGCGGCTTGCCCGCCTCCACGCCGAAGCCGTTGACGATGTTCACCACACCCGGCGGCAGCAGGTCGGAGACCAGGCTCATCCAGTAGTGGATGGACGCGGGGGTCTGCTCGGCCGGCTTGAGCACGACCGCGTTGCCCGCGGCCAGCGCCGGCGCCAGTTTCCAGGTCGCCATCAGGATCGGGAAGTTCCACGGGATGATCTGCGCGACCACCCCGAGCGGCTCGTGGAAGTGGTAGGCCACCGTGTCGTCGTCGACCTCGCCGAGCGAGCCCTCCTGCGCCCGGATCGCCCCCGCGAAGTAGCGGAAGTGGTCGATGGCCAGTGGGATGTCCGCGGCCAGCGTCTCGCGCACCGGCTTGCCGTTCTCCCAGCTCTCGGCGACCGCGAGCTGTTCGAGGTTGGCCTCCATCCGGTCGGCGATCTTCAGCAGGATGTCGGAGCGCTCGGTCACCGACGTACGTCCCCAGGCCGGCGCCGCTGCGTGCGCCGCGTCGAGCGCCCGCTCCACATCCTCCGCCGTGCCCCGCGCGATCTCGGTGAACGGCTGCCCGTTCACCGGCGACGGGTTCTCGAAGTACTGCCCGCGGGCCGGCGGTACGTACTCGCCCCCGATGAAGTGGTCGTAGCGCGCCTGGTAGGAGACGATCGCGCCCTCGGTGCCGGGCGCAGCGTAACGGGTCATGCGGTGGGCCTCCTTCAGAAGCGCTGCCCGCCGTTGGGCAGCTTTCGCCAGGAGGCTAGGAACGCCTACGTTGCAACCACGTTGCCGTGCGCGCGACGGTGGCCCCGATGGTCATGACGGACGGCCCGGGCGGCGGACGGCGACTCCGGTCCAGTCGGCCGGTGCCCCCAGCTCCGACTCCAGTGCCGCGAGGCGCGAACGGACCGCCGGCGTGGGCCGCACCGCCGCCAGCGCCCGCCACGCCTCCAGGTCGTCCTCGCCCCAGGGCGCGTGCGCCCAGTCCGCCAGCAGGTCGGGATCGCGGCGGGCGATCAGCGCCGAGCGCAGACCGTCGGCGAGGCGGTGCCTGAGCCGCACCACCGCCGGAGCCTGGGAACCCGGCAGCAACGGACCGCCGTACCCCTTGGCGGCCGCCGTGATAGCGCCCGTCCCCAGACGCCGCTCGACGACGGCGACATCGGACTCCACCGGCACGGTCAGCCGGTACGGCCGCGAACCCAGCAGGGCCGGGCCCAGTACCCGGCGCAGCCGCGCCATCTCGGCACGCAGCGTCACCGGTGTCACCGACTCGTCCTCGTACAGCGCGCACAGCAGCTCGTCCCCGGTCAGCCCCTCGGGATGCCGGGACAGCAGTACGAGGATCTCGCTGTGGCGTCGGCTGAGCCTGATCCGCCGCCCCTCGACGAGGAGTTGGGCCTCGTCCCGGCCGAGGGCCGTCAGCTCCGGCGTGCCGTCGGCGGACCGCTCGGGGACGAGCAGCGCCAGCTGGGACTCCGCGGCCCGCGCGACCGCCTGTACGAACCCCAGGCTGTGCGGATGCGCGAGCCCGTCCCCGCCGGTGATGTCCACGGCGCCGAGCACCCGCCCGGTGCGCGGATCGTGCACCGGCGCCGCCGCGCACGTCCACGGCTGCACGCGCCGGCTGAAGTGCTCGGCCGCGAACACCTGCACCGGCCGGTCGACGGCGACCGCGGTGCCCGGCGCGTTGGTGCCCATCGCCGACTCCGCCCAGCGGGCACCCGGCACGAAATTCATCCGTCCCGCCCGCTGCCGAGTCGTCGAATGCCCCTCCACCCAGAGCAGCCTGCCGTGCGCGTCGCACACCGCCAGCAGATGCTCACCGTCGGCGGCGAAGGTCCCCAGCAGCTCCCGGAACAGGGGCATCACCCGGGCCAGCGGATGCTCGGCCCGGTAGGCACCGAGATCGCCGTCGACCAGCTCCACGTTCGCCGTGCCGTCGGGCCCCACCCCGGCCCGCGCGGAACGCCGCCACGACTCGGCCACCACCGAACGCACCGGGCGGGTCACCGTGCCCGCCTCGGTGAACGTCTCGTGCGCACGGCGCAGCATCCGCGCGTGCTCGGCAGGGTCGGCCCCCGGCTCCAGGGCCACCCACGGATCGGTCAACTGGGCCTCCCCGGCTGGTGATGCGGCTGGGGACATCGTCACTCCCCGTGCGCGCTCGGACAACCGTTACGACCGCGCTCACCTCGAACCGTGGGCCGCGTCGCACGGTCAGGCGAAGTTGACCAGTCTGATGTAGCGCGACCAGTCCCAGTTCGGCCCGGGATCCGTGTGGTCCGTCCCCGGCACCTCGTAGTGACCGATGATGTGCGCCCGGTCCTTGGGGATGCCGTACTTGTCGCAGACCCGTGCCGTCAGCCGGGCCGACTGCTCGTAGAGGGCGTCGGTGAAGTACGCCGGTTTGTCCACCCACCCTTCGTGTTCGATGCCGATGCTGCGGGTGTTGTAGTCCCAGTTCCCCGCATGCCAGGCGACGTCGGCCTCGCGCACGCACTGCGCCACATGGCCGTCGGCCGAACGCACCAGGTAGTGCGCGGACACGTTCTTCCGCGAGTTCTCGAAAATGGCGAGCGTGTCGGAGTAGGTCTCCTGCGTGACGTGGATGACCACGTAGTCCAGCGGATAGGACGACGGGCGGTCGGAGACCGTGTAGTTGGCGATGTTCGCCGGCTGCCACTCGGCGGACGGGTAGTCGGGCGCCTGGACCTGAGCGTCGGCCTGCGGGTCGGGAAGCAGCGCGTAGGGGACGGCGGCGAGGGCGGCGCCCTTCAGGAACCGTCGCCGGGTGGTGCTGGGTCTTGCTCGCTCCATGGAGCCGTGCCTTTCGGACATGGGGGGTGACGAGTAGACGTTGGGGTGACGAGTAGAGGCGGGGGGTGACGAGTAGAGGTGGGGGTCAAGAGAAGGGGTGCGACGAGAAGGGGTGCGACTAGAAGCCGTACGAACCGGACAGGGAGCCGGCAGCTCAGCGCCCCAGGGCCGCCGCGGTCTCGCGCAGCCGGTCGTGTATCCCGCGATGGGTCTCGCGCGCGGGCAGCCACTGCTTGCGGATCTTGGCCACGCACGTGTAGTTGGTGTCGCACACGTTGGCCAACGGCGACTCGACGGCCTGGGTTGCGAACTGGTACGCGTCCAGCTCACTGAACCCGTAGTCGCGCACCAGCCACTGCACCAGGTCGAGCTGGGATATCCGGAACGCGTCCTCCAACGGGCGGGCGGAACCCGTCGAGATGATGTGCGTGTCCGACTCGATGCGCGGCCACGGCGTGGCGAGCCCCTTCAGCAGTTCGACGATCACCACGGTGTTCATCGCGCACTCTACGGCGACCCCACAGGTCTCTCCCTCGCCCTGCCGGGCGTGTCCGTCACCCAGACTGAGCAGCGCGCCCTCGACGTTCACCCCGAAGTAGGCCGTCACCCCGGCCCGCATCTCGGGCGTGTCCATGTTCCCGCCGTGCGCGTCCGGCACCAGGGCCGAGCGGACCTCCAGGTTGGCCGGGGCCACGCCCACCGTGCCGTGCATCGGGTCGATGGGCAGCTCCGCCTCGATGTCGCTGTCGTGGGCCCGGAACAGCGCCGTGCGCCGGGTCCGGTCGAGCTGCCAGATCCACACGGTCTCCGGCAGCGGCGGCTGCAGGGTGGCCGTGGTGTGCGTGGAGGTGAGCGCGCCGAACAGGGGGACCGTGGTCGACGCGGCCCAGTCGCGGGCCGGTTCGATCGACACGAAGTGCACGGCGACCGTGTCGCCCGGCTCGGCGCCCTCCACGTGGAAGGGACCGGTCTGCGGGTTGAGGAACGGGAACTCGCACACCTCGGACACCAGGTCCTTCTCGGACCGCACCCGCCCGGCGAAGCAGTCCTCCGTGTACAGGTCCAGGACCGTGCCGGGCGCGATCCGCGCCACGGGCGGTGCGCCGCCGAACGTCCAGGCGTACTCGCCCGGTTCGGGCCGGACGGTCAGGATCCTCGGGTCGTTCATCGCTGTGCTGCTCCGTTCTGCGAGGTGCCGGTGAAGGCGGGTTCATCCAGGTGGACACGGGCGGTCTCGGCTATGCGCTCGGGATGCCGTCGCAACAGCACGGCCAGCACCACGAGCCCCGCGGCCATCCACACCCCGACGATCGGACCTGCGTACGACACCGGGGCCGTCAGCTCGGTGACGAAGTCGAAGACGGGCAGCCCTGCCGCGGTCAGCAGCGCCGGCACGAAGGCGACGATGCCGAGCAGCGGCAGCAGCAGATGCCTTATCGGCTTCAGCGCCTGACGCCTGCGGCGCAGGAAGTATCCGGCACAGGCGACGTTCACGACGATGTACACGCCGATCACGACCGTCACGATCACCGTGGCCAGCAGGAGGAAGGCCGTCACCGGGTCGTAGCCGAGCCCCAGTCCCAGCACCGCGCCGACCGCCACCACGCTCTGCACGGCGATCCCGGCGACGGGGGAGCGGTGGCGGGGATTGAGCACCGTGAACATCCGGGGCAGCACCCGTATACGGGCCAGGGCGAAGGCCGTGCGCGTGGAGACCGTGGAGCACGCGTTGGCGTTGGCGATCGTGGAGTTGACCACGGCGAGGAAGACCAGCACCCAGAACAGGCCGAACGACGCCCTGGCCACTCCCTCCCAGGACGCCTCGCCGGACGCGCCGAACCTGGCGAATCGGTCCGGCCCGAAGTACACCGTCATGGCGTAAGTGGTGACGACGTAGAACAGCCCGATCGCGAGCGCCGCGCCGAGGACCGCGCGATGCATCGTCCGGCGCGGATCCCGGGTCTCCTCGGCGAGCGGCGCCGCGGCCTCGAACCCGGCGAAGGCCAGCACCGTGTACACCGATCCCGCGAAGACCCCGCTCACCCCGCCGTATCCGTCGGCCGTGTGGGACGTGCCGAACACCGACAGGGTGTTGTGCCCTCCCGCCTTGCCGATCAGCCAGAGGGCGAAGACCAGGAAGACGAGGATCTCGAAGACACCGAGGACCGTGCCGAAGCGGGCCGAGGCGCGCACGCCGAGGTATCCGGCCGCGACGATGATCGCGGCTCCCGCGAGCGCCCACGGCCACCACAGGTCCGCCGGATACGAGGACCACTCGTCATGCAGCGTGCCCGCCGTTGTGAACCCGAGCTGCAGGAGCAGCAGCGGTGGCACCAGGGCTTCCACGAACACATAGCCCCAGCCGACGAGGAAGCCCACGGCTGGATGCAGACCCTGCGCCGCGTACGTGGCCACCGAGCCCGCGACCGGCAGTTCCCGCGCCAGTTCGGCCACGCAGGACGCGGTGAACAGACAGGCCACCAGCGCGATCAGCACCGCCAGCGGCAGACTTCCGCCCGCGAAGGCCGCACCGGACGGGATGGACGCGGCGACCGCCGCGGCCGGTGCCATGGCCGTGATGCTCTGGAACAGCACCTCGCGGAGCCCGATCGCGTCCCGCCTGAGTCCCGCCGTCACATGCCCCGCCGTCACATCCCCCGCCATGTGAATCCCCCTCAATTCACGTCGACACGCGTGCCGTCCGCCGATCCGGCGGATGCGCCTCGCGTGAATCACGGTACGGCGCTTGCGGGTTGGGCAGAAGGGCGCGGTGTGCTTCGGTGGACGGGGGTCCGTATGTGGAAAACTCCGTCACCCGGACGGGTGATCAGAGGCGTGGGCGAGGGCCACGGCGGCCCGGTTCGGCAGGTCTCAGTTCCGCTCGGCCACGGCGGCGGGGTCGTCGAGGACCGCTCGCACCACCGAATGCGCCGCCCCCAGCAACGGCCCCTCCGGGCCCAGCCGTGACACCGACACGGGGCAGGCCGGCCCCGCGGTGCGCCGGTCGAGCTCGGCCTCCAGTGACGGCAGCAGCCACGGCGCCAGGCCCGCCAGCGCACCGCCCAGCACCACGCTCTCCGGGTCCAGCAGATTGACCGCGCCGGTCAGCGCGATGCCGAGCGCCTTGCCCGCGTCGCGAAGCGCCCGCCGTACCGCCGCGTCCCCCTCGGCTGCCCGGCCTGCGAGCAGCCCCACCCGGTCCTCGCCGGGCTCCAGTCCCGCGGCCCGCAGCACCGCCTCCTCACCGGCGTACTGCTCCAGACACCCCCGCCCGCCGCACGCACACCTGGGCCCCTCCGGACGCACCGGCACATGCCCCAGCTCGCCGGCGAAACCCCGCGTCCCGCGCAGCAGCCCGCCGGCCACGACCACCGCCGCGCCGATGCCGATCTCCGCCGACACATGCAGGAAGTCCCCTCCAGTACCCTCGCCGAGCCAGAGTTCGGCGAGCGCGCCGAAGTTGGCCTCGTTGTCGATGGTCAGCGGGAAGTCCGCCGGGAGCAGGGCGCCGAGGTCGGTGTCGTGCCAGTCCAGGTTAGGGGCGCGGACGACGGTGCGGGCGTCGCGGGCGACCAGGCCGGGGACGGCCACCGCGAGCCCCGCGGGCCACAGTCCTTCGCCCTTGGCCTCGGCGACGACCTGGCGCAGCAACTCGGTGAGCTCGTCGATCACGGGTTCGGGGGAGCGGCCGCGGTTCGCGCCGTGGCGTATCGCCCGGGCCCGCACCTGTCCGCGCAGGTCGACCGCGCACACCGCGAGATGGTCCACGCCGATCTCGGCGCCGATCCCGCCGGGGCCGTGCCCGCTGACGGCGAGCGCGGAGCCGGGCCGCCCCACCCGGCCGGGCCGCTCCGGGCCCAGCTCCTCCAGCAGGCCCGAGCGTATGAGCTCGTCGACGAGGGTCGACACCGCGGCCCGGGTCAGCCCGATGCGGGAGGCGACGGCGGCCCGGGAAAGCTGTCCCTCGGCGTTGACGGCGTGCATGACCCGGGCGAGATTGCGCCGGCGCATGCCCTGTTGGGTGTCCGGCAGCACCCGGCCGGGTCCCGACGGGTGCGCCTCGTGCAGCGGTGCGGTCATGCCCCCGTCCTCAACGGCTGTCGGTGCTCCGCTCCAGCAGCGGGGCCGCGTCGGAGAGTACCCCGGCGATCCTGGCCAGCGTCTCCTCGTCCCGTTCCACGGGCTCCAGCACCGGGCCCGCGGCGGTGTTCCAGCGCCGCGCGACCGCGGCCGGATCCTCGCCGGTCAGCAGGCCCGCCGCCTGTGCCGCGGCGCCGAGCGCGACCAGTTCCCTGGCCTCGGGCACCTGCACCGCGCGGCCCGACAGCCGCCGTACGGTCTGCTGCCAGGCCGCGCCCCGGGCGCCGCCGCCGATGAGCAGGAGCGGAGCCGAGCGGTCCGCGTCCGCGTCCAGGACCAGGTCGAGTGCGCCGAGCAGTGAGTGCACGGCGCCGTCGTAGGCGGCCTGCAGCAACTGGCCGGCGGTCGTGTCATGGCGCAGGCCGTGCAGCAGGCCCGAGGCGGACGGCAGGTTCGGGGTGCGTTCGCCGTCCAGGTAGGGCAGGAGGGTGACGCCGGTGGCGGGTTCCACGGCCTCACGGTCCAGGCCCAGCAGGGTCGCGACCCGGTCGACGGCGAGGGTGCAGTTGAGGGTGCAGGCCAGCGGCAGCCAGTCGCCGTGCGCGTCGGCGAAGCCCGCCACCGTGCCGGTCGGGTCGGCCGGGCGCCGCCTGGAGACGGCGTACACCGTGCCCGACGTGCCGAGACTGAGCACCGGCGTGCCGGGGCGCAGACCCAGGCCCAGCGCGGCGGCCGCGTTGTCGCCGGTACCGGGGGCTACCAGAGTGCCCTTGGAGAACGGCAGGTCGTGACTGTCGCGCACGGTGCCGGCCACCTCGCCGGGCCGCACCACCCGGGGCAGCAGTGCCGGGTCGAGTCCCACGTGCGCCAGGGTCTCCTCGTCGTACGCCTCTGTGCCCGACGCCCACCAGCCGGTGCCGGAGGCGTCCCCCCGGTCGGTCGTGCCCTGGCCGGTCAGACGCTCGGTGAGGTAGTCGTGGGGCAGGCGCACGGCCTTGGTCGCACGCACCGCCTCCGGCTCGTTCTCCGCCAGCCAGGCCCACTTCGTCACCGTGAACGACGGGCCGGGCACGCTGCCGGTGCGCTCCGCCCACGCCTTCGGGCCGCCCAGCTCCTCGATCAGACGGCGGGCCTGCGGCGCCGAACGGACGTCGTTCCACAGCAGCGCAGGACGCACGGGCTCGCCCCGCTCGTCCAGGGTGACCAGGCCGTGCTGCTGTCCGCCGACCGACACCGCGGCCGCCTCGTGCGCCGCGTCGCCGCACTGGCGCAGCGCCTCGGACAGGGCGTCCCACCACTGGCGCGGGTCGCTCTCCCGGCCCGCTCCGGAGGAGACGGTGTGCGGTGCCTGGCCGCTCGCGACGACCTGCCCCGTGGCTGCGTCGACGATGAGCACCTTGGTGGACTGGGTGGACGTGTCCACGCCGACGACGAGCGGACCCTCGGCTGCTGACATCGGGCTCTCCCTTTTTTCCGCGGCTCAGCGGGGATGTTCCGGCACACACACCCTGCACCTCTTCCCAGGGCTGCCTCCGCATACTAATTTGTAAACGGCCATGACGAAATAGGCGTGAGCAAGCGTCGCAATCAAGCAAGGAGCCGCGGCATGAGCTACCAGCCCACCCCCGAGGACAGGTTCACCTTCGGCCTGTGGACCGTCGGCTGGCAGGGAAGGGACCCGTTCGGCGACGCCACGCGGCGTGCCCTCGACCCGGTCGAGACCGTGCAGCGCCTGAGCGAGCTCGGCGCCCACGGAGTCACTTTCCACGACGACGACCTGATCCCCTTCGGATCCTCCGACACCGAGCGCGAGTCGCACATCAAGCGCTTCCGCCAGGCCCTCGACGCGACCGGCATGACCGTGCCGATGGCCACCACCAACCTCTTCACGCACCCCGTCTTCAAGGACGGCGCGTTCACCGCCAACGACCGTGACGTGCGCCGCTACGCCCTGCGCAAGACCGTCCGCAACATCGACCTCGCGGTCGAGCTCGGCGCGAAGACCTACGTCGCCTGGGGCGGCCGCGAGGGCGCCGAGTCCGGCGCCGCCAAGGACGTCCGCGCCGCCCTGGACCGCATGAAGGAGGCCTTCGACCTTCTCGGCGAGTACGTCACCTCCCAGGGCTACGACCTGCGCTTCGCGATCGAGCCCAAGCCGAACGAGCCGCGCGGCGACATCCTGCTGCCCACCGTCGGCCACGCCCTGGCCTTCATCGAGCGCCTGGAGCGCCCGGAGCTCTACGGCGTCAACCCCGAGGTCGGCCACGAGCAGATGGCAGGCCTGAACTTCCCGCACGGCATCGCGCAGGCCCTGTGGGCGGGCAAGCTCTTCCACATCGACCTCAACGGCCAGTCCGGCATCAAGTACGACCAGGACCTGCGCTTCGGCGCCGGTGACCTGCGGGCCGCGTTCTGGCTGGTCGACCTCCTGGAGAGCGCCGGCTACGACGGCCCGCGCCACTTCGACTTCAAGCCGCCGCGGACCGAGGACCTCGACGGCGTGTGGGCCTCGGCCGCCGGCTGCATGCGCAACTACCTCATCCTCAAGGAGCGCGCGGCCGCCTTCCGCGCCGACCCGGAGGTGCAGGAGGCGCTGCGTGCCTCGCGCCTGGACCAGCTCGCCGAGCCGACCGCTGGCGAGGGACTGCAGGCCCTGCTCGCCGACCGGAGCGCCTTCGAGGAGTTCGATGTCGAGGCGGCCGCCGCGCGCGGGATGGCCTTCGAGCGGCTCGACCAGCTGGCCATGGACCACCTGCTGGGCGCGCGCGGCTGAGCACCGCCACACACGCGTGCGGGTGCTCGGCGATCTCCGTGGCTGAGCGACCTCCGTACGGAATGCTTCGGAATCATGCGGTCCAGGGCATGGATACGTATCAAGTTCCGTACGGGGGTCGCCGCGTGCCCGGTTCCCGGCGACTCTGGACGGTATGGCCATGCCGCCCGTACCGCCTCAGCCACCCGGGCCGCCGGGTGGCGGCTTCGGACCACCCTCGGACCCTCCCGGCTCCGGCCACGGTGCGGGAGGGAGCTATGGGGCCGGAGGGGGCTACGGCCCTCCTCCGGGGAGCAACGAGCCGCCGACCTACACGGATTGGCAGCCTCCGCCCCTGCCGCCCAGAAGGCGCCGGAGCCCGCTGCTGGTCCTCCTGGCCGGTGTCGCGGCGGTGGCGGTCGTGGTCGTCATCGTGCTGATGGCCACCGGCCGCCATGACTCGCCGGACAAGAAGTCACCGGCCGGCAGCGGCAGTTCCGGTCCCTCCCCGTCCCGGTCGCTGGGCATCCCGACCGCATTGCCGAGCGAGCTGCCCAGCCGGCTGCCGTCGAAGCTGCCCAGCGAACTGCCGAGCGGAATCCCGAGCGGTCTTGAGCCGCTGATCCCCTCGCTCGGGGATGTGGACCTGCCCTGACGCTCAGACGCCGTGCGGCAGCCGCACGTACACCACCGTCGTCTCGACACCGCTGTCGACCAGCCGGCCCTGCGCGTCGAACGCGCCCGCGCCGTCCGTCATCCCGAAGTCGTTGTCGTTGATCAGGGCGAGCGTGTCGTGATCCACGCGCGCGACGCCCTCGATCTTCCCCGGCACACCGGTGACCTTGCCCAGGTCGACGACCAGCCGCTTGTCGAGCACCGGTACACCTGCGGCCGCCGGATCGTCGAGCTGCTCCAGGGAGGGCGAGGTCGTGTCGTCGTCGTAGGGGCCGCCGAGAATGTTCGCCTTGCGCCCCAGCTTCACCAGTTGCAACCGCGCGGCCTTGTCCGTGCGCTCCTCGACCAGCAACCGGTCACCGCCCACGGCGACCACCGAGGAGATCTTCAGCTCCGAGGTGTCGTCCTCGCTCGGGTCGACGACGTCGACCGGATCGAAGCGGTAGGCGTACTCGCCGGTGACCGCCTTCTTCTTCGGCGAGAACCGCAGCAGGCGCGTGGTGCGCGACGCCTCGCCCGCGGCCGTGTCGGGCAGCGACAGCGGGCTCTGCAGTGCGATCACCAGATCACCGCCGGGCAGCTGCGCGAGCCCCTCGAAACCTCGGTTGGTCTTCCGGTGCAGCAGGACGGCGGGAAGCCCCTCCACCACCGGGTAGTCGGCCCCCGTGAGGTTGAGGCCCTTGGGGACGTAGCGCGTGAGCACCTTCCCACGCGCGGAGACGTGCACGAGCGAGGGGCTGTACTCGTCGATCAGCCAGAACGTCCCGTCCGCGGCCCGCACGATGCCCTCGGTGTCCAGCCCGTTCGGGTTGTACGACAGCGGGCTCTTCGCGTCGTAGGAGTACGGCGCCTCGTCGCGCCCCTGCTGGTTCGACAGCCCGGTGACGGCCTTCCCGGAGGACGTGGTGATCGGGATGGCGTCCAGAACCTTCACGGTGTCGCCACTCACCCGGATCCTCACGATCGCCGGATCGAAGCCGGGGACGGGAAAGGTCCGGCGCTTGGTGCCGCTGACCTTGATCTGTCCGTTGGGCCCCCGGTCGGTCACCGTCCAGAACTCGCCCTTGTGGCCTGCCGGATAGATGTCACTGCCGATCCCGCCCAGGTCGATGCCGTGGTCGTCGCCCACCGAACCGGGCAGCAGCGCGTTGCTGAACGCCCCCAGCGGAATGTCCCCGAGCGTTGCCGTGCGGACGACACGCGCGTCCTTCTGCGCCGGTGCGCTCACGGCCGGACCGGCCGTCACGAGGGCGGCGATCACGGCGAGCGGAACGCCCACCGTGACGGGGCGTCGAACGCGGAGCCGACCGGTGGCGTGCGGGGACATCGGGCCTCCTCAGGGGCAACTACGGTGACAGCGGCCAGATTTGGCGGCAAGGGCGAACGCGCCGCGAAGTCACGGTGAACGGCATGCGTCCACTGCCCGAGCACACAGGCCTCACTCAGGTGCCGTCGTCCTCGAGAGTCGACTCCACAGAGGCCAGCGCTGTCGCCGGATCCGGGGACGGCCCGCCGGCCGGTGCCCAGCGACCGCGCTCCTTGCGGTACGGCCACCACTGGCCGTCCCGTCCCAGGCGCAGCTGGACCGGTGAGCCCAGCACCGTCCAGCGGTTGCCGCTCGACCGCAACGACGGTTGCTCGCCGTCGTCCCAGGCCGACTCCAGAGCGGCACGTGCGCGTGCGAGCGTTTCCCCCGTCACGGCCCACTCCTCCTCCAACACGGCGAGCGCTGCCGCACCGCCGAGGCTCCACGCGCGCGTGGCGTGCGCCAACCCCGCTCGGTCCCGCCTCGATCCGGCCGCCAGGCGATCCATGACCTGCTGTTCCGGGGTCCCCATGGCAAGGCGTACCGCGTCCTGAGCCAACGTCAACTCCGCTTGGCAGTCGGCGGGTTCAGGGGCGAGCGCCTCGGCCAGCAACCGGTGGGCTTCCACGGCGGTGCGGGCGGCCAGGTACCGGACGGCGCCCGGATCCACGCCGGGTGCGGGCGGGGCCTCGGTGTCCAGGGACGGGGGCATACCGGGCTCGGTGGGAAGGTCCGCCACGGCGGGCAGCGGGGGCAGGAGATCATCAGCGGTGTACGCCTCGGCGGCGTCCACCCCCTCCGGTCCCGCGACCGGTGCCTCGCGGCTCTGGAGGCCCTCCAGCAGGGCCTGTTCGCCCCGTCCGCGCATCAGCAGCAGGACGAAGGGATCCTGGTCCAGCAGTCGCGCCAGCTGGTAGCAGAGGGCCGCCGTGTGCGCGCAGTGGTCCCAGGCTCCGCAGTCGCACTCCGGTTCCAGGTCGCCGAGGCCGGGCAGCAGGTCGACGCCCGCCGTCGCCGCGTCCTCGACCAGGTGGGGCGGCATTTCACGGTCGAGCAGCGCGGCCACGTGCCCGGCCCGCTCGACCGCCATGCCCAGAAAACGGTCCCACTGCTCGCTGTTCAGCTCCTCCAGCAGCACATCCGCCCGGTGTGCCGTACCGTCGCGTCCCCTGACCACGGCCGTGACCCGTCCCGGCCGCACGGACATCGCGCCCACCGCACCGGTGCGGGCGAGCCGGCGCCCCGCTTTCAGCTGCCGGGCGTCCAGGGCCGTGTCCTCCAGCGCCTTCAGCCAGGCATGGCCCCACCACGTCTGCGCGAAACCCCGCCCATGCGCGGGCGGAAGGGCGGCGAACGTACGCGCCCCGTCGTCGTGGTGATCGTTCATCGCGTGCCCCCTCGCAGCTCCACCAGGTCGGCCAGTTCCGCGTCCGTCAGCTCTGTCAAGGCCACCTCGCCCGAGCCCAGCACCGCGTCGGCCAGCTTCTGCTTGCGGGCGAGCATGTCGGCGATGCGGTCCTCGACGGTTCCCTCCGCGATCAGTCGGTGCACCTGTACGGGGCGGCTCTGGCCGAGGCGGTGGGCGCGGTCGGTGGCCTGGGCCTCGACGGCGGGGTTCCACCAACGGTCGTAGTGCACGACGTGCTCGGCTCGGGTGAGGTTCAGCCCGGTGCCCGCCGCCTTCAACGACAGCAGGAAGACCGGAACTTCACCGTCCTGGAAACGCCGCACCATCGCCTCGCGTTCCTCGACCGGCGTCCCCCCGTGCAGGAACTGCGCCGTGATGCCACGGGCCGTCAGATGCCGTTCGAGGAGCCGCGCCATGCGCACGTACTGGGTGAAGACCAGAACGCTCGCCCCCTCGGAGAGGATCGTGTCGAGCAGTTCGTCCAGCAGTTCTAGCTTCCCGGAGCGGCCGGCGATCCTGGGCCGCTCCTCTTTGAGGAACTGCGCCGGGTGGTTGCAGATCTGCTTCAGCCCCGTCAGCAGCTTCACGATCAGTCCGCGCCGAGCCATGGCGCCGGCCCCGGAGATCTCCGCGAGCGTCTCGCGCACCACCGCCTCGTAGAGGGCGGCCTGTTCGGGGGTCAGCGACACCGCGCGGTCGGTCTCCGTCTTCGGCGGGAGTTCCGGCGCGATCCCCGGGTCCGACTTGCGGCGGCGCAGCAGGAACGGCCGTACCAGCCGCGCGAGCCGCTGCGCGGTGGCGGGATCACGCCCGCCCTCGACGGCCCGCGCGTACCGGGTGCGGAAGGTGCCGAGGCGGCCCAGCAGCCCCGGGGTCGTCCAGTCGAGGATCGCCCACAGCTCCGACAGGTTGTTCTCCACCGGGGTGCCGGTGAGCGCCACGCGCGCGCGTGCGCCGATGGAACGCAGCTCCCGCGCGGTCGCCGAGTACGGGTTCTTCACGTGCTGCGCCTCGTCGGCCACCACCAGGTCCCAGGGCACGTCCGCGAGGCGGGTCGCGTCCAGGCGCATCGTGCCGTAGGTGGTGAGCACGAACTCCCCGTCCTCCAGGGCGTCGAGGTCGCGCTGCGGACCGTGGAAGCGGCGCACGCGCGTCCCGGGCGCGAACCTCTCGATCTCCCGCTGCCAGTTGCCCAGCAAGGACGTCGGACACACCACGAGGGTGGGCCCGGCGTTGGCGGTGTCGGACTGACGGTGCAGATGCAGCGCGATCAGCGTGATCGTCTTGCCGAGCCCCATGTCGTCGGCCAGGCAGCAGCCCAGCCCCAGGGAGGTCATCCGTGCCAGCCAGCTCAGGCCTCGCCGTTGGTAGTCCCGCAGTGTCGCGGTCAGCGCGGCGGGCTGGTCGACAGGCTCTTGCGCTTCCGGCGCCATCAGCCGCTCTCGCAGGGCGGCCAGCCACCCCGTGGGCTGTACGTCGACCCGGCGGCCGTCGACCTCGGTGGAACCCGTCAGCGCGGCACCCAGGGCGTCGACGGGTGTGATCTTGGGATCCTCCAGGGCACGGGCCCGGCGTACCTCCTGAGGGTCGACCAGGACCCACCGGTCGCGCAGCCGTACGACGGGCCGGTCGGCCTCGGCGAGCCGGTCCAGTTCCTCACGGGTGAGCCTGTCTCCACCCAGTGCGAACCACCAGTCGAAAGCGAGGAGGGCGTCCATGGACAGGAACGACGGAGTGTCGGAGCCGGTCCTGGGTGCGTCCTCGGGCGGGCCGATCACCGCGCGGGCCGTCAGGTCGCGGGTGAACTCCTTCGGCCAGTGCACCTCCACACCGACCACGGCGAGAGCTCGCGCGCCCACGCCCAGGAGCTCGCTGACGTCCTCGTCGGCGAGGTCGAGGGTGCCCGGCACACTGGTCGCGAGGAGTGGCGTCAGCGGCGGCCAGGCCCTGCAAGCGCGGCGGAGCGCGAGAAGGGCGTCCATCCGCGCGTGAGGGCCGAAACCGGCGGCCGTGTTCGGCGAGTCGTCCCAGATGTCGGCGGCATCCGCGACGAGCCGGGGGTCACTCACGCTGTGCACCTGCAGCACGGCCCGGAACGTGATCGCCCAGTCCTCGTCCGCCGATCCCGCGATCCCGGGCGCCTCGACGCGCAGGGAGAGCCGTACGCCCGCGTCGTGCCCGGCGGCGACCTCGGCGGCCCAGGCGCGCTGCTCGGGCAGCTGCTGCGGTTCCTGGGCCGCGTGCGCGGGGCCACCGGTCACCAGTGGGGCAGCGGGGGAGCGGGGCAGGGCGTCGGTCACCGCGTCCAGGAAGGCTCGCAGCAGTTGTTCCGGCGCGGGCAGCCGCGGTGGAGCGCTGGCGTCCAACGGCACGGCGTGTGCCTCCGGCGGCATGGCGGCGGCGAGTTCCCGGACACGGTCGAGGTCAGCCACGGACAGGGGGCCGATGCGCCAGGCGTCGTGGTCGCCGGGCGACAGCCCGGGCAGCAGCAGCCCCCGTGCCAGGAACTGCAGGGCCAGTACGGCGGCCGTGCCCCAGAACACCGGTGCCCGGTGTCCGTCTGCGTGGGCACGCGCACGCGTGAGGACCGGCAGCGCCGCCCGCACCGGCAGCGAGAGCGCGGGCACCTCGGCCGGTTCGACGCCCTCGCCGCCGGGCCGGATGACCGTCAGGTTTCCGAGGGAGCCAGCAGCCGTGAGCGGTGGGACACCGCCGTCGGGCCTCCAGAAGGCCACCGTGCCGCTTCGGGCCGGATCGCCCGGCACGAACACGGCACAACAGCGGGCCAGTTCGGAAGTCTCTGCCGGTGTTGCCGCGAGGTTCCTCTGCACAGCTGACCGTACTCCTCAAATTTGACTACCGCTTTCGGCGCCGCCGAGGGTACAGCATTCGGCCGGCCTTCGACACGAGCCGACGGGACGGCCCACCGCGCTCCCGGCATGCCGAGGTGTCGTCAACCCCCCTGCGCCACAGGGGCTGCCCCCAGTCCGTACCCGGGGGGCCGCCTCATGGTCTTGGCAGCAGCCCTCTACGTACGTTTCCTCAGGTCAGCCCGTTGCCGAGGGAGCCGGAGACCCGACATGCCCGAGCCCACCACAGCCGTCGCCGAACCACTGCGCAAGGCGCGGGACGCGCCGACCGGAAGCGAGTTCGCACCCCTCCTGCGCACGGTCAGGGAGCAGGGACTTCTGGAACGGCGCCTGGGCTGGTACGCGCTCGGCATCGCCGTCAACGCTCTGGCGCTGGCCGGAGTCGTCACGGGCGTCGTCCTCGCCGGCGACACCTGGTGGTCGCTGCTGCTGGCCCCGCTGCTCGCCCTGTTCTGCGCCCGCACGGCCTTCGTGGGCCACGACGCAGGCCATTACCAGATCACCGGCGACAGAAGGGCCGCCCGTGCGATCGGACTGATCCACGGCAACCTACTGCTGGGCATGAGCTACGCGTGGTGGAACGACAAGCACAACCGCCACCACGCCAACCCCAACCACATCGACAAGGACCCGGACGTCCTCGCCGACGTCCTCGTCTTCACCGGAGAGCAGGCCAGGGACCGATCCGGCTTCCGGCGCTGGCTGACCCGCAACCAGGCCTGGCTCTTCTTCCCGCTCACGCTTCTCGAAGGCGTCGCTCTGAAGGTGCACGGCTTCCGGTATCTGCGCAGGCAGCCCGCCGGCCGGGCCGCCGTGGAAGGCGCCCTCCTCGCACTGCACCTCGCCGGGTACGCGACACTGCTGCTGACCTCGCTGTCCCCGGGCAAGGCACTCGCGTTCGCCGCCCTTCACCAAGCGCTGTTCGGCCTGCACCTCGGGATGGCTTTCGCCCCCAATCACAAGGGCATGGAGATGCCGGACCCGGACGGCGAGCGCTGGGGCCATCTGCGTCGGCAGGTGCTCACCTCACGCAACGTCCGCGGCGGCTTCCTGACCGACTGGTTCCTCGGTGGCCTCAACTACCAGATCGAGCACCATCTCTTCCCCAGCATGCCCCGGCCCCATTTGCGCCTTGCCCGGCCTCTGGTGCGGGCGCGCTGCCGGGAGTTGGGTATTCCCTATGCGGAGACCGGGCTCGTCGACTCCTATCGGCAGGCCCTGCGTCACCTGCACGAGGTCGGGGAACCCCTCAGGACGTGATCGCTGTGGGGGCTCTCAGGGACGACTCGGGGTCGCGGCTCAGGGACGTCTCAGGGTCGTGACTCGGAACCGCGGGAAGCGCGGGCCCGTTTTCAGGACAGAGAGCGGCAGTGGCCGCGAAGGAGGCGACGTAACATGTCGAAGAACGCGAAGATCGCCGTGGGGGGTGTGGCGGTCGGAATCATCCTGCTGTTCTGGCTGCCCTGGTGGGTGTCGCTCCTGATAGTCCTGGGAGTCCCGGCCGCCGCCTACCTCACCCTGGACCCCTCCCAGCGGCGCAGGCTGCGCCGCGTCACCCGCAAGGAGCTCGGTCGCTGAGGCACTACCGCGCGAGAGCGTCCCGGTCGTCCAGTGCGCACGAGTCGACCACATCGCCGCTCGCCGGCCGCGCGACGGTGTGGTCGGCGGGCGGCCGCACGCCCTCCTCCACCCAGGAGACCAGCGCGTCGAACGCCGACCGGTAACACGGCAGGATCGGCCGCAGCCGGTCCGGATAGGTGTCGTACAGCCCGTCGACATGCGTGCCGCCCTCGATCGTGTAGGAGCGGTGCAGTGCGCCCCGCCCCCGCGCGTCGACCATGCGCGCGTACACGTCCGAGTCGGCGGCCTTGGGCAACAGGGCGTCCAGGTCCCCGTGCAGCGTGATCAACGGCCTGCCGATGCGCCCGGTCAGCGCCACCCTGGCCACGGCACGACGGACGGCGGCGGGGCGAGAGGTGTAGGCGTAGCGGGCGTCGCTCGGGCAGGGGGCCAGGATCTGCTCGGCCGTGCCACCGGCGGACGGACCGGGGCAGCCGGGGTCGTAGGCCGGGTCGAACTCGGCGCGATAGATCTTCTGGGTGACCCCCCAGTAGGCGTTCTCGTGGTAGGGCCACAGGAACTCCGAGCCGCGCGCGAAGCCCACCGCGTACATGTCCTCGTCCCGCGCCGAGCCCAGCATCCGCGCCACCGCGGTGGGCAGCGAGGTCAGCAGGTTCGGACCGTCGGCGGTCCACAGGGCGCCCTCCCAGTCCACACCGCCGTCGTACAGCTCCGGATGGTGCTCCAGCTGCCAGCGGGTGAGATAGCCGCCGTTGGAGATGCCGGTGATGTATGTGCGGCGCGGGGCGTGCCCGTAGCGCTGGGCCACCGCACGCCTGGCCGCCCGGGTGAGCTGGGTAGTGCGCGCGTTCCATTCGGCGACGGCGTCGCCGGGCCGGGTGCCGTCGCGATAGAAGTCGACACCACTGTTGCCCTTGTCGGTGGCCGCGTACGCGTATCCCCGGGCGATCACCTGGTCGGAGATCGCCGTGTCCGTCGCGTACTGCCGGCGGGTGCCCGGGGCGCCCGTGACCACGAGGCCGCCGTTCCAGTGGTCCGGCAGCCGGATCACGAACTGCGCGTCGTGATGCCAGCCGTGGGTGGTGTTGAAGTGCGAGGAGTCCGGGAAGTAGCCGTCGATCTGTGTCCCGGGCACCCCGGAGGGGGTGATGGTGCCCTTGGCCGTCAGTCCCGCCTGGTCCGCCATGTCGGTGTATCGCGTGCCGGCGAGCCCGGTCGTCGTGAGGTCCGGCAGACATGCGCCGCGCTGGAAGGCCGCACCGGGCACCTGGACGCGCTCCTGCCGGGCGCAGTGCCCGTCACCGACGGCCGTGGCCGTGGCGGGAGGCGGCCAGGTCAGGGCCGCCGCCACCAGTGTGGCGGCGCCGAGTGGAACGGCACGGGACGGACGCATGACGGCCTCCAGGGCAGCACGGGAGGAAGGGCGTCCCGACAGGGCCGGGCGCCTGTGGCTGCCTCATGCTGCGATCCGTGCCGTGCGGCATCCATGGGGTGGGAGCACACGGAACGGAGCCGCGACATGGGTGCTGGAAACAGACGGGCGTTGAATCGTGGTGCGGTTGGGATCAACTCGGGCGGACAGCCATCTTGTCGAGCGCTTCGAGGAGTCCGGGCAGTTCCGGCCCACGGCCCACCGGCAGCACCTCGCCGGGCTCCGCATCCAGCAGCACGAAAGCGATGTCGTCGGTCCTGGCCACCAGCGACCAGCCGGGACCGTCGGCCCGCAGGGTGCGTGCGTCGCCCGAGGCGAAGGACGACCGGACCCGCCCGAGCGGCGGCGGCGAGTCCACGTACGCGCGTGCCTCGGCGAGCACACGACGGATGCCGCTGTGGCCCTTGCCCTTCTCGTTGTCCTCGCCCCGGGCGGCCGTGCCGCTATCCGCCGCCTTCTCGCCGCCCGTGGAGCCGGCAGCGGTCCCCGTCTCCTCCGCCGTCCCGGCCGCGGCCGAATCCGGGCGGGGGGCGAAGTCGGCGTCGTCGATCTGCTCCCGCCACAGGGCCCATTGCAGCGCGATCTCGTCCGCGCCCAGGCGCCGCTGAGCGGGGCCCCAGGTCGCCGTGTCCGGCGGCGACAGCGGCGGACCGTCCGCGGTCTCGGGATCCGGATCATGCGGTGCGGGCACGCCGGGAGCCGCTACGGCGACCGCCAGGGGCCAGCCCGGCAGAGCGGCGACGACCGAGCGTTCGTCGGGCGACAGGTCGTACTCCATGCCGCAGTCCCAGGACGCGATGGCGACGGCGACCAGGGAGACGTCGTCGACGACGACCGTCCACCGGGCGCCGTCCCCGTCCTGGCCCAACACCAGGCCGTATCCGTCGGCGAGCGGCGCGAGGCCGAGCGCCGCGCAGGCCTCCGGATAGTCGTCGCCCAGCACGCTCGGAAACTTCGCCGGCGTCAGCAGTACCGCCGTGAGCACATAGAGCGCCTCGTCCGCGGCGGCGACGGCGTCCTCGTCCGTCCCGGCCATCCCAGCCTCCCCATCGGTTCGTCCAACGGCGCGCACCCTAATGCGCGTGGAAGCTCCTTGTCACGACTGGCAAGCCCACCCGGAGCTGCTGTTTTCCGGCTGGACGGGGCGAATCGACCATCCGTCGCCGGGCGCGTCAGGCCGCCGGAAGCCCCAGCAGCGTACGCGCCACGGTCCGCGGCGACTCGTCGCGCTCCCGCGCCAGCGCGATGACGGCCCTGCACGCCAGCTCGTTGACCCCGAAGGACAGTGCCTCCGGCGACACCCAGCCGGCCGCCTCGTCGATGCGGTCCTGGTCGTCCTCCGCGCACGCCGAGACGTACGCGGCGGCCGCTTCGAAAAGATTGTGTGTACGTTTGTCCCGGCCGTGGTTCATCTCCGCCCGCACCGCGGTGAGGAATCTGGCACAGGACTTGCGCACCCTGCCCAACATGCTGACCACCTTCCCCCTGCGTGGTTGCCCTCGCTGATCGTCCATCTCCTGCCATTCAACGTAGAGTTGGAGCTCCGGCGGCAGAAGGGGGACGGCCCGGTGAACCGCTTCGAACGGCTCGAACAGATCCGGAGCCTGGATCCGTACCGGGACGCCTCCGAGATCTACCGGCTCAGCGCGGCCTACGAGTTCCCGTGGGACTTCACCCGCTCCCTCGAACTGGCCCTCTACCGCACCTACGCGGTACCCAGCATCGGGCGCCTCCTGGCGGAGACGGCGGAGCTGACGGAGCGCTCGCAGAAGCGGTACGACGACACCACGCTGCTGCTGGACGCGGTCGTCGAGCACGGCTTCGCCGGCGAAAAGGGCCGCACCGCCATCCGCAGGATCAACCAGATGCACCGCGCCTACGACATCGGCGACGACGACATGCGCTACGTCCTGTGCACCTTCGTCGTCATGCCCAAGCGGTGGATCGACGCGTACGGCTGGCGCCGGCTTTCGCGGCACGAGACCGTGGCCGCCGCCGAGCACTACCGCACCCTGGGGCGGCACATGGGCATCAAGGAAATCCCCGGGTCCTACGAGGAGTTCGAGGCCTGTCTCGACGCCTACGAGGAGGCCCACTTCGCCTGGGACGAGAACGCGCGCCGTGTCTCGGACGCCACGCTGGCCCTGATGGCCTCCTGGTACCCGCGTCCCCTGGCACCCGTCCTGCGCACCGTCACGCTATCCCTGCTCGACGACCACCTCGTGCGGGCCTTCCGCTACCCGCCTCCGGGCGCCGTTACGCGCGCGTGCGTACGTCGTGCGGTACGCGCGCGTGGCCGCCTCGTCCGGCTGCTGCCGCCGCGCAGGGCACCCCACTACGCGCGCCAGAACCGGGAGGTCAGGGGCTACCCGAACGGCTACGAGCTGGGCCGGTTGGGCACGCGCCCCGTTCCGGGCCTCGGAGGGTGCCCGGTGCGGCGCCAGGAGGGGGCATCCGCCGAGTGAGGCGATGGTGTCCCGCAGCCGGCTGAGCTCGGCCCGCGAGATGGCCCGCGAGATGGCCCGGGCGATGGTCAGCAGGCCACGCCGGAAGGAATCGGGCAGCTCCTCGGCGCGCAGCGGCCAGTCACCGTCGTAGAAGAAGCTCGCCGGCTCCTCCAGGAGGGCCAGCCGACGGCGCAGTACGCCGACTGTGCGGGGGCGTCGTCGAGGTGGCGCAGGACGGCGAGCATGGTGAACCACGGGTTCTCGTCGGTGAGGTCGCGCTGGTCCGGCTCGGCGAGGCGTCGACGCAGTTCTTGCCGTCGCAGACAGCCGCCGACCTTTCCGGGCACGGCATCAGCGACCGCCCGGCCCATTTCGGATACACGCTGGACAACCACGCCGACGCGCTGGTCGCCGCCCTGGACGCCGCGGGCGTCGGCGAGCCGAACTCGTCGCCCCCAGCATGGGCGGCGCCGTCGCCATCGTGCTGGCGCACCGGCGGCCGGAGCTGGTCTCCCGGCTCGTCCTCAGCGAGGCCAACCTCGACGCCTTCCCGCCGACGGCGCTCACGCACGCGTGCTGGAGAAGCTGAGTCCGCAAGGGGCGGCCACCATGCGCCTGGCCGACCCGCGTGCCCTGCACCGCACGGCCGTCGCCCTGCGGCACGTATCAACTCCCGTGATTCGCGTGGTGACCGTGCCGGGCGCCGGTCACAACCTCATGTTCGTCAACCCCGACGCCTTCGTGGCGGTGGTCGCGGGCCGGTTGTGACGGTCAGTCCACGCGCACGGCCAGCGCGAGGAAGCGGCTGTCCTGGTCGACGTACGAGGTCATCCGCCAGCCCGAACCGGCCAGCAGAGGGCCGAGGTTGGGCTCCGCGCGCAGGTCGTCCGGGGTGATCTGCCGGCCCTGGCGGGCCGCGAGCGCGGCGCGGCCGATGGGATGGAACAGCGCGAGCGTGCCGCCGGGACGCGTCACCCGCCGCAACTCCCGCAGAGTCTCACCCGGTTGAGGAAGGTGCGCGATCAGCCCCGCGGCGAACACCGCGTCCAGCGAGGCCGACCGGAGCGGCAGCGCGGCCACGTCGGCGAGCAGCAGCCGCCCGTCGCGGTCCCTGCCGGCCCGTACGGCGGCCTGGAGCATCTCCGGTGTCAGATCGGCTCCTACGACCACCCCCGAGGCGCCCACGGCGGCACGCAGCGGCGTCAGTGCCCTTCCGGTGCCGCAGCCCGCGTCGAGCACCCGCTCGCCCTCGCGCAGTCCGAGCTCGGCCACCGCCGCCGCGTAGGCGGGACCGTCGTCGGGGAACCTGCTGTCCCAGCCGGCGGCACGGCTACCGAAGAACTCCTGGACGTGTGTGTGGTCCTCGCTCATGTTCCGCATGATCCCGCACCGACAGGGATGACGCCGCTGCGCACACGTTCGAGCGCGACGCGGTCGTTCAGATACCTCTCTGCGTCATATTCCAACACCTTTCGAAATGCGCCCCCTTTGTGCACCCGTGAGGGGGCTACCGTCCCGGGGCCATGGGACACCTGGACCACGCCACCTTCGGCTGGCTGACCCCCGTGCTGTCGTACGTGATGGCCTGCATAGGCGCCGCGCTCGGACTGCGCTGCACCGTCCGCGCCCTCGGCGCCACCGGCCGCTCGCGCCGCAACTGGCTGATCACCGCCGCATCCGCGATCGGCACCGGCATCTGGACCATGCACTTCGTGGCCATGCTCGGTTTCGGCGTGAGCGGCACCGACATCCGCTACGACGTGCCGCTCACCATCGCGAGCCTGCTCGTCGCCGTCCTGGTCGTGTGCGCCGGTGTCTTCGCCGTCGGCTACAGCCGGGACCGCAACCGGGCGCTGTTCCTCGGCGGACTCACCACCGGACTCGGCGTCGCGAGCATGCACTACCTGGGCATGGCGGCGGTACGGCTGCACGGACACGTCAGCTACGACCCGGCCCTCGTCGGCCTCTCCGTGCTGATCGCCGTCGTCGCGGCGACCGCGGCCCTGTGGGCGGCACTCAACATCAAGTCGCCCGTCGCCGTCACCGTCGCCTCCCTGATCATGGGCGCCGCCGTGAGCAGCATGCACTACACCGGGATGTTCGCGGTGAGTGTCCGGGTCACCCCCTCGAGCCAACCCCTGCCCGGGGCCACGGTGATGCAGTTCATCTTCCCCCTCGCCGTCGGCCTCGGGTCCTACCTGTTCCTGACCTCTGCCTTCGTCGCGCTGTCACCGACGACGGGGGAGCGCGAGGCCTCCGCCTCGGCGCAACGGCCGGTCGAGAGCGTCCCCGGCTAGCGCCGGATCCGGCGCCGACGGCACGCCCACGAACCACTCCTGAGCGAGGAGTCCATGCGTACACCCCGTAGGAGCCCCACCACCGGCGCCGAGGCGCCGCCCTCGCCTCCCGTGCGCGGCCGTCGCGCCCACGCGGGACCGCCGGCCGACGAAAGCACGGAGGAACCCCTCGGCGCGGTGCCGCAGGATCCGCCCACGCGCGCGGGGCACTGGCGAATACGCCCCCGCACCGTCCGCGCCAAGATCGTCTGCCTGCTGATGGTGCCGGTCGTCTCGCTGCTCGCCCTGTGGGCCTACGCCACCGTCACCACCGCCCAGGACGTCTCCCGGCTGCGTCAGTTGCAACGCGTCGACACCGAGATCCGCTCACCCGTCGGCACGGCCGTCGCCGCGCTGCAGGCCGAACGAACGGCCGCCGTGGGATACGCCACCGCCCCGTCCGCGGGGCAGAGCGGCGACTACAAGAAACTCACCGAGCGCACCGACGAAGCCGTGGCCAGGCTGCGCCTCGGCGACGACGACACCGTCGCCGACAGCACCGAGCTGCCTCCCGGGGTGGCCCGGCGGCTGCGGGCCTTCGTCACCGGCGCCGAGCAGCTGCGTGCCCTGCGCAGCCAGGTGCTCGACCGCCGCGCCGACTGGGCTGAAACGTACCGCCAGTACACCAGGACCGTCGCCGAGGCCTTCGCGGTGGACGGCGCGCTCACCGGCATCCAGGACGCCGACCTCGGCTCCGACGCGCGCGTACTGCTCGAGTTCTCCCGCGCGGGCGAGTCCCTGGCCCAGGAGGACGCTGTCCTCGCCGGTGCGCGACCTGCCGAGGGCCTGAGCGGGCAACGGCTGCGCCTGTTCACCGGTGCCGCGCAGACCCGACGCACCCTCACCGAGGCCGCCGTCGCCGACCTGAGCGGCTCCGAGCGCGACGCCTGGCACACTCTCGCCTCCGACAGCGCCTACACCGCCCTCGGCGACGCGGAGGACCGGATCGCCGACGGCACTCCGGGCCCGCTGCAGGCGATGGCACCGGAGGACACCTGGGACAAGGCACACACGCGCGTGCAGGACGGCATGCGCACCATCGAGGCCGACGCGGGACACGGAGTCGCCGAGCGCGCCGACCCGTTCACGCGCGGACTGCTCACCCCGGCCGGCGCCGCCGTCCTCTTCGGCCTCGCAGCCGTGGCCGCCTCCCTCGTCATCTCCGTACGCATCGGCCGCGGTCTCGTCGTCGAACTGGTCAGCCTCCGCAACAGCGCCCTCGAGATCGCCCGCCGCAACCTGCCCGAGGCGATGCGCAAGCTGCGGGCCGGCGAAGAGATCGACGTCGAGGCCGAGGCACCGCCGGGACCACCCGCCGAGGACGAGACCGGACAGGTCGCCGAAGCGCTCGGCACCGTGCACCGCGCCGCCCTGCGGGCCGCCATCGAACGCGCGGAGCTCGCCAGTGGCATCTCCGGGGTGTTCGTCAACCTCGCCCGCCGCAGCCAGATCCTCGTCCACCGCCAGCTCAGCCTCCTGGACAGCATGGAGCGCCGCTCCGACGACCCCAATGAACTCAGCGACCTGTTCCGCCTCGACCACCTCACCACCCGGATGCGGCGCCACGCCGAGAGCCTGATCATCCTCTCCGGCGCCGCACCCGGCCGGGCCTGGCGCATGCCGGTCTCCCTGACCAACGTGGTGCGCGCGGCCGTGTCCGAGGTCGAGGACTACGCGCGCGTGGAGGTACGCCAGCTCCCCGAGGCGGCCGTCATCGGCGCGGCCGTCGCCGACCTCACCCACCTGCTCGCCGAACTCGTCGAGAACGCAGCCCAGTTCTCGCCGCCCCACACGCGCGTGCGCGTCACCGGCGAACCCGTCGGCAACGGCTACGTCGTCGAGGTCGAGGACCGGGGGCTGGGCATGGGCGGCGAGACCCTCGCCGAGGCCAACCGCCGCATCGAACAGTCCGAGGCACTCGACCTCTTCGACAGCGACCGGCTCGGCCTGTTCGTGGTCAGCCGGCTCGCCGCCCGCCACGGCATCAAGGTGCACCTGCGCACCTCCCCCTACGGTGGTACCACCGCGGTCGTCCTGCTGCCCACCGCCCTTCTGCACGGCGGCGCGGCGGAACGTTCCCCCCGCAGGGCCGCCGCCGAGGCGGAACGCCCCCAGGAACGCGAGTACGCGCGCGTACCCGGCGCCGAACGGCAGGAGTCCGTACCGGCCCTGGCCGAGCGGCCCGCGCTCGCGGCCCCCGCAGCGGCCGCGGCGGACAGGGCGGCCGAACCCCCACCTCCCGGAGTCACCACCTTGCGCCTGCACCGACCCCAGGACGACGCCGAGGACACCGACGACCTGCCCCGCCGGGTACGCCAGGCCAGCCTCGCCCCCCAACTGCGCGAGCGAAGCACCGAGAAACCGGCCACCCAGAACTCCGGCTCCCGCCACGAGGACCAGCGCACCCCCGACGTCGTGCGCGACCGCATGGCGGCCTACCGCGACGGCTGGGCGCGCGGCGGCGGCAGGCAGCCCGGCCGCGGTGCCACACCCGACCACACAGCGCGCAGCGACAGCAGCGAAGGAGATCGCGCATGATCCAGGACCCGAACACGAGGGCAGACATGGGGGTCCCCCCGCTCGAGCGAAGTCGTGAGTGGGGAAAGTCCGGCGAACTCGACTGGCTGCTGGACGACCTGGTGCTACGCGTGACCGAGGTGCGGCACGCGGTGGTCCTGTCCAACGACGGACTCGCCGTGGGCGCGTCCACCGATCTGCGCCGCGAGGACGCCGAACACCTCGCCGCGGTCGCCTCAGGCTTCCACAGCCTGGCCAAGGGGGCAGGACGCCACTTCGGCGCGGGCGGGGTGCGCCAGACCATGGTGGAGATGGACGACGGCTTCCTGTTCGTGGCCGCGGCAGGCGACGGCTCCTGCCTCGCCGTGCTCACCGCCGTGACCGCCGACATCGGACTGGTCGCCTACGAGATGGCCCGGTTGGTCAAACGGGTCGGCGAGCACCTGTACACGGCGCCGCGCATCGCCGCGCGGCCTCCCGCCGCCGGTTGACGCGAGAGGCGGTCCGCGCGACATGAGCGACGACAGGACCGGCGCCGGGCAGCAGCAGCCGGGCAGCCAGTGGTACGACGGCGAGGCCGGGCCTCTCGTACGGCCGTACGCCATGACCGGCGGACGCACCAGGCCGGGCCCCACGGGGGTCCGCTTCGACCTGATCGCCCTGGTCACCCTGGACGCCGGCGCGCCCGGCCCAGACGAGGCGGGCGGGCTCGGTCCGGAGCACCGGGCCCTGCTCGACCTGTGCCGCACCGAGACCCAGTCGGTCGCCGAACTCGCCGCGGGAGCCGATCTGCCCGTCGGCGTGGTCCGGGTGCTTCTGGGCGACCTGCTCGAACTCGGCTGCGTCACCGTCAGCCGCCCGGTACCGCCCGCCCAGCTTCCCGACGAACGGATTCTGCGCGAGGTGATCGCGGGGCTGCGCGCGCTGTAGACGACAGTTCACAACCACCCGGGCACGGACGGTCCCGACTTGTGCACCCACCCGGACACCGAACAGGTATCGGTCGGTCGCATCGGGCAAAAAGCGGTCCAATCCCACGGAGAAGGGACGCAGTTGTCATGATGCTGATTTCGACCGATGCCGACCGTTGCCGGCACTCCCGAGAGAAGTGATCCATGGTCTCCGAGCACTCCGACGCCGACGGCGGCGAGACGGCCGCGCTGGCGCTGAAGATACTGGTCGCCGGCGGATTCGGCGTGGGCAAGACCACCCTGGTGGGTGCGGTCAGCGAGATCCGGCCGCTGCGCACGGAGGAGCTGCTCAGCGAGGCCGGGCAGTGGGTGGACGACACCGACGGCGTGGACCAGAAGGTCACGACCACCGTCGCCATGGACTTCGGCCGCATCACCATCCGTTCCGGCCTGTCGCTCTACCTCTTCGGCACCCCGGGCCAGGACCGCTTCTGGTTCCTGTGGGACGAGCTGTCACAGGGTGCCCTCGGTGCCGTGGTCCTCGCCGACACCCGGCGCCTCGAGGACTGCTTCCCTGCCGTGGACTACTTCGAGCACCGGCACATCCCGTTCGTGGTGGCCGTCAACTGCTTCTCCGGGGCCCGCCGTTACAACGCACAGGACGTCTCACGCGCCCTCGACCTCGACCAGGGGACACCGGTGGTGCTCTGCGACGCCCGGGACCGCGACTCCGGGAAGGAGGTGCTGATCCGGCTCGTCGAGTACGCCGGGCGGATGCACACCGCCCGGCTGCTGGACTCGGTCGGCTGACCGGACGTCAGCTCGCGACGGCCTTCTCCGCCAGGACCTTGTCGATCGTGACGCGCACGAGGAGTTCGCCCGGCACGCCGTTGCGCGTCCCGAACTCCTCGGCCCGGTCCTCGCCCATGTACCGGGCGCCGATGCGGGTGGCCCAGTACCGCACCTGCTCGAGGTCCTCCGAGATGTGGGCGCGCCCTTGCAGCACGACGAAGTCGTACGGCGGCCGGTCGGCGTCCACACACAGCGCCGCCCGCCCGTCACGGGCCAGGTTCCGCCCCTTCACGCTGGTCTTGGCGGTGTTGAACACCAGGTCGTCGCCGTCCAGGACGAACCAGATGGGCGTCACGTGCGGACTCCCGTCGGCCCGGACGGTCGACAGTTTCGCGGTGCGGGTGCCGTCCGAGACGAACGCCCGCCATTCCTCATCGGTCATCTTCTGTGCCATGCCCCTATCCTCCTTGCCCGCGGGCGCAATGGTGGGGAAGGCTGACGGGAGATCCTCCGGCCAGGGGGAGTCGTCACACGGGGAGATCCGGAACATGGCGCAGAACCAGACACTTGGCTGGCTGCTGGACGACCTGACCGAGCGCGTCGAACATGTGCGGCATGCGCTGGTCCTGTCCAACGACGGGCTGGTGACGGGAGCGAGCACGGGACTGCGGCGGGAGGACGCCGAGCATCTCGCCGCCGTCTCGTCCGGGCTGCACAGCCTGGCCAAGGGCTCGGGACGCCACTTCGGCGCGGGCAGAGTACGCCAGACGATGGTCGAGTTCGACGACGCGGTGCTGTTCGTCACCGCCGCCGGCACCGGCAGCTGTCTGTGCGTCCTCAGCGCCGCGGAGGCCGACATCGGACAGATCGCCTACGAGATGACCCTGCTTGTCAACCGCGTCGGCGAACACCTCGACGTGGAGGCCCGACAGCCCGACCGATCTCCATTCCCAGAGGCCTGACCTGCTGGTTCTCCCTCCTCCGTGGAGTTATCCACAGGTCGGCCACGAGATCCGCCCCAGCGGCTACGGTTTTTCCGAGGCCGCACGAACGGCGGCGGCCACCTACTCCACGGGGGAGAGATCATGTCGGGCAACATCGTCACACCATCGACCGCCGGGGCGTACACGCCCAGCCGCGCCGCGCGGGAACTGGGGCTGAAACGAGGTGAGTTCGACCTCGCGGCCGATCTCGGACTCGTCCGTACCGTCCCCGACGAGGGCGGGGGCGGACGGCGCGTCACCCGCGCCGAGATCGACCGGCTGCGCGGCGAGGACGGTTTTCCCGAGACACTGCTGAAACGCGTCGAGGTCGTCGGCACCACGGCGGGCGCCGCTCTGCTGGAGGTCTCCTCCGGCAGGTTCACCCGGCTCGCCCGGCTGGGCATGATCGTGCCGGTGCGGTTCTATCTCAACCGCTATCGGGCCGTGGTCTGGCTCTATCTGACCGACGAGCTACGGCAGTTCGCGGCCGACGAGGACAACACGCCCCTCCTGAGCGGCCGTACGCCTGCCGATCTGCGCCAGAAGCTGGAGCAGGGCATGGACGCGCGACCGCGCAACTGGCGCGGTCGCCGGCTCGGGTTCCTGACCCGGCAGGCCGCGGGCCATCCCTGGGCCAAGGCGGCGGCCGTCGCCTCGATGCTCGACCCCGTCCAGGTCGCGGACATCGTCAAGGACCCGTACGAGCACGCCCACTTGAGCCGGTTCCTGCCCAAGCCCGTGTCCTACGGCGCCCCCAACTCACCCTCCGCACAGCTCGCCGAGCGGATCCTGAAGGCCGACGAACCGGACGAGATCGGCTGGTTCCGCGCCGACCTCGCGCACGCACTGGACATCGCCCGCACACAGCACCCGGCGCCGCGGCCGCGGCCGGCTCCCCAGACGCGGGAGGAACGGATGCACCCAGTACCAGCGGCGGCGGAGCAGGCCCCGCCCGCCGTCGACGCCGGCGAGCACTCCCGGGGGCTGCTCGGCTGGCTGCGCCGCAGAAACTCCTGACCTACAGCGGCCGGAACAGGCCCTCCTGGACCACGGACACCAGCAGGCGTCCCTCCAGGTCGTAGATCCGCCCACGGGCCAGGCCCCGGCCGCCCGTCATGATCGGCGACTCCTGGTCGTACAGGAACCACTCGTCCGCGCGGAACGGCCGGTGGAACCACATGGCGTGGTCCAGCGACGCGATGTCGAAGCTCCGCGGACCCCACAGGGGCTGGACCGGGATGCGCACGGCGTCCAGCAGGGTCATGTCGCTGGCGTAGGTCAGCGCGCAGGTGTGCACGACCGGGTCGTCGCCCAGCGGTCCGACCGCGCGCATCCAGACGGCACTGCGCGGCTCGGCGTCCTTGATCTCCTCCGGGGTCCAGCGCAGACGGTCCACGTAGCGAATGTCGAAGGGCTGGCGGCGCGCCATGCGCTCCAGCTGCTCCGGCAGCGCGCCGTGATGCTCCTGGATCTCCTGCACGACCGTCGGCAGGGACTCCGGGTCCGGGACCTTGCGGGCCGGCGGCAACTGGTGCTCGAAGGGACCTTCCTCAGGCTTGTGAAAGGAGGCGGTGAGATTGAAGATCGTGCGGCCCTGCTGCACGGCGGTGACCCGGCGCGTGGTGAACGACCTGCCATCCCGGACCCGCTCGACCTGGTACACGATCGGCACGCCCGGCCGGCCCGGGCGCAGGAAGTACGCGTGCAGCGAGTGCACGGGGCGGTCGCCGTCCGTGGTGCGGGCGGCGGCGACCAGCGCCTGGCCCGCCACCTGGCCGCCGAAGACCCGTTGCAGGGACTCGTGGGGGCTCAGGCCACGGAAGATGTTGACCTCGATCTGCTCCAGGTCGAGCAGGTCGACCAGTCTCTCGGCCGGGTTCGTCATGGGTGCGTCGCTCCTTGGCTCACAGCTGTCCGACGTCGGTGACACGGACGACCGCACGGCCCTCCGCGTCGGAGGCCGCGAGGTCGATCTCCGCGCTGATGCCCCAGTCGTGGTCGTCGTTCGGGTCGTCGAAGATCTGCCGGACCCGCCAGAGACCGTTCTGCGGCTCCTCCTGGATCACCAGCAGCTTGGGGCCGCGGGCGTCGGGGCCGGTGCCGAGGTCGTCGTACTCGTCCCAGTACTTGTCCATCGCCTCGCCCCATGCATCCGCGTCCCAGCCGGAGTCGGTGTCCAACTCGCCCAGCTCCTCCACCTGGTCCAGGGCGGCGAGCTCGACGCGGCGGAACAGGGCGTTGCGGACCAGGACGCGGAAGGCACGCGCGTTGGCGGTGACGGGCTTGACCTCGTCCGCCTTCTCCTGGGCCTCCTCGGCGGTCATCTCCTCCGGGTTCGCCAGCTGCTCCCACTCGTCCAGCAGGCTGGAGTCGACCTGGCGGACCATCTCGCCGAGCCACTCGATGAGGTCCTGCAGGTCCTCGGACTTCAGGTCGTCGGGGATGTTGTGGTCGAGGGCCTTGTAGGCGCTGGCGAGGTAGCGCAGCACGATGCCCTCGGTGCGGGCCAGTTCGTAGAAGGACACCAACTCCGTGAAGGACATCGCCCGTTCGTACATGTCGCGGATGACGGACTTGGGCGAGAGCGGATGGTCGCCGACCCACGGATGGCTCTTGCGGTACGTGTCGTACGCGTGGAAGAGCAGTTCCTCCAGGGGCTTGGGGTAGCTGATGTCCTGGAGACGTTCCATGCGCTCCTCGTACTCGACGCCGTCCGCCTTCATCGCGGCCACGGCCTCGCCCTTCGCCTTGTTCAGCTGGGCGACGAGGATCTGCCGGGGATCGTCCAGCGTCGACTCGACGACGGAGACCATGTCCAGGGCGTAGGACGGCGACTCGGGGTCGAGGAGTTCGAAAGCGGCGAGCGCGAAGGTGGACAGCGGCTGGTTGAGCGCGAAGTCCTGCTGAAGGTCCACGGTGAGACGGACGATGCGGCCGCTGGCGTCCGGCGTGTCGAGCTTCTCGACGATGCCGCCGTCCAGCAGCGAGCGGTAGATCGCGATGGCCCGGCGGATGTGCCGCAGCTGCTGCTTGCGCGGCTCGTGGTTGTCCTCCAGCAGATGCCGCATCGCCTCGAAGGCGTTGCCCGGGCGGGCGATCACCGACAGCAGCATCGTGTGCGTCACCCGGAACCGAGAGGTCAGCGGCTCCGGCTCGGAGGCGATGAGCTTCTCGAAGGTGTTCTCCGTCCACCCGACGAAGCCCTCCGGCGCCTTCTTGCGCACGACCTTGCGACGCTTCTTCGGGTCGTCGCCCGCCTTCGCGAGGGCCTTCTCGTTCTCGATGACGTGCTCGGGCGCCTGCGCGACGACGAAGCCCGCCGTGTCGAAGCCGGCCCGCCCGGCCCGGCCCGCGATCTGGTGGAACTCGCGCGCCCGCAGCGTGCGCACTCGGTTGCCGTCGTACTTGGTCAGCGCCGTGAACAGCACGGTGCGGATGGGGACGTTGACGCCCACGCCGAGGGTGTCGGTACCGCAGATGACCTTCAGCAGGCCGGCCTGGGCGAGCTTCTCCACCAGTCGCCGGTACTTGGGCAGCATGCCGGCGTGGTGGACGCCGATGCCGTGCCGGACGTAGCGGGAGAGGTTGCGGCCGAACTTGGTGGTGAAGCGGAAGTTGCCGATCAGCTCGGCGATCTGCTCCTTCTCCTCCTTCGAGCACATGTTGATGCTCATCAGCGCCTGCGCCCGCTCCACGGCCTGGGCCTGCGTGAAGTGCACGATGTAGACCGGTGCCTGCCTGGTCTCCAGCAGGTCGGTGAGCGTCTCGGTGAGCGGGGTGAGCCGGTACTCGTAGGAGAGGGGCACCGGGCGGGTGGCCGAGCGGACCACCGACGTGGGGCGGCCGGTGCGGCGCGTGAGGTCCTTTTCGAAGAAGGACACGTCGCCGAGCGTCGCCGACATCAGGATGAACTGCGCCTGCGGGAGTTCCAGGATCGGGATCTGCCAGGCCCAGCCGCGGTCGCCCTCCGCGTAGAAGTGGAACTCGTCCATGACGACCTGGCCGACGTCCGCGTCCTTGCCGTCGCGCAGCGCGATCGACGCCAGCACCTCGGCGGTGCAGCAGATGACGGGTGCGTCGGCGTTGACGGACGCGTCGCCGGTCAGCATGCCCACGTTCTCGGTGCCGAACATCTTGCACAGCTCGAAGAACTTCTCCGAGACCAGCGCCTTGATCGGCGCCGTGTAGAAAGTGACCTCGTCGCGGGCCAGCGCGGCGAAGTGGGCGCCCGCCGCGATCATGCTCTTGCCGGAGCCGGTGGGTGTCGACACGATCACGTTCGCGCCGGAGACCACCTCGATCAGCGCCTCCTCCTGGTGGGGGTAGAGCGTCAGACCGCGCTCCTGGGCCCACGAGTCGAAGGCTTCGTAGAGGGCGTCGGGGTCGGCGGTCGAAGGAAGCTGATCGATGAGTGTCACGGACCCATCTTGCCTGGCGTCCTCCTCCATAGGGGAATCGGATGCGAGGTCGAAGATCACGACCAGTACGCTGTGTCGCCGACGGAGCGTCAGCGCACCCGGTCAACTGGACAGCGGCACACGAGGAATGGGGCGGGGAACGGCCATGATGGGACCAGCACACTCACTGTCGGGGGCCGCGGCCTGGCTCGGCGTCGGTGCCGCGGCCGCCGCTGCGGGACACTCGATGCCCTGGCCGGTCCTCCTGGTCGGTGCCTTGATCTGCGCCGGAGCGGCCCTCGCCCCGGACCTCGACCACAAGGCAGCCACCATCTCCAGGGCGTTCGGTCCGCTCTCGCGCGGGCTGTGCGAGATCGTCGACAAGCTCTCCTACGCCGTCTACAAGGCGACGAGGAAGCAGGGCGACCCGCGCCGGTCCGGCGGCCACCGCACGCTCACCCACACCTGGCTGTGGGCGGTCCTGATCGGTGCGGGTACGGCGGCCGCGGCCGTGACGGGTGGCCGTTGGGCGGTCCTCGCCATCCTCTTCGTCCACATGGTGCTGGCCATCGAGGGCCTGCTCTGGCGGGCGGCCCGCGGCTCCAGCAGCGATGTCCTGGTGTGGCTCCTGGCGGCGACCAGCGCCTGGATCCTCGCCGGGATACTCGACAAGCCGGGCAACGGCTCGGACTGGCTGTTCACGCAGCCGGGCCAGCAGTACCTGTGGCTGGGGCTGCCGATCGTGCTGGGGGCGATAGTGCACGACATCGGCGACGCGCTGACCGTCTCCGGCTGCCCGATCCTGTGGCCGATCCCGGTGGGCCGCAAGCGCTGGTACCCCGTGGGCCCGCCCAGGTTCATGCGGTTCCGGGCGGGCAGCTGGGTCGAGCTGAAGGTGCTGATGCCGGTGTTCATGCTGCTGGGCGGGGTGGGCTGCGCGGCGGCGCTGAACTTCATCTGAGCGGGCCCCGAAAGCCGGCCCCACCCCGGCCGGCCCGGTCAGCCCCTGCACTGCTGGGCCGGGGACACCCCGGGCAGCGGGCGGCCGATCACGGCGAGCGGGATGGAGGAGAAGCCCTCCTCCCAGGCGGCCTCCTGCCAGGTGCCCTTCGCCCAGGCGGCCGTTCCCCAGCAGCTCGCGCCCGCTCAGGTCCCCTGGCCCGCGCCCGAGCCGTAGCGGCGTTCGAACTGGGCGATGCGGCCCTCCGAGTCCACGGTGCGGGCCTTGCCGGTGTAGAAGGGGTGGCTCTCCGAGGAGATCTCCACGTCCACCACCGGGTAGGTCTCGCCGTCGTCCCACTCGATGGTCTGGTCGCTGCTCGCGGTGGACCGGGTGAGGAAGGCGTAGCCGGCGGCGCGGTCGCGGAAGACGACGGGGTGGTAGTCGGGGTGCTTGTCCTGCTGCATGCCTGCTCCTTGCCGTCTGCGGTAAAGGTGGATCAGCCGGACCGCGCGTCCTCGTCGACGATGTGCATGGCGGCTTCCTCGGCGGAGGCCGCCGCGCCGTCGATGCCCACGTCGGTGGCGACCAGCGCGCTCTCCTCGTCCTCGTGCGCGCCCTCGTCGGGGGCCACGAGCCGGCCGGAGCGAACCGCGCCGACCTCGTTGTCCAGGAGTTCCCCGTCGGTGCCGTCGCAGTCGCCCAGACCGTCGCCCTCGCTGTTGGTGAGGTCGGGCAGTTCCTCGGCGAGCCGCTGGTCCAGCGACTCCCCGACCCGCCGTTCGGCGGCCGTCACACCGAGGTGCTCCACGGCCCAGGGCCGCTCCGGAGGGGACCAGCCACGGTCGAGGGGGTCGCCCACACCGTCGTACTCCAGGGTGTCCTCGGAGTCGAGCAGCCCCGTGTCCTCACGCTGGTCGTCTCCGTCGGGCTGGTAGACGTCGTCTCCCCATCCGTCGGCGCTGTTCACGGGTACCTCCAGGTGGTGGGGACCGGCCCTCACCACGCCGGGTGTCGCCACCGGGCGCGGAGCACAGGCTGTGCCGGGGACGCGTCCATGGTCCCCGGGCACTCCCCGAGCCGGTGCCGATATCCAGACTTCCACCCCCGTTCGGCACCGCGCAACGGCACGGGGCGAGGAGGCACCGGGACCGGGAGGAAGGCCCGTGGGCCGACGCGCCGGTGGCCGTCGGGTCCGTGCCGACGGGCGCGGGCTCACCGGTGCGCCCCATGGGCCCACTCGGTCCCCGCGCCTCCCAGCTCACCTGTGCGCCGGTCCCGGTCGGCCCCCGCGCCGCACAGGCTCACCCAGTGCTGCGGCTCCCGGCCACCCGGTCCCGCGGCTCCCGGCTTCACCCCTGCGCCGCACAGGCCCACCCAGTCCCGCGCCTCCCGGCTTCACCCCTGCGCCGCACAGGCCCACCCAGTCCCGTGGCTCCGGGCTCGCCGGTTCCGCGGCTCCGGGCCCGCCCGGTCCTGCCTCCCGGCCGCACCCGGTGGCCCGCCCGACCCCGCGGCTCCCGGATCAGCCGTGCCAGGAGTGCCACAGTGCTGCGTACGCGCCCTCGGCCGCGACCAGCTCGTCGTGGCTGCCCAGTTCGCTGATGCGGCCGTTCTCCACGACGGCGATGACATCGGCGTCGTGGGCGGTGTGCAGGCGGTGAGCGATGGCGACGACGGTGCGGCCGTCGAGGACCCGGGCGAGGGAACGTTCGAGGTGACGTGCCGCTCGCGGGTCCAGCAGCGAGGTCGCCTCGTCCAGGACCAGCGTGTGCGGGTCGGCCAGCACCAGCCGGGCCAGCGCGATCTGCTGGGCCTGGGCCGGGGTGAGCGCGGTCCCGCCCGAACCGACCTCGGTGTCCAGGCCGTCGTCCAGAGCCCGCGCCCAGCCGTCGGCGTCGACCGCCCCGAGGGCCGCCCACAGCTCGGCGTCCACCGCGTCGGTCCGCGCGAGCAGCAGGTTGTCGCGCAGGGAGCCCACGAAGACGTGGTGCTCCTGGTTGACCAGGGCCACATGGGAGCGGACGCGTTCGGCGGGCATCCGGGACAGTTCCGCGCCGCCGAGGGTGATGCGGCCGTCCCGGGGCGCGTAGATCCCGGCGAGCAGCCGGCCCAGGGTGGACTTGCCCGCGCCCGAGGGGCCGACCAGCGCCAGCCGGGTGCCCGGGGCGACCTCCAGGGAGACCTGGCGCAGCACGTCGACGCCCTCGCGGTAGCCAAAGTGCACCCGCTCGGCACGCACGTCCCGTCCGTCGGGTGCCAGGGACTCCTCCCCGGCGCCCGGTTCGATGTCCCGCACGCCCACCAGCCGGGCCAGCGACACCTGGGCCACCTGGAGCTCGTCGTACCAGCGCAGGATGAGATTGACCGGGTCCACGAGCATCTGGGCGATCAGGGCGCCCGTCGTCAGCTGGCCGACCCCGATCCAGCCATGGAGCACGAACGCGCCGCCGATCATCAGCACCGAGGCGAGCACGGTGGCATGGGTGAGGTTGATGACCGGGAAGAGGACCGAGCGCAGCCACAGCGTGTAGCGCTCCCAGGCCGTCCACTCCCTGACCCGGCGCTCGGACAGCTCGATCCGGCGGTCGCCCAGGCGGTGGGCCTCGACGGTGCGTCCGGCGTCCACGGTCTCGGCGAGGGCGGCGGCCACGGCGGCGTATCCCGCCGCCTCGGAGCGGTAGGCGGACGGTGCCCGCTTGTAGTACCAGCGACAGCCGACCACCAGCAGCGGCACGGCCACCAGCACGGCCGGAGCCAGCGGCGGCACCGTGACCACGAGACCGCCGAGCAGCAGCACCACCCACACCACGCCGATCGCCAGCTGCGGTACGGCCTCGCGCATCGCGTTGGCCAGCCGGTCGATGTCGGTCGTGATCCGGGACAGCAGATCGCCGGTGCCGGCCCGTTCCAGGACGCCCGGGGGCAGTCCGACCGACCGGACGAGGAAGTCCTCGCGCAGGTCGGCCAGCATCTGTTCGCCGAGCATCGCCCCGCGCAGCCGCACCTCGCGCACGAACACCGCCTGGACCGCCAGCGCCAGCGCGAACAGCGACAGGACGAGCGGCAGATGAAGCTCTCGCGCGCCGTCCGACACCCGCTGGACGAGGTCGCCGAGCAGCCACGGGCCCACCAACGAGGCCATCACGGACGCCGTGTTGACGCCGATCAGGACCAGGAAGGCACGCCGGTGCCGGCGGAACAGCTCGGCCACATACGCGCGTACGGTCGCGGGGGCGCCGACCGGCAGGGTGTTCGCCGTCGTCGGGGCCGCCGGGTCGTAGGCCGGTGGCGCCACGCCGATCATGCTGTCTCCTCGATCTCTTCGAGTTCCTTCAGTACGCCGCTCAGCACGGCCTCTTCTTCGGTCTCCCGGGTCACCACGGCCCGGTAGCGGGGCTCGTCGTGCAAGAGCTCGCGGTGCACGCCGACGGCCAAAACGCGGCCCTCGTGCACCAGCACGACCCGGTCGGCGTGGTCCAGGAGCAGCGGCGAGGAGGTGAACACCACTGTCGTGCGCCCCTCCCGCAGCCCGCGTACGCCCTGCGCGATCCGTGCCTCGGTGTGCGAGTCGACGGCCGAGGTCGGCTCGTCAAGCACCAGCACCTCCGGGTCGGTGATCAGCGACCGGGCCAGCGCGAGTCGCTGCCGCTGCCCGCCGGACAGCGAGCGTCCGCGCTCGGTGATCCGCGTGTCCATGGGGTCCTCGGCGTCCAGCGACGCCTGGGCCAGCGCCTCCAGCACGTCCTCGCACTGCGCGGCCGCCAGCGCGTCCTGTGCGCTGACGTTCCCCGAGGCGGGCACGTCGAGCAGCTCGCACAGCGAACCGGACAGCAGGACCGGGTCCTTGTCCTGGACGAGGACGGCCGTGCGGGCCGTGTCCAGCGGCAACTCGTCGAGGGGCACCCCGCCCAGCAGGACCGACGTGTCCTGGTCCGCCGGGTGGCCGCCCAGCCGCTCGGCGAGCAGGCCCGCCGCGTCCGGGTCGCCGCACACCACCGCGGTGAGCCGGCCGGCGGGGGCCAGCAGCCCGGTCGCGGGGTCGTACAGATCGCCGCGCGGCACGTCGGCGGCGCGCACGCCCTCGGCGTCCGTGGCCCGCTCCAGCGAGAGCACCCGCGCGGCCCGCTTGGCCGAGGGGCGGGAGAACGAGTAGGCCATGGCGATCTCGTGGAAGTGCTGGAGCGGATAGCTCAGCACCATCACCGAGCTGTAGACGGTGACCAGTTCGCCGATGGTGATGCGCCCCTGCTGGGCCAGATGGACGCCGTACCAGACCACGACGATCATCAGTACGCCCGGCAGCAGGACCTGGACGGCCGCGATCAGGGACCACATGCGGGCGCTGCGCACGGCGGCGTGGCGGACCTCCTGGGAGGCGCGGCGGTAGCGGTCGAGGAACAGGTCCTCGCCGCCGATGCCGCGCAGCACGCGCAGGCCGGCGACCGTGTCCGAGGCCAGCTCGGTGGCGCGACCCGCCTTCTCGCGCTGGAAGTCCGCCCGTCGGGTGGCCCGGGGCAGCAGCGGGAGGACGGCCAGCGCCACCACCGGCACGCCCACGGCGACGACCACGCCGAGCGCCGGCTGGTAGAGGACGAGGGCGACGCAGACCACGACCACGGTGAGGGCCGCCGCGGTGAACCGGGAGACGGCCTCCACGAACCAGCCGATCTTCTCCACGTCACCGGTGGAGACGGCCACGACCTCACCGGCCGCCACGCGCCGGGTCAGCGCGGAGCCCAGTACGGCCGCCTTGCGGGCGAGCAGCTGCTGCACCCGGGCGGCGGCGGTGATCCAGTTGGTGACGGCCGTGCGGTGCAGGAAGGTGTCGCCCAGCGCGATGCAGAAGCCGCACAGCGCCAGCAGCCCGCCCGTCAGGGCCAGCCGGGTGCCGGAACGGTCCACCACGGCCTGCACACTGAGGCCCACACAGAACGGCAGCGCGGAGACCGCCACGAAGTGCAACAGCCCCCAGGCGAGCGACTTGACCTGTCCGCCCAGCTGATTGCGGCCCAGCCACCACAGGAATCGGGGACCCGAACGCGCGTCCGGAACGCCGGGATCGGGATAGGGAAGGTCTTGAATCTGCATGACGACTGACGTCCCGGTGGCTCGTGTCAGGGGGGTGGAGGGAACCGCTCACTGCGGCAGCAAACCGTGACAGGTTCGCCTCGCAGCGTGGTCGCTGGCAAACGGTTTTCTGCCCGGGGGAGCTCCGGTCCTTCTGACGGAGGCCTCATTGCCATGAGGGGGTGACTCGCCGTAGAACACCGGCCATGAAGAGACGGATCGTCATGTTCATGCTCGCCTGGGTGACCCTCCTGGCGAGTGTCCTCCTAGGGGCGGGGCCGGCCCAGTCCGCCGACGTACCCGCCGAGTTCGGCACCGACTGGCACGACCCGGTCACCGCGGCCCCGCCCGTGGCGGAGCCGCACGGCAAGTCCTGCCAGGTCACCCTCGCCGAGGCGCAGTTCCGGGACTTCACCCCCTACAGGGGCGCCTACACCCCGCCGTCGGGCTGCGGCGACCGCTGGAGCAAGGTCGTGCTGCGCCTCGACGGCAAGGTCAAGGGGCGGCAGTACGACCGGCTCGGCTATCTGCACGTCGGCGGTGTCGAGATCCTCCGTACCTCCACGCCCGAGCCCTCGCCCGACGGCATCGCCTGGTCCGTGGAGAAGGACGTCACGCGGTACAGCGACACCTTCCGCAGCAGCCAGGACGTCGAGATGCTCATCGGGAACGTCGTCGACGACACCTACACCGGCGTGATCGACGTCAAGGTCACGCTCACCTTCTACGCCGGGAGGCCGACCACCGCCGCGACCCCCGACAAGGTCCTCACCCTCGGCGACGGCAACACCCTCACCACCCCGCGCAACAGCGAACGCGTCCTCGCCGAGGTCTACGCCACCGGATCGGGCGGCGGCTGCGAGGAGTTCTGGTACCTGGCGGTGCCCGACAAGGCGCCGTACTCCTGCCAGGCCGACGGCGGCCCCTACCGGGAGGTCCAGATCAAGGTCGACGGCCAACTGGCGGGAATCGCCGCGCCGTTCCCGCACGTGTGGACCGGGGGCTGGTCCAACCCCTTCCTCTGGTACGTGATTCCGGGCCCCCGCGCCTTCGACGTCAAGCCGATCGAGTACGACCTCACCCCCTTCGCCGGCCTTCTCGACGACGGCCGTCCGCACAAGCTCGAGGTCTCGGTCGTCGGCGTGCCCGAGGGGCAGAGCGGCTGGAGCGCACCGGTGAACGTACTGGTGTGGCAGGACGCCAAGAGGGCGCAGGTGACGGGCAAGCTGATCGAGAGCCGGTCGGGGACGCTCGCGAACTCCTCCACCTACACCGCCGGTTCGCCGGAACGGGTGGACACCGTGGCCGGCCACGCGTTGACCGTCTCCGGATATGTCGACACCTCGCACGGCCGGGTGACGACCACCGTCCGCCGCACACTGGCCAACACCTCCGTGCACCGCTGGACCGACGGCGAGAACGTCGACGGCCTCGACGCCACCTGGACCGACGACGAGTCCGTCACCGTCGACGGGCGCGGACCGGCCCGGACGACGGCCACGCACCGGACGTACACGATGGACGGCTCGACCACGATCGGCGACGACGCCCGGCTGCGCACCGTGCTGACCCTCGGCGACCGGGCCGCGGTGAGCGAGACGCGGGGCGGCCGGCGCACCGGCTGGTCGCGGCTGGACGACGCGGTCACCGGTGACGCCACGTACACGACCGGGGTTCCACGCGACCAGCGGCACGCGGTCGGTACGACGAGCGAGCGCTACCGGCTGTACGGGTCCGGAGGGTGCTACGACCGCTCCCTGACGACCGTTCAGGGGGTGCTCACGGAGGACCGCTCGCGCTGCTGAGCCGAGTGTGTGCGATGGGTCACATGGGACGGGATTTACATGTGCGCAACACGGAGGTTTCCGACGGGATCAACGGCGCCCCGAAAGTGATCGTCACGGAAACCGCTTTCCGTATCGCAGAAGTCTCCCCGGCAGCTGCGAGGTTGACGTCCCCCCACAAGGAGTGCCCGTGCCGTCGTCCGTCCCGTCCGCCCCGCGACGCGTCGCACACATACTGCGTACCTCTCTGTTCGCGCAGGTCCTCTGCGCGCTCGTGCTCGGAATCGTCGTCGGGAGGCTGTGGCCCGGCTTCGCCGCCGATCTGCAGCCCCTCGGCGACGGTTTCACCCGGCTCATCAAGACGATCATCTCCCCGCTCGTGTTCTGTGTGGTCGTCGTCGGCATCGCCAAGGCCGGTGACCTCAAGGCGTTCGGCCGGATCGGTCTGAAGGCGCTGGTCTGGTTCGAGGTGGCGAGCACGTTCGCCCTGCTCATCGGGCTGCTCGCGGCCAATGTCGTGCAGCCCGGTGCCGGGATGCACGTGGACCCGGCCACGCTCAGTGCGAAGGCGGTCGACGCGAAGACGGACGGCGGTTCGCTGCCTTCGACCACGGAGTTCGTCCTGAACGCGCTGCCAACCAGTTTCATCGGCGCCTTCGCCGAGAACTCCCTGCTCCAAGTCCTCGTCCTGGCCTGTCTGGTGGGCGCCGCGCTGCTGCACCTCGGGCACACGAAGGTGCCGCAGGTACTGCCCGCCGTCGAACAGGCGCAGGAGATCATCTTCGCGGTCGTCGGCTTCGTGATGCGGCTGGCCCCGATCGCGGTGTTCGGCGCGATGGCCGTCCTGATCGGCCAGTACGGGCTCGGCGTGATCGAGACGTACGCCAAGCTGATCGTCCTGTGCTACGTCGCCGCCGCGCTGTTCATCGTGCTGCTGGCCGTCGCCCTGCGGATCGTCACCGGGCTGAGCCTGTGGAAGTTCCTGCGCTACATCCGCGAGGAGATGCTGCTCGCGCTCGGTACCGCGTCCACGGAGTCCGTGATGCCGCGCGTGATGCAGAAGCTGCGCGGAGCCGGGGCGCGGGACGACGCGGTGGGGCTGGTGCTGCCCACCGGGTACTCCTTCAACCTCGACGGCGCCTCGCTCTACCTCTCCATCGGCACGCTGTTCATCGCGCAGGCGGTGGGCGTCGACCTCGGTGTGGGGCAGCAGATCACCGTGGTCCTGGTGCTGATGCTGACCAGCAAGGGCATGGCGGGCATCCCCGGCTCCGCATTCCTCGCGCTGTCCGCGACGGCTTCCTCGTTGGGGGCGATCCCCGCGGGGGCGGTGGCGCTGCTGCTGGGCGTGGACCGGATCATGGACTCGATGCGGGTCGTGACGAACCTGCTCGGCAACTGCGTCGCGGTGTTCGCGGTGTCCCGCTGGGAGGGGGCGCTGGATCTGGAGCGGGCGAGGCGAGTACTGGGCGGGGAGACGGCCGCGGAGGCGGAGATCCCGGTGTCTGTCGCCCAGTAGCCCGGGGGGTCTGCTTCGTGGGCGGCTGCGGGTGCGTGGGGGTTGTTCGCGCAGTTCCCCGCGCCCCTGAAGGTGGGAGCACTGGTCCGACCCAAAGGGGCGCGGGGAACTGCGCGGACAAGCCACCAACCACCCGCAGCCGCCCACGAACCGCACCGCCCCTAACCGCAGCGCGCCCCTGGTTCCGTCCCTCCATCCACCAACGTGTCCAACAGCCCGCCCAGAACCTCCCGCTGCTCATCACTCAACGGCGCCAGAATCTCCGCCGCGGCCGAGCGCCGAGCGCCCCGTACCTCGCTCAGCGCCTTGCGGCCCTCGTCCGTGAGCTCGATCCGGATCACCCGGCGATTCGTCGGATCCGGCACCCGGCGCACCTTGCCGTTCGCCTCCAGTCCGTCGACCAGGGAGGTCACGGCCCGCGGAACCACTTCCAGGCGCTCGGCGAGATCGGCCATGCGCGGTGGTGAGCCGTAGTGCGCCAGGGTGCGCAACAGCCGGGACTGGGCCGGGGTGACCCCCAGGCCGCACTGCTCGATGTGCCGCTTCTGGATGCGGTGCACACGGCGGGTGAACCGCAGCAACTGCTCGGCGAGCAGGCCGTCTGGATCGGGCGTGGTCATACGGGAACAATATCAGGACGACATTCATTGTGAGCTTAGGTAACAATGAGCTAAGCTCCGCCAGTCTTCGCCGTCCCACTCCCGTAGGAGTCCATTGCATCCCGATCGCCAACCCAGCTGGACACCGCCGGCCGACGCCAAGCAGCAGCCCCGGCAGGTGCGCCGGATCCTGAAGCTCTTCCGTCCCTACCGCGGCCGCCTCGCGGTCGTCGGACTGCTGGTCGGTGCCGCGTCCCTGGTGTCCGTGGCCACGCCCTTCCTCCTCAAGGAGATCCTGGACGTCGCCATCCCCCAGGGCCGCACCGGCCTGCTCAGCCTGCTCGCGCTCGGCATGATCGTCAGCGCGGTCCTGACCAGCGTCTTCGGTGTGCTGCAGACCCTGATCTCCACCACCGTCGGCCAGCGCGTCATGCACGACCTGCGCACCGCGGTCTACGGCCGTCTGCAGCGCATGTCGCTGGCGTTCTTCACGCGCACCCGCACCGGTGAGGTCCAGTCCCGCATAGCCAACGACATCGGTGGCATGCAGGCCACCGTCACCTCCACCGCCACCTCCCTGGTCTCCAACCTGACCAGCGTGGTCGCCACCATCGTCGCGATGATCGCCCTCGACTGGCGGCTGACCGTCGTCTCCCTCCTGCTGCTCCCGGTGTTCGTGTGGATCAGCCGCCGCGTCGGCAACGAACGCAAGAAAATCACCACCCAGCGCCAGAAGCAGATGGCCGCCATGGCCGCGACCGTCACTGAGTCGCTCTCCGTCAGCGGGATCCTGCTCGGCCGCACCATGGGCCGTTCCGACTCGCTGACCAAGTCCTTCGCAGATGAGTCCGAGGGTCTGGTCGACCTCGAGGTGCGCTCCAACATGGCCGGACGCTGGCGGATGGCCGTCATTACCATCGTCATGGCCGCCATGCCGGCGATCATCTACTGGACTGCGGGCATGGCCCTGCAATTCGGCGGCCCCAAGGTCTCCATCGGCACGATCGTCGCCTTCGTCTCGCTCCAGCAGGGCCTGTTCCGCCCGGCCGTGAGCCTGCTGGCGACCGGTGTCCAGATCCAGACCTCGCTCGCGCTCTTCCAGCGCATCTTCGAGTACCTCGACCTGCCCATCGACATCACCGAGCGCGAGAACCCGGTGCACCTCGACCAGATCAAGGGCGAGGTCCGCTTCGAGGACGTCGAGTTCCGCTACGACGACAAGGGCGGGCCCATCCTCGACGGCATCGACGTCACCGTCCCGGCCGGCAGCAGCCTCGCCGTCGTCGGTCCGACCGGCGCCGGAAAGTCGACGCTCGGCTATCTCGTCCCGCGCCTCTACGACGTCACCGGCGGCCGTGTCACCCTCGACGGCGTCGACGTCCGCGACCTCGACTTCGACACCCTCGCCCGCGCGGTCGGCGTCGTCTCCCAGGAGACGTACCTCTTCCACGCCTCGGTCGCCGAGAACCTGCGCTTCGCCAAGCCGGACGCCACCGACGCGGAACTCGAGGCGGCGGCCAGGGCGGCCCAGATCCACGAGCACATCGCGTCCCTGCCCGACGGCTACGACACGGTCGTCGGCGAGCGCGGCCACCGCTTCTCCGGCGGTGAGAAGCAGCGCCTGGCCATCGCCCGCACCATCCTGCGCGACCCGCCGGTGCTCATCCTCGACGAGGCGACCAGTGCCCTGGACACCCGTACGGAGGCGGCCGTCCAGGACGCCATCGACGCCCTGTCGGCCAACCGCACCACGCTCACCATCGCCCACCGCCTGTCCACCGTCCGGGGTGCCGACCAGATCGTGGTCCTCGACTCCGGGCGGGTGGCCGAGCGGGGCACCCACGAGGAACTCCTGGAGCACGACGGGCGGTACGCGGCCCTCGTACGCCGGGATGCCCAACTGGAACCGACAAGCTGAAAATATGCCGGGTTTGTGATGATATGCGGGTTACCGTGCCCGCATGGACCAGAACACTCCGCCACGGAGTACTCGGAGCGCGATTCGACTGACGCGCAGGGGCCGGTTCGCCCTCATCGCGACCGGAGCCGTCGTGGCCGGCACCGCCGTGGCGGTGCCGCTGCTGACCCTGGAGAGGGAGCAGCACGCCAGGCCGACGTCCCTGGTCATCCCGGAGGGCTGGCGCGCGGGGCAGGTCTACGAGGCGGTCGACAAGGCCCTGGCGCTGCCCGCGGGCAGTACTCGGAGGTCGATCGCCAAGGCCGGCCTGAAGCTGCCGAACGACGCCGACGGCAACCCGGAGGGCTATCTCTTCCCGGCGACGTATCCGCTGGAGAGCAACGGCAGGAAGGCGACCCCCGAGTCCCTGCTGGCGTACATGGTCGACACCGCGAACAAGAAGTTCAACGGCGCCCCGGTCGCGGCCGGCGCCCAGCGCAACGCCATGAACGTGTACCAGGCGGTCACCATCGCGAGCATCGTGCAGGCCGAGGCCGCCTCGAAGGCGGACATGGGCAAGGTGGCACGCGTCATCTTCAACCGGCTGGAACACGGGATGCCGCTGCAGATGGACTCCACCGTCAACTACGCCCTCAACCGGGCCTCGCTCAGGACCAGCGCCGGCGACACGCGCATCGACAGCCCCTACAACTCGTACCAGCGCATGGGGCTGCCGCCCACGCCGATCGACAACCCGGGCGAGGACGCGATGCGCGCCGCGATCAACCCGCCGCCGGGGGACTGGCTGTACTTCGTCACCGTGAAACCGGGCGACACCCGGTTCACCGCCGACTTCGCCCAACACCAGCGCGACGTCGCGGAGTTCAACGCAAACCAGAAGAGCGCGAGCCCGGCCAAGTGACCCGACGGTGCCTCACGCGGCGACCGGCTCGGCCGGCCGCTTGGCCAGCAGGCGCCTGATGTCCCGTACGGCCGCCCGGCCGGCCCGGTTGGCGCCGATGGTGCTGGCCGACGGGCCGTAGCCGACCAGATGGATGCGCGGATCGGCGACCGCGCGGGTGCCGTCGACACGGATCCCGCCGCCCGGCTCGCGCAGCCGCAGCGGCGCGAGATGGTCGATGGCCGCCCGGAAGCCGGTGGCCCACAGGATGACGTCGGCGTCGACGCGCCGCCCGTCGTCCCACTCCACGCCGTCGGCGGTGATCCGGTCGAACATGGGCCGCCGGTCGAGGATCCCGTCCTCGATGCCCCGCCGGATCGCGTCGTTGAGCGGCAGTCCGGTCACGGTCACGACGCTCTGCGGCGGCAGCCCCTGCCGCACCCGCTCCTCCACCAGCGCGACGGCCGCCCGGCCGTACTCCTCGGTGAAGGGGCCCTCGTGGTAGACGGGCGGGCGCCGGGTGACCCAGGTGGTGGCGGCCGCGTACCGGGCGATCTCCAGCAGATGCTGCGTACCGGAGGCGCCCCCGCCCACCACGACCACCCGCTGCCCCGCGAACGCCTCGGGCCCGGGGTACTGCGCGGTGTGCACCTGCCGCCCCCGGAAGGTCTCCTGACCGGGATAGCGCGGCCAGAACGGCCGGTCCCAGGTGCCGGTGGCGTTGATCAGCGCCCGGGTCGACCAGGTGCCGTCCGAGGTCTCGACGAGCAGCCGCCCGCCGTCCCCCTCCCGCACGGCACGGACGTCGACGGGCCGCCGTACGCGCAGGTCGAAGGTGTGCTCGTAGGTGGCGAAGTACTCGGCGATCACCTCGGACGAGGGCCGCTCGGGGTCGGCGTCGGTCAGCTCCATGCCGGGCAGGGAGTGCATGCCGTGGACCTTGCCGTACGTCAGCGAGGGCCAGCGGAACTGCCAGGCGCCGCCCGGGCCGGGGGAGTGGTCGAGGACCACGAAGTCGCGCTCCGGCTCGAAACCGGTGCGGCGCAGATGATAGGCGCTGGACAGACCCGCCTGACCGGCGCCTATGACGACTACCTCGACCTCGCGCGTGTTGTTCACGTTTCTACTAACGGCGGGCAGGCCGTGGATCTTCCCGTCCGCGTGCGGCGGACGGGTCGTGACGCACGTGTGAAACCCGGCGCAGGGGTCAGGATGGGGTCATGTCAGATGCCTTCACCACCCGAGTCCTGAACATCGCCACCGGCTCCACGGAGAGGGTGGTCGACCTGACCCGCGACTGCGAGGCCTTCCTGCGGGAGGCGGCCGCCGGCCGTGACGGCCTGCTCAACATCTTCGTCCCGCACGCGACCGCCGGAATCGCCGTCATCGAAACGGGCGCGGGCAGCGACGACGACCTCCTCGCCGCCCTCCACACCCTCCTCCCGGCCGACGACCGCTGGCAGCACCGCCACGGCAGCCCCGGGCACGGCCGGGACCACGTGCTGCCGGCTTTCGTGCCGCCGCATGCGACGCTGCCCGTGGTCGGCGGGGGGCTGGAGCTGGGGACATGGCAGTCGGTGTGCCTGGTGGACACCAATAAAGACAATGTCAACCGTCAGGTGCGCCTGTCGTTCCTCGGGTAGCGGTTGTCGCTTCCGGCGTCGAAAGTGCTCACTCGTCGGCGGCTACGGCATCGAGATGCACCGATCCGGCATCTCCCCTCAGGCGTCGACGACGAGGTTCTCCTGAGGTGTGGCGCAGCAGAGCAGGATCTTGTTCTGGGCGATCTCGCGCGGCCGGATGCCTCCGTTGTGCCGCATGTCGACGGACCCGGCCAGCAGTGTGGTCTTGCAGGTGCCGCACATTCCCTGGGCGCAGGAGGCGGGCAGGCTCAGGCCGGCCCGGGAGGCGGCTTGCAGGAGGGAGGTGTCCGCATCGCAGGTGAGTGTGCGTCGGCTGCGGGTGAACTCGACGGTGAAGACGCGCCCTTCGGTGGCTTCCTCGGTGCCGGTCATGGAAGCGGGAGACGGTGGCGCTTCGAAGGCGAAGCTCTCCTCGTGGTAGCGGTCCTTCGCCACCCCGGCCGTCGAGAGCAGGGCGCGTACCGCGGCCATGTAGCCGGCGGGGCCGCAGGTGAAGATCTCCCTCTGACGGAAGTCGGGAGCGATCTGCCGCAGCATCTCGAAGGTCAGTCGGCCGCGGTGGCCGCCCCAGGGCTCGGTCGGACCGTCCGCCTCGCAGACGTGCACCACCCGGATGCCTGGCGCGGTGGCGGCGATGAGGTCGAGTTCGCGGCGGAAGAGGATGTCGGCGGGGGTCCGGGCACTGTGGACGAACACCACGTCGGCCGGTTGCGCGAGGTCGTAGAGCGTCCTCGTCATGGCCATCGCCGGGGTCGCGCCGCTGCCGCCGGACAGGAAGAGGTACTTCGGCGCGGGGTGCCGGATGAAGGAGAAGTCCCCGAGGGGGCCCCGCGCCCGCACCGTGTGGCCGGGGCGCAGACGGTCGTGCAGCCAGTTGGAGACCAGCCCGCCCGGGACCCTCTTCACGGTGATCGCGACCGAGTGGGGACGGGTCGGTGGCGAGGAGATCGTGTAGCACCGCTCGACGGGCCGGCCGTCGATGTCGACGCCGAGGGTGAGGAACTGGCCGGGGTCGTGCTGGAAGAGGCGGGGCTCGGGAGCTTGGAAGACGAAGGTCTTGACGTCCGGGGTCAGGGAGTGGATCTGCTTGCAGACGAGGAGTCCGTCGGTGTCCTCGTCGTCCCAGGGTCGGGTTCCGGCCCAGGCCGGGAGCGTGTCGGTCATGGTGCCAGGTGCGCCTTCAGCCGGGTCACGTACCAGTTGACGAATGCCTCGACCTGGTACTCGGTCGGGCCGTAGGGGCCGGGCAGATAGGCGGGACTGGCGATGCCCTGCTGGGCGCGCGCGACCAGGAGCGCGTCCTGGTCGTTGGTGGCCGTCCACACCCGGGTCAGGCTGTCGAGGTCGTAGTCGACCCCCTCGACCGCGTCCGGGTGCACCAGCCAGGTGGTGCGGACCAGGGTGCGGTCCGGCGCGAGCGGGATCACGGAGAAGGTGATCGCGTGGTCGGAGAGGAAGTGGAACCAGGCGTTGGGCTGCATGTGGAGGGAGAGGCGGCCCAGGCGGGGCGTGGGGAAGTCGTTCAGGAGCCGCTTGCAGGCGGCCGTGCCGTCCTCGGTGAAGGACTCGCCCGCGCCGTCCAGCGGTTCGCGCTGGATGCGGAAGCCGGTGGTGCGGGTGTCCAGTTCCTCGATCGCCTCGTACGGCAGGCCCAGCGACTCGTACGTCTTGCGGGACTCGGCGTCGGCCTGCAGATAGCGGTCGTACGCAGGACGCAGCACCGGTGGCACGTCCTGTTCGGCGTAGCCGTAGACGGGGAAGAGGGAGCACTGGAGCTCCGGGTGGCCGCCGCAGTGGTAGCACTCCCGGTTGTTCTCCATGGTGAGCTTCCAGTTGCCGTTCTCCACCAGGTCGATCTGCGTGGCCACCTTCGCCCGGCGCAGGTCGTGCGGCGCGATGTACGGCTCGATGCGGGCCGCCACCTCGTCGAAGTCGGCGGGTGGTTGCTCGGCGAGGCACATGAACACCAGGCCGGCGACCGTGCGGGCGTGGACGGTCCGCAGTCCGAAGCAGGACGGGTCGAAGTCGGCCGGCTGCGACTCCGCGTGCAGCAGGCGGCCGTCCACACCGTAGGTCCAACGGTGGTAGCCGCAGACGACGTTGCCCACCGAGCCGCGCTCGTCATTGAGTATCCGGGCGCCGCGGTGGCGGCAGACGTTGTGGAAGGCGCGTACCTCTTCGTCGTCGTCGCGAAGCAGGATCACCGAGTACGGACCGAGGGTGACGGTCACGTAGTCGCCGGGTTCGGGGAGTTCGGCCTCGGTGGCGACGTACAGCCAACTCCGGGCGAAGACCGCTTCGATGTCGAGGTCGAAGGCTTCCCGGCCGGTGTAGAAGGGGGCTTCGAGACTTTGGCCGGCGGCGCGGCGGGCCACGAGATCCGACACGTCCGGGGCGGGGGCGAGTGTGCTCATGGGTGTCTCCAACAAGGGTTCAGGCCGGCAGGCACAGCCGCAGGGCGTCGTACACGGCGGCATGGATGTTGCGGCCGGCGACCGCGTCGCCGAGGCGGAACAGCTGGTAGCGGCCGGTGTCGTTGCGGATCACTGTCTGCTCCTGGTGGGCGAGCAGAGCGTGGTAGTCCACCTCGCCGAAGTTGCTGGAGCCGGGCAGCAGTTCGCGGTACAGCTCGTCGGTGGGCAGGGTTCCGTGCTCCACGATCACCTGGTCGACGGAAAGTTCGGTGTCGGCGTCGGTGTAGTCACTGTGGAGGGTCGCGATCAGGCGGCGGCCGTCGGGGGCGCGGCGCACGGCCCGCAGCCGCCGGGCGAGGGTGGTGGTCACGTCGTGTTCCGCGAAGACCCTGAGGTAGGCGGGGGAGTTCATGCTGCCGACGTCGGGGGCAAGGGTGCGTTCCGGGGTCACGTAGTGCAGACGGGCGCCGGACGGGGCGAGCACTTCCACGGCGTCCAACGCGGGGTAGCCGCCATGGTCGTCGTAGACCAGGACCTCGCCCCGTGGGCGCAGTGAGCCGGTCAGCACGTCCCAGGTGTCGGCGACGAGGTCCTCGCCCGCGTCCAGGAAGGTGCGGTTGGGCGTGCCGCCGGTGGCGACGATCACCAGGTCGGGGTGTTCGGCGAGTACGTCGTCTGCCTCGGCGTAGCGGCCGAAGCGGAGGTCGACGCCGTGGTGCTTGCACTCGGCCACCCGCCAGTCGACGATGCCGAGCAGATCGCGGCGGCGCGGGTTGGAGGCGGCGAGCCGGATCTGGCCACCGGGGAGGTCAGCGGCCTCGAACAGCACCACGTCATGGCCGCGTTCGCCCAGAACCCGGGCGGCTTCCAGACCGGCCGGACCGGCGCCGACGACAACTGCCCTCCTGCGGCGGCCGGTTGTCACCGGGACCGTGTGGGGAAGCGTCAACTCCCGGCCGGTCGCCGGGTTGTGGACGCACTTGGTGTCGCCCGAGTCGTAGATCGCGTCCAGGCAGTAACTCGCCCCGACGCAGGGCCGGATGCGGTCCTCGCGGCCGGCGGCGACCTTGGCGACCAGATGGGGGTCGGCGATCTGGGCGCGGGTCATACCGACCAGGTCGAGCAGTCCCTCGCGCAGGGCGTGCCGCGCGGTGGCCACATCGGCGATCCGGGCCGCGTGCATCACCGGCACCCGCAGCCGGCGCCGGACCTCGCCGGTGAACTCCAGGAAGGGGCCCAGCGGAGTGCCGATCGGCGGGATCGCGCGCACCAGGGAGGCGTCGCTCTCGATGGAGCCGCGGATGGTGCTGACGAAGTCGATGCCGTCGTCGGTGAAACGCTCCGCCGCCACCAGGGCGTCGTCGAAGGTCAGCCCACCGGGGCGGGCCTCGTCGAGCATCAGCCGGATCCCGACCACGAAGTCCGGGCCGACGGCCTCCCGCACCGCCCGGATCACCCGGCGCGGGAACGCCATACGGTGCTCCAGGTTGCCGCCGAGGTCGTCGTCACGGCGGTTGGTCGTGGGGGAGAGGAAGCTGTCCAGGAAATGCCCGTAGGCCTCGAGTTCGATGCCGTCGAGGCCGGCCTCCCGGCAGCGCAGCGCGGCGGACACGTAGTCGGCCGTCACGCGGTCGAGGTCCCACGGCTCGGCGGCTTTGGGGAAGGCCCGGTGCGCGGGTTCGCGCAGGGGCGAGGCGGACAGCACCGGCAGCCAGTCTCCGGCGTAGTTGCTGGTACGGCGGCCGAGATGGGTGACCTGACACATCACCGCCGCCCCGGCCTCGTGCACCTCGTCGGCGAGGCGGCGCAGCCACGGCACGATGTCGTCCCGGTACAGCAGCAGGTTGCCGAAGGCGGGCGGGCTGTCCGGCGAGACCACGGCGGAACCGCCGATCATGGTCAGGCCGACACCGCCGCGCGCCTTCTCGACGTGGTAGGCGCGGTAGCGGTCCTTGGGCAGGCCGTCCTCGCCGAAGGCCGGTTCGTGGGAGGTGCTGACCACCCTGTTGCGCAGGGTGAGGTGTTTGAGCCGGAAGGGCTGGAGCAGAGGGTCGAGGCTCTGGGAACTCTGGGAAGGCACAACCACTCCTCGGGAAGTGGGAGGCCGGTCGCTGCGTCGGGGCGTCGATGGCCGTACAGCGAGCGCGGATGTCTCGCATTGCGAAACTTAATCGCGATGCGAGACAAATGGTGGAGGCGCCTGCCCGTGGCAGTCAAGGGGCGGCCGGGATGCGGTCCGCCGGGGTCAGGGCTGCGGGCGGTGGCCCTGGCGCAGGGAGATCCGCTCGCCCGCCTGTCTGACCTGCTCCGCGAGGGCGGGCACGGTGTCGTCGCCGAGGCGGAACGTGGGGCCGGAGACGGTGACGGCGGCGACGACCCGGCCGTCCAGGGAGCGGATCGGTGCCGCGATGGCGGCCAGCCCGATCTCGTGCTCCTGTGAGGTGGTGGCGTATCCGCTGTCGCGCACCGTGCGCAGCTGGGCCTTCAGGTGCGCCGGGTCGGTGATCGTGTGCGGGGTGTACTGGGCGAGCCCGCGCTCCAGCACCTCGTCGGCCTGCTGCTCGGGCATGTGTGCGAGGAAGACCTTTCCGGCCGCGGTGGCGTGCATCGGGCTGCGCTTGCCGACCCAGTCCACGCTGGAGATGGTCGCGCCGCCCATCTCCTGGTCGATGGTGATCACTTCGAGCCCGTCGTGGATCGCGAGGTTCACCGTCTCGCCCACCTTGGCCGCCAGCTCGCGGCATACGGGGCGGCTGAGCAGGGAGAGGTCGCTCTGCCGTCCGGCGCCTGCGGCCAGTTCGACCATGCCGAAACCAAGGCGGTAGCGCCCCCGCTCGGCGTCCTGCTCGACCAGTCCGCGCGACTCCAGCGTGGCGAGCAGCCGGAAGACCGTCGCCTTGTGCAGGCCCAGCGCCTCGGCGATCTCGGTGACGCCGGACGGGCCGCCCCGGGACAGCGACTGCAGGATCGACACCGCACGGTCCACGGACTGCACTGAGGTGTCGCGAGGCCTTCCGGTGCTGGTCATGGCGCAAAGGATAGTCAGCGCGCATGCCCCGTCCCGACCGCCGTCGTCGCCCCTGCCGTGGTTACGGGTCCGTTTCCGCGGTTAATTCTCCGCGCCCGAGGGTTGGCGCGAAAGCGTCGGCTGGCTATCGTTCACGCACTCCACTCAATCGTTCCAGTGAACGAATAGCGAGAAGGACGGTCGGCCCATGCCCGACACCCACCACGCGGGACGGCGGTCGTTCCTGGCCGCCGGCGCCGCCTGTCTCGGTGCGTCCTGGCTGCTGTCCGGGTGCTCCGGCGCGGCCCCCGGCACGGTGCTGCCCGCCGCGGCGCCGAAGGGCACCCCGGACCGCGGCGGCACCCTCCGGATCGCCCGGCCGCCCGCGTCCGACGCCGAGACCCTCGACCCGGCGAGCTCCCTGTCGGCGTACGAATACCTCGGCGCCCTCTACAACCGCCTCGTCCGCGTCGGTGCGGACGGCCAACTGGCCCCCGACCTGGCCGAGTCCTGGGAGAGCGACGCCAAGGCCCGCACCTGGACCTTCCGGCTCCGCAAGGGCGTCACCTTCCACGACGGCCGTGCGTTCACTTCGGCCGACGCCGCTTACACCCTGCGCCACATCATCGACAAGGCGACCGCCTCCCCGCAGGCCGCCGTGCTCGCTCCGCTCATCGACCCCAAGACGCTGCGCACCCCCGACGCCCACACCCTTGTCGTCCCGCTGAAGTCCCCGAACGCCGAGTTCCCCAGCCTCCTCACGCACTACAACTGCTACGTCGTCCCCGACGGCAGCGCGAAGTCCATCGGCCGCACCGGCATCGGCACCGGCCCCTTCAAACTGGAGTCGTTCGCGCCCGCGGGCCCCGGCCGCGTCATCGCCCACTCCGGCCACTGGGCCGGACGGCCCGTCCTCGACGCGATCTCCTTCTACTCCGTGGCCGACATGTCCGCCCGAGCCAACGCCCTGCTCGCGGGCCAGGTCGACCTGCTGTCGCAGACCAACCTCGACTTCGCGACGGCCCGCGTGGTCGCCGCCTCCGACCGCGCGACCGTCGCCCGGGTGAAGAACGCCCAGTGGTACGTGCTGCCGATGCTCACCACCGACAAGCCCTTCACCGACGTACGCGTACGGCAGGCGATGAAGCTCGCCTACGACCCCGAGCACGTGGTGAAGGTAGCCCTTCAGGGCGCCGGCAGCGCGGGCTGGGACAACCCGGTCCCCCCGGACGACCCACTGCACATCTCCGCGCACCCGACGCACGACCCGGAGAAGGCGAAGCACCTGCTGAAGCAGGCGGGTCAGGAGGGGCTGGCCGTCGACCTCTACACCTCCGCCTACGACCCGTTGCTCACCCCCATGGCCCTCGCCTACCAGGAGTCCGCCAAGCGGGCCGGCATCCGCATCCGCGTCAAGACGGCCGCCGCGGACTCGTACTACACACAGATCTGGATGAAGAAGCCGCTGATGGCGACCTACTGGTACACGGGCAGGCCCGTCGACCAGCTCTTCACCCAGATCTTCCGCAGCGGCTCCTCCTACAACGAGACCGCCTGGTCCGACAAGGAATTCGACGCGGTCCTCGACCGCGCCCGCGCCGAGACCGACGACACGAAGCGCCGCGAACTCTACGGCGAGGCACAGACGTTGGTGATCGAGAAGGGCGGGGCCATGACCCCCATGTTCGCCGACCGGCTCGTCGGGATCTCACGCAAGGTGCGCGGATACGCCGAGCACGGCTTCGAGTTCGACTACCTGGGCATCGGCCTGAAGGGGGCCTGAGCATGCTCGTGTTCGTCGCCCGCCGACTGGCAGCCGCCCTCGGCACGCTGCTGCTCTCCTCCGTACTCGTCTTCCTCGCCCTGCAGGCCCTGCCCGGCGACGTCGCCACTCAGATCCTCGGCAAGGACGCCACGCCGGACGCGGTGGCCGCCCTCCGTAAGCAGTTGGGGCTCGACCAGCCCGCCTGGGAACGCTACTTCGACTGGATCAAGGGGGCCGTGCACGGCGACTTCGGCACCTCGCTGGTCTCCGGGAAGCCCGTGGGCAGCGAAGTCGCCCAGTACCTCGGCAACTCCGCGCTCATCGCCGTCGTCACCATCCTGTTCGCGGTGACCGGCTCCCTCGTCCTCGGCGTCCTGGCCGGCCTGTACCGCGACCGCTGGGCCGACCACCTCATCTCGACCGCCGGCCTGGTCGGGATGAGCGTCCCCGAGTTCGTGGTCGCCACCGTGCTGGTGCTGTGCTTCTCGGTCGCGCTGCCGTGGTTCCCCGCCGTCGTCCTGTACGGCCCCGACGCGAGCGTCGGCCAACTCCTGCCCGCCGTCTGGCTTCCCGCGCTCGCCCTCGCCATCGTCATGGCGGCCTACATCGTCCGCATGGCCCGCACTTCGGTGATCGACGTGATGGCCAGCGAGTACGTCACCACGGCCCGGCTCAAGGGACTGTCCACCTGGCGGGTCGTCACCCGGCACGCTCTCCCGAGCGCCCTGCTGCCCACCCTGCACGTGATCGCCCTGAACGTGGCCTGGCTGGTGGGCGGTGTCGCCGTCGTCGAGAACGTCTTCAACTACCCGGGCATCGGCAAGCTGATGCTCACCTCCGTGCAGAACCGCGACCTGCCCGTCGTCCAGGCCGTCGCGCTGATCAGTGCCGTCGTCTACGTCGTCTGCAACCTCGCCGCCGACCTCGGCGCCATGGCCCTCAACCCCAAGCTCCGTACGCGCGGGAGGACTTGATGACCACCCTCGACACTGCACCGGTGACCCTGGCGGCGCCGGGACACGCATCCCGCACATGGCGCACCCTGCGCTCCTCCCGCACGGCCCTCGCCGGTCTCGCCGTCGTCGGCGTCCATACCCTGATCGCCCTGATCGCTCCGCTGCTCACCTCGTACGACCCCATCGCCAACGACCCCTCCCACGCGCTCCTCGGACCGAGCTGGTCGCACTGGGCCGGCACCGACCAGTACGGCCGGGACGTCCTCACCCGGGTGCTGTACGGCGGCCGGTACGCGCTCGGCGTGTCCGTCGTCGCCACCCTCATCGCCCTCGCCCTGGGCACCGTGATCGGCTGTGCGGCGGCGCTGCGCGGCGGCTGGTTCGACGACGTAATGGGCCGCGTCCTCGACGCGGTGCTCTCGGTGCCGGCCGTCCTCGCGCTGCTCGTCGTCGTGACCGCGCTCGGCACCGGTCCCGCGGTCATCGTGATCGCCGTCGCCGTGGTGTTCGTGCCCCAGGTCGTACGGGTGGTGCGCGGCGCGGCGCTCGCCGTCGTACCCAACGACTACGTGACCGCGGCCCGCGCCCGCGGCGAGCGCACCTGGTCGATCCTGTGGCGGGAGGTCCTGCCCAACATCGTCGACGTGGTGTGCGTGGAGTTCGCCATGCGGGCCTCCTGGGTCGTGCTGCTGATCTCCTCGCTGTCCTTCCTCGGCTTCGGCGCCGACCCGCCGACCCCCGACTGGGGGCTCATGGTCGCGGAGAACCGCACCGCCATCACCGTCGTCCCGATGGCGAGCCTCGCACCGATCATCGCCCTGGCCACGCTCGTGGTCGGGCTCAACCTCGCGGCCGACGGCCTGTCCAAGGCCTGGGGCGTCGACCGGATCAGGGAGGGTTCCTGATGACCTCTGCCGCTGTGGTTTCCGTCAACTCCCTTTGCGTGTCCTACCGTTCGGGCGGGCGTGACGTGCCCGTCGTGCAGGACGTGTCCTTCGAGGTCGCCGAGGGTCGCACGCTCGCCCTCGTCGGCGAGTCCGGCAGCGGCAAGTCGACCGTCGCGGCCACCCTGCTCGGCCACCTGCGGCACGGCTCGCGCCTGGACGGCGGGACCGTGCGGGTCGACGGTCTCGACGTATTCGCCCTGCCTCCAAGGGAGTTGAGGCGCCTGCGTGGCGGAACCGTGGCGATGGTCGCGCAGAACGCCGGGCACGCGCTCACCCCGTCCATGCGCGTCGGACGGCAGATCGCGGAGGCGGGCGGTGCCGTGTCCGTCCTCGATCTGCTGGAGCAGGTACGGCTGCCCCGCCCCGCCGACCTTGCCCGCCGCTACCCGCACGAACTCTCCGGCGGGCAGCAGCAGCGCGTCGCCATCGCCATGGCCCTCGCGGCCCGCCCCAAGGTCCTCGTCCTCGACGAGCCCACGACCGGTCTGGACGTCGTCACCCAGCGCGGCATCCTCGACCTCGTCACCGCCCTGCGCGACGAACTTGGTCTAGCCGCTGTGCTAGTAGCGTGTCGCTGCTTAGTTCCGGTGTGTGGGGCTGAAGGGTCGGCGTCTGGCAGATTTCCCTGCCTCTGCCTGATAGGACGGCGTTCATG
>NZ_JBEXPK010000033.1:0-106702 GCF_040612015.1 Streptomyces sp. NPDC006476 | reverse complement strand
GAACCGGCCGGGAACGGGGTATCAACATATCTGGCGTTGATTTTTGGCACGCTGTTGAGTTCTCAAGGAACGGACGCTTCCTTCGTACTCACCCTCTCGGGCTTTCCTCCGGGCGCTTCCCTTCGGTGTTTCAAACTCTATCAGTGTTTTTCCGTCCCCCTGACCACTCTCCTGCGGGCATGCAGAAGGCGACCCCGGGATAGGATCTGACGAGTTTGGTTCCTGCTGATCAAGCGCGCTCGCTCGCGTCGCTCGGCCTCAAGCAGGAGTACGACTGTACACGGGGCCTCGAAGGGCGTGCAAATCGATAGGGTTGGTGGTCTAGACCTCTACCCGGTACCTTCATGCGGAACCGTCACTTCGTCTGACATACGCTGCTGCACAGCGTGCCGTCAGGGACGGACAGTGACGGCCCCTGTATGCAACTCCACTCCGGGAGGCTTCCCATGACCACCGTGACGTCCCCGCTGGCCGGACGCGCCATCGGACTGGCGGCAGTGCCTGATCCGGTCTTCTCCGGGGCCATGGTCGGCCCGGGCACCGCCATCGACCCTGTCCGTGAGCCCTCCGAGGCCGTCGCCCCCGTGGACGGGGTCATCGTCTCCCTCCACCCGCATGCCTTCGTCGTGGTCGACGAGCAGGGGCACGGCATCCTCACCCACCTCGGCATCGACACCGTGCAGCTCAACGGCGAGGGTTTCGAGCTGCTCGTGAACAAGGGAGACACCGTGACCCGCGGTCAGGGTGTCGTGCGCTGGAACCCGGCCGCCGTCGAGGCCGCCGGCAAGTCAGCGGTGTGCCCGGTCGTGGCGCTGGAAGCCACCGAGGAAGCTCTCTCCGATCTTCGTGACAGCGGCGAAGTGAAGGCCGGCGACAGTCTCTTCCTCTGGAAGTGACGTCAGTGCCGTCGTATGACGGCGAGTAGGACAACCACCGCGGCGGCGGGACCCGCCGCACTATCGGAGACGGGTGAGATGGAGACAACGCTGCGAGGCGTCGGCGTGAGCCACGGTGTGGCGATCGGCGAGGTTCGGCACATGGGAACGGCGGTGCTGGAGCCGCCTGCCAAGCAGATCCCGGCGGAGGACGCGGAGCGGGAGCAGGGGCGGGCCCGCCAGGCGGTGGAGGCTGTGGCGGCCGATCTGATCGCGCGCGGCAATCTGGCAGGCGGCGAGGCCCAGGCGGTGCTCGAGGCCCAGGCCATGATGGCGCAGGACCCCGAGCTGATGGCGGACGTCGAGCGGCGCATCGCCGTCGGCAGCACGGCGGAGCGGGCGGTGTACGACGCGTTCGCCGCCTACCGTGCCCTGCTGGCCGGTGCCGGTGAGTACCTTGCCGGTCGCGTGGCCGACCTGGATGACGTGCGGAATCGTATCGTCGCCCGGCTGCTGGGAGTGCCGATGCCCGGCGTCCCGGACAGCGACGAGCCGTACGTCCTGATCGCGCGTGATCTCGCGCCCGCGGACACCGCGCTGCTGGATCCCGCCCTGGTCCTCGGTTTCGTCACCGAGGAGGGCGGGCCGACCAGTCACAGCGCGATCCTCGCGCGGGCGCTCGGTGTGCCGGCCGTGGTGGCGCTGCCAGGGGCTGGTGAGCTCGCCGAGGGGACGTTGGTCGCCGTCGACGGCAGCACCGGTGAGATCTTCGTGAACCCGAGCGAGGAGAAGAAGGCGCAGTTGGAGGCCGCGGCCGCCGAGCGGAAGGCCGCGCTGGCCGCCGCCACCGGGCCGGGTGCCACCTCCGACGGTCACAAGGTGCCACTGCTGGCCAACGTCGGTGGTCCGGCGGACGTGCCGGCCGCCGTCGAGGCGGGCGCCGAGGGTGTCGGTCTGTTCCGTACGGAGTTCCTCTTCCTGGACGACAGCAAGAACGCCCCGTCGGAGGAGAAGCAGGTCGAGGCCTACCGGCAGGTTCTCCAGGCGTTCCCCGAGGGCCGTGTCGTCGTACGTGTCCTGGACGCGGGGGCGGACAAGCCGCTGGACTTCCTCACACCGGCCGATGAGCCGAACCCCGCGCTGGGCGTACGGGGTCTGCGGACGCTGCTCGACCACCCGGAGGTGCTGCGTACGCAGCTGACCGCGCTGGCGAAGGCCTCCGAGGGTCTGCCGGTCTACCTCGAGGTCATGGCTCCGATGGTGGCGGACCGTGCCGATGCCAAGGCTTTCGCGGACGCGTGCCGTGAGGCGGGGCTGCGGGCGAAGTTCGGGGCGATGGTCGAGATCCCGTCGGCCGCGCTGCGGGCCCGGTCGATCCTGCAGGAGGTGGAGTTCCTGTCGCTGGGGACCAATGACCTCGCTCAGTACACGTTCGCCGCGGACCGTCAGGTGGGTGCGGTGTCCCGGCTGCAGGACCCGTGGCAGCCCGCGCTGCTCGACCTTGTGGCACTGTCGGCGGAGGCGGCCAAGGCCGAGGGCAAGAGCTGCGGAGTGTGTGGTGAGGCCGCGTCCGATCCACTGCTCGCGTGTGTGCTGACCGGTCTGGGTGTCACCTCTCTTTCCATGGGTGCGGCGTCGATTCCGTATGTGCGGGCGGCGCTGGCGAAGTACACGCTGGCCCAGTGCGAGCGTGCCGCCGCGGCCGCCCGGGCCACGGAGAGCGCCGAGGAGGCGCGCAACGCGGCTCAGGCGGTGCTGTCCGGCGAGTAGCCGGGCCGGGTCGGTCGCCGACTGTCGTCGAGGGGCGCTTCACCTGTGGGTGGGGCGCCCCTCGCGTGTCAGTGGCGGTGGCCCGGTGTCTGTCCTTCCTCTCCGAGGTCGGGCGGTACGCAGTAGTCGACGTCGGATTCCGGGGAGATGATGTCGCCGGAATCCATGTCGGTGCAGTAGGCGTCGAACACCTCGCCGGCGGTGAGGGGGCGCAGACCGTCTCCGCGCAGGCGCCAGCCGTAGACGCGGTCGGTGGTGCCGGGGCCGCTGGTGCGGATGACGAGTCCGCCGGGGCTCTGGGTGGCGAGGCCGAGGGCGAGGACGGTGGTGAACTCGAGCGCTTCGGCCTCGTCGAGTTGGAGGGCGCCGTGCTCGTCCTCGTCCGCGTGGAGAACGGAGACGAGTGTTTCGGCCGTTGCCGAGACGCTGCACACGAGGTGTCGGTTGCGTCCTCCGGCGGTGTCGAGGATGCGAACGAGCAGGCGCGACGCTCGTGTGAACGCGGCTCGGCCGATGTCCTCGCCGCAGGAGGCGCAGGCTCCCAGTCGGGCGAGGAGCGTCGAGGCGTACTCCCAGGTGGCCTGGCGTACGGCTTCGTCGACGAGGGCGGGGACGAGGTCGGACAGGGGTTGACCCTCGTAGGGAAGGACGGGGCCGGTGCTCGCCAGTTCGGCGGTGAACCGGGCGCGGCTGGACGGGATGTCGGGGTCGAGGTCCGCCTCCGCGCAGAACTCGGCGTATTCCTGCGGGTCGAACAGGGCCACCGTGGTGTGGCTGCCTTGGGCGGCGCGGACCTTGAGGAGCGCCTCGACCTGCTGGAGATAGGTCTGGTGGTCGTCGAAGGTGAAGCTGCGGTACCGCCGCATGGTGCGGAAGTCGTGCTCGTCGGTCAGCAGGCCGATGGTGCCCGCGATTTCGCGGCGCAGAACGCGTCGCATGGTCTGGTGGTCGGTGTGCGCCATCTTTCCCCCTGTGCACGGTCGATCAATGCTCACTCACAGTAACGGGCGGCACTGACAACGGGGTCCGGGCAAGGCGATCGCGGACCAGGCGATGCTGGATGACGCAGGTCAGCGCGATGAGAGCGCCGAAGGCGGTCCAGCCGACCGGGCCGGTGGCGATGGCCGCGGTGACTGCGAGTGGCCCGACGCTGCGCTGGGCGGACTGGGCCAGGCCGTGGACACCGAGGAAGGCGCCCTGGGCGGCGCCGGGGGCGAGGGCGACGGACAGTTCCCAGGAGACGGTGGCGTGCAGCATCTCAGCGAGAGTGAAGGCGGCTGCGGCGGCGATCAGCAGGAGGGTGGCGGCGACGGCTCCCCCGCCGGCGGAGAGGGCCATGGCGATGCCGCCCGTGGCGAACGCTGCGGACAGCGGGAGCAGCAGCCTGCGGGCGGCTGGGGTCGTGGTGCCGAACCGGGCCAGGGGAACTTGCAGGACCACCACCATCACGTTGTTGAGGACCAGCAGCAGGGGCGCGAGGCCGTGCGGTGCGTCGGTCGCGTGGGCGATCCACAGGGGGAGCCCGACCTTGAAGACCGCGTCGTCGAGGAAGAGGACGGTTTCGGTGGCGACGTAGGCAAGGTAGGTGCGGTCGCGCCAGGGGGTGGCCGGCCTGGTCGAGGGTGCGGCGTGCTGCGAGGTGGTGACGACGCGGGAGGCGGACGGGGGTTCGCCGCAGCGCAGGGTGAGGAGCGCGGAGGCGAGGAAGGACAGCGCGTCTCCGGTCAGGAGCCACTGGTAGGCGGTGGTGGTGGCGAGGGCGGCCGCCGCGGCGAGGCCGCCCAGGGCCCAGCCGGCGTTGGCGACGGTGCGGTGGATGGCCTGGTAGCGGACGCGGTCGCGTCCTGCGACGCGGGTGGCGTAGAGCCTGGTGAGGACGCTCGCCGCACGGTCTCCGAGGCTGCCGACGGCCGAGAGGGCGAGGAGGAGGGCGTAGTCGCCGGTCGCGAGCAGTCCCAAAGAGGCGACGGCTCGTAGGAGTTGGACGGCGAGCAGGACGCGGGTGAGGGGAAATCGGTCGGCGATGCGTCCGGCCAGGGGCGCTCCGGCGATGCCGATGGCTCCGGCGGTCGCGACGAGTGTGCCGACCTGGGCGATGGAGAGGTGGGAGACGTAGGTGAAGTACAGGACCGAGACGGAAGCCCACAGGCCGCTGCCGACGCGGTCGACGAGGGCGATGGCGAGCAGTCTGCGGCCGTCCGGCCCTCCGGGTATCCGGTCCGTCCAAGCGGCTGCACGACGCATCGGATGCACTGCTCCCCCTTGCCTTCAGTTATGTACTGATACATAATTTCCAACGTGGCAACACAATATGGGATCACTGGCACGACAGCCAAGGGAATTGCGGCCTCCGTCGAACGGGCCGTCGCGGAGGGTGCGTTGGGCCCCGAGGCGGCCCTGCCTCCGGTGCGTCGGCTGGCGGAGGACCTCGGCGTGAGCCCGGGTACGGTCGCGACCGCCTACAAGGAGCTGCGCGGCCGCGGGATCGTCGTCACACGAGGTCGTGGCGGGACGGTCGTGGCGCCGGCTCCCTCGGTGGCGTCTCGGCGACCGCCCAGGGTCCCGGAGGGGCTGCGTGATCTGTCCGGCGGCCACCCGGATCCCGCGTTGCTGCCCGCTCTCGTACCGCCGTCGCGTCTCTCCCCCGGCGTCCGCGCCCACCGCTCGACGCCGAGGCTGCCGCGACTGGAGAAGGCCGTACGGGACTGGATCGGACCCGACGGGGTGCCCGTGGAGCACGTGACCTTCGCGCACGGAGCGCTGGATCTGATCGGCCGGTTGCTGTCCGTGGAGCTGCGGCCGGGGGACGCCGTGGCCATGGAGGACCCCGGATACCATCATCTGCTGGACCTGGTCACGGCTCTGGGACTGCGCATCGTGCCGGTGGCCGTGGACCAGGAGGGGATACGCCCCGAGGCGCTGCGCGGGGCGCTGCGTGCTGGGGTGCGGGCCCTGGTGTGCAGTCCGCGGGCACAGAATCCGTACGGCGGCTGCTTCTCCGAGGCGCGCCGGGACGCGCTCGTGGAAGTGCTCCGGGAGGAGCGGGACGTGCTGGTCGTCGAGAACGACCACGCGTCCGCCGTCGCGGGTGTCCCGCTGCACACGCTGACCGCCGGCGGCCTGACCCGCTGGGTGCACGTCCGCACGGTGAGCAAGTTCCTCGGGACGGACCTGCGGTGGGCCGCGGCGGCGTGTGACGCGACCACCCTGGCCCGCCATGACGGCCGGCTGCTGCTGACGTCGGGCTGGGTCAGTCATCTCCTTCAGGAGATCGTCCACGGCCTGCTGACCGACGACGGCACGCGCGCGTTGGCGGCACGGGCGCAGGAGACGTACGCGCTGCGCCGCGGCTCGCTCCTCGGTGAGCTCGCGGACCGCGGGATCGGCGCACGGGGTGCGAGCGGGATGAATCTGTGGGTTCCGGTGCGGGACGAGTCGGCCGTCGTGAACGGTCTGCGGTCGTACGGCTGGTGGGTGGCGGCGGGGGCCAGGTTCCGGCTGTCGTCGGCACCGGGCGTGCGGATCTCCGTGGCCGAGTTGGAGCCCGCCGACGCGGCGCGGCTGGCCTCGGACTTCACCGCGGTACTGGGTGAGTCCGAGGCCACCTACGGGGGCTGACCGTCAGGCGCGCTTGCGGGCGAGTTCCTCGTAGAAGTGCAGCAGGTCGAGGTTGTCGATGGAGCCCGGGTTGACTGCCTTCTCCATCGGGGTCCCCTGCAGGAGGCGCTTGACCGGGACCTCGATGCGCTTGCCGGTGAGGGTGTGCGGCACGCCGGGCACCTCGATGATCTCGTCCGGTACGTGGCGGGGGGAGAGCTGTTCGCGGATGGTCTGCTTGATACGGCTCAGAAGGTCCTCGTCCAGGGTCGCGCCGGGCACCAGGTGCACGAACAGCGGCATCCAGTAGCCGCCGTCGGGCTGCTCGATGCCGATCACCAGGGACTCCCTGATCTCCGGGAGGCGCTCGACGGCTTCGTAGATGTCCGCGGAGCCCATGCGCACACCCTGGCGGTTGAGCGTGGAGTCGGAGCGGCCGTGGATGACGACGGAGCCCCGGGAGGTGACGGTGATCCAGTCGCCGTGCCGCCACACACCGGGATACGTGTCGAAGTAGCTGTCGTGATAGCGGCTGCCGTCGGGGTCGTTCCAGAAATAGATAGGCATGGACGGCATGGGGTTGGTGACGACGAGCTCGCCGACCTCGTCGATCAGGGCCTTGCCGCTCGGGTCCCAGGACTGCAGGTCGGTGCCGAGGCCGGGTGCCTGCAGTTCGCCGATGTGGACCGGGAGGGTGGGAACGGCCCCCGCGAAGCAGGAGCACACGTCCGTGCCGCCGCTGACGGATGCGATCCACAGGTCGTCGCGGACCTCGTCGTGCAGCCAGCGGAAGCCGTCCGGCGGCAGCGGTGATCCGGTGGTGGCGACGCACTCGACCTTGGAGAGGTCGAAGTCCCGCGCGGGGTGCACGCCGGCTTTCCTGCAGGCCATGACGTACGCGGCCGAGGTGCCGTAGAGGGTGGCGCCGGTGCGTTCGGCGATCCGCCACTGGGCCGCCGTGTCGGGGAATCCGGGGCTGCCGTCGTAGAGCACGATCGTGGTGCCGGTGAGAAGGCCGGAGACGAGGAAGTTCCACATCATCCAGCCGGTCGAGGTGTACCAGAAGAAACGATCCTCGGGGCCGAGGTCGCAGTGCAGGCCGAGCTGCTTGAGGTGCTCGACGAGGATGCCGCCCTGGGACTGGACGATGGCCTTCGGCAGGCCGGTGGTGCCCGAGGAGTAGAGCACCCACAGCGGGTGGTCGAAGGGGACCTGCTCGAAGACGGGTTCGGCGTCCGCACCGGTCAGGGCCGACCACTCCAGGGCGCCCTCGGGCACGTCGGTGCCGAGGAGCGGGATGTGGACGACGGCACGCAGTGTGGGCAGTTCGCGGCGCAGCTCGGCGACGATCTCCCGGCGGTCGTGCTCCTTACCGCCGTAGCGGTAGCCGTCGACAGTGAACAGGACGACCGGTTCGACCTGCTGGAAACGGTCCAGGACGCTGCGGGCCCCGAAGTCGGGGGCGCAGGACGTCCAGACACCGCCCACGGCCGCCGTGGCGAGCAGGGCGACGACGGCCTCCGGGATGTTCGGCAGATAGCCGCTGACGCGGTCTCCCGGGCGTACACCGAGGGCGCGCAGCTCGGCGGCCAGGGAGCCGACCTCGCGGCGGAGCTGCGACCAGGTGACGGGCCGTGCTTCGTGGGTCTCGTCGACATACAGGAGGGCCGGTTCGTCCGCGCGGGTCGCGGACGCGCGCAGGGCGTGCTCGGCGTAGTTGAGGCTCGCCTCGGGGAACCACTGGGCGCCCGGCATCGAGCGGTCGCCGAGCACGCGCGCGTAGGGCGTCGAGAAGCGGACGTCGAACCACTCCGTGACGGCCTGCCAGAAGGTCTCCAGTTCGGCCACGGACCAGCGGTGCAGTGCCGCGTAACCGCCCTCGGCCGGAGCGCCGTGGCGTTCGGCCGCCCAGGCCTGGAACCTGGTGACCTGTGCCTGCTCGATACGTTCCGGATCCGGCTGCCAGAGCGGCTGGGGGTTCACGGTCGACATGGGGCGGCTCCCGGACTGTGCGCGTCGTGTGCGTCGCTCGCGCACGGGCTGGGGTGTGCGCGTGACGCGGCTGACAGGGACGATGCCATGTGATCGACTTCTACACCAGGGTGCCCCCCACATAGTCCGTGTCGTAAAGATGTGCTCCCAGCACGGGTGAACGGCAGTTGAACGGCACGCGCGCGTGGGGCGGTCAGTGGCAGGGTGAGCAGCATGGACGGTCGTGACCTGGTGCGTTCGATAAGGGTGGTCGGTTCGGTGGGGGCGTCCCAGGGGTTGCGGGCCGTGAAGGCGGCATGGCGCAGGAGGCGCGCGGACGCCACCGCGCTGCCCCCGCGGGGTGCCGAGCGCGCGCGGGTGCCCGGCCGCGTGCGGGAGGTGGAACCGGCCGCGGGTGGCGGTGTCGTGCGGTTCGGGCGCTCGGAGCTGCGGATCATGGTGACCGTCAACGGGGCGGTGTTCTGGGGCTGGGACGGGGCCGGTCCGGAGCCGTCGTACGCGCTGGCGGGCCGCTGTCCGGAGCCCGATCCCCGGGCGGTCCTGGAACCCGACAAGGACGGTGGCTGGCGGGTCGTGGCCGAGCGGGTGACGGTCGTCGTCTCACGGCACGGCGCGGTCGAGGTGCGTACGCCCGGCGGGGTGACCCTGCGGCGGGATCTGCCGCCCCGGTGGTGGGAGCCGGTCGGTGGCGGGCCCGCGCGCTGGATGCAGCGCTCGGAGGTGCCGGCGGACGCGCGGTTCTTCGGGCTGGGGGGCCGCTCGTCGGGACCGCGGCTGCGGGAGGGGACGTACCGGCTGTGGAACACGGACCCGGGCGGCAGCTTCGCTCCCGGGGACGATCCGCTGTACATCACCATGCCGGTACAGATGGTGGTGTCCGACGCGGCCACGCATCTGGTCTTCCACGACTCCTCCTGGGACGGCACGGTGTCGCTGCGGGAGGGCGAGGAGGGCGCCGGTTCCGGGCACGACCGGCCGGGCATGAGCGAGCTGCGGATGGACGGCGGTCCGTTGCGCTGCTGGGTGATGGTCGGCACCCCCGCGCGCGTGCTGCTCGCCTGGGCGTCGTTGACCGGGGCGCCGGCGCTGCCGCCCGCGTGGGCGCTGGGACATCACCACGCGCGCTGGGGCTTCGGCAGCGAGCAGGAGGTCCGGCGGATCGTCGCGGGCTACCAGGAGCGCGGGCTGCCGCTGGACGCCGTCCACCTGGACATCGACCACTACGACGAGCACCGGGTGTTCTCCGTCGACCACGAGCACTTCCCCAAGCTGCCGGTGCTGGCGGAGGAGCTGCGCCGGGAGGGGATCCGGTTGGTGTCGATCGTCGACCCTGCGGTCAAGGCGGAAGAGGGCAACGCCGTGTACGACGGCGGCACGGCCGAGGACGCGTTCGTCCGGGACGCCTCGGGACGGGTCGTGCACGGAGTCGCGTGGCCCGGGGAGGCCGTTTTCCCGGACTTCACGCACGCGCGCGTACGTCAGTGGTGGGGCGGACTCTACGCAGAGCGGCTGGCTCAGGGGTTCTCGGGTTTCTGGCACGACATGAACGAGCCCACGTCGTTCACCGCGTTCGGGGAGAAGACGCTGCCGCGCTCGGCCAGGCACTCCCTGGAGGGGCGTGGCGGCGATCACCAGGAGGCGCACAACGTCTACGGCCTGTGCATGGCCAGGGCGGGCTACGAGGGTCTTCTGGAGCTGGCTCCCCATGAGCGGCCGTTCCTCTTCTCGCGCTCCGGCTGGGCCGGCCTGCAGCGCTACGGGGGCACCTGGTCGGGCGACGTGGCCACGGGCTGGCCCGGACTGCGGGCCTCGCTGTCGCTGGTCCTGGGACTCGGGCTGTGCGGGGTGCCCTACTCGGGACCGGACATCGGCGGCTTCGACGGAAGTCCGTCTCCCGAGCTGTACCTGCGGTGGTTCCAGCTGGGCGCGTATCTGCCGCTGTTCCGTACGCACGCCGGTCTGCGCGCGGGGCGGCGGGAGCCCTGGGAGTTCGGCCCGGAGGTGCTGGAGCACGCGCGCGTGGCGCTCGAGGAACGCCGAAGGCTGCTGCCGTACCTCATGACGCTGGCGCATCTGGCGCGGCGCACCGGAGCACCCTACGTACGGCCTCTGTGGTGGAACGCGCCCGAGGACCGCGCGCTGCGTGACTGCGAGGACGCCTTCCTTTTGGGCGACTGCCTACTGGTAGCACCGGTGCTCGACCCGGGCACGGACCGGCGTGCGGTTCAGCTGCCGCGGGGCCGCTGGTACGACGCGGTCACCGAGCAGGTGTACGAGGGGCCGGCGCAGGTGCTCGTCGACGCCCCCCTGTCACGGATCCCGGTGCTGGTACGCGCGGGTGCCGTCCTCCCGGTGCGCGGCAGCGACGGCGGGCTGGAGCTGGAGGTGTGGGCGCCGGCCCAGGGCCGCACGGGGGGCGGGCTGGTGGTGCCGGACGCGGGTGACGGGTGGGACGAACCGGAACTGGAGCGCTACGTCACCCGTTGGCAAGGACGCGGGCCGGTGGTCGAGCTGGAGGGTGAGGGCGGCCCGTCCGAGCCGCCCTATCCGGTGCGTGTACGTGGCCTCGGGGAGGCCGGAGCTCAGACGTAGCGGCCCTCGAACCAGGCGCGCACCGCCAGCGTGTGCAGCGGGAAGGCGAGTTCTTCCGGCCGGCGCAGGAGGTGCCAGCCCTCCGTCTCGTCCGTGGCGGCCGACTGCGGCAGCCCCTCTGCGGGCCGTTCGGGGAGCAGACCGAACAGCAGCAGATGGCCGTCGGGGGAGCTCATGGCGTCGACGAGGCGGACGTCGCGGCCGGCCGCGTCGATGCCGGTCTCCTCCTTGAGCTCGCGCACGACGGCCTGCCGCCAGTCCTCGCGGTCGTCGATGAACCCGCCGGGCAGGGCGATGCCCCCGCGCGCGGGAGCGACGGTTCGGGTGATGACGACCAGGGCGGTGCCTTTGGTGTCGTACACGGGCTGGAGTGCGACCGCGACCGGCAGCGGGTTGCGGTAGGCCACGGTGTGGCAGGCCGGGCATGTGCGCGGCCAGCCGGAGACGCCCTCTCCATAGGGCGCTCCGCAGCTCGAACAGTGTGAGTCGGGCGCGGAGTTGGGGGTGGAGGCTTGAGTTTCGGACACGAAGCGGAATGTATCCGATCGGGGGAAGGGCATCTCGGGGAGGTTGCTCAACGGCGGCCGAGGAGCGACTTCCAGGACACGGGGAAGTTGAAATAGGTGTCCGGATAGGGCTCGGGCCGGTACGTGTAGTGCCACCACTCCTCGGCGAGGTTGACGAAACCGAAGCCCTCCATGGTGCTCTTCAGCAGCAGGCGGTTGGCGCGCTGCCGGCCCTGGATGCGCGGGTCGAGGGTGTGCGCGAGGGTGTCGAAGCAGTCGAAGCCGGTGCCCATGTCGACGGAGTTGTCGGGGAAGCGTTCGTCCTTGGGTGCGAAGCAGGGCACGAGCGGCTCTCCGGGGTGGTAGGGCCGGGTGGGCCTCGCCGGGAGCTTCACGATGGTGAGGTCCATGGTCGAGCCGCGGCTGTGGCCGGATTTTTCCGCGATGTAGCCGTCCGCGAACAGCCGAGTCTTGTCGACGTTGGGATAGAACTCGCCCTTCATTGCCTGGTCGTCGAGGTCCTCGGCCCAGCGCACGAAGTGGTTCACGGCGCGCTGCGGCCGGTAGCAGTCGTACACCTTGAGCGTGTAGCCCCCGCGCAGGAGCCTTTGCTGGACCTTGTGGAGGGCTTCGGCGGCGGGGCGGGTGAGGATGCACACCGGTTGCTCGTAGCCGTCGATGCGTTCGCCGACGAAGTTGTGCGGGGTGAAGTAGCGCATCTCCTGGATGATCGTCGGGTCCACGGTTCTCAGGGCCACGAAGTCCTTCGGCGCCTTGGGGTCCGTCTCGGCCCGGGCGGGTGCGGAGGCGGCGGTCACGGCCAGCAGGGCGGCGAGGGCGGTGACGAGACCGCGTACTGCGCTGGTGAGTCGTGTCATGTCTCATGCACTGCCCAATTCCGGAAGCCCGTGACACACTTCTGACGTACCGTCAGATTTGGCGTTGGGGAGGGATTGTGACTCGAGCGCGAACACCTGTGGTCGACGGATGGTTCACCGGGGACGGTGACGACTTCAGACTCCTCGGCACCCGCTGCGCCGCCTGCGCCTCGGTGTTCTTCCCCCGTGAGGACGGCCACTGCCGCAATCCCGGGTGTCCCGGCGGAGACCTAGAGGAGGTTCCCCTCTCGCCGCGCGGGCGGATCTGGTCCTACACGGACAGCCGATACCGGCCTCCGTCACCCTATGTGACGAACCCGGAACTTCCCTGGGAGCCGCACGCGTTGATCGCTGTGGAGCTGGCGGCCGAGCGGATCGTGGTGCTGGGCCAGGCGGTTCCCGGGATCACCGTCGCCGATCTGACGGTGGGCATGGAGGTGGAGGTCGTCCCCGGTGTGCTTCACGAGGACGCGGAGACGGCCTGGACGACGTGGCACTGGCGGCCGACGGGGGGTGGGGCATGACGGGCGAGGTGGCGGTGCTCGGCGCGGGGATGCATCCGTGGGGCAAGTGGGGTCGCAGCTTCGTCGAGTACGGGGTGGCCGCCGCGCGGGCGGCGCTCGCCGACGCGGGGATCGCGTGGCGTGACGTCGGCTCCGTGGTCGGCGCGGACACCGTGCGCGGCGGCTACCCGGGCTACGTGGCCGGGGCGACCTTCGCGAAGGCACTGGGCTGGCAGGGAGCGCGAGTGACGAGCGTGTACGCGGCGTGCGCGTCGGGAGCGCAGGCCGTCAACACCGCGCGGGCGCAGATCCTTTCAGGTCTGGCGGACGTGGTCCTCGTGGTGGGCGCGGACGCGGCGCCCAAGGGGTTCTTCCGGCCGGCGGGCGGCGACCGGCCCGACGACCCCGACTGGCTGCGCTTCCGGGTCCTGGGCGCGACGAATCCGACGTACTTCGGGCTGTACGCGCGCCGGCGCATGGCCGTGCACGGGGACACACCCGAGGACTTCGCGCAGGTCAAGGTGAAGAACGCGGCTTCGGGGGCGCTCAATCCGAACGCCCGCTACCGCAGGCGGGTCACCGCCGAGGAGGTCGCCGCCTCGGCGGTGGTGGCCGATCCGCTACGGCTGCTCGACATCTGCGCGACGTCGGACGGCGGTGCCGCCCTGGTGCTGTCCAGCATGGAGTTCGCACGGCGGCACGGGGTGGCGGAGCCGGTGCGGATCAGGGCGGTGTCGACGGTGACTCCGCGCTACCCGAGCACCGTGCTCGATCTGCCGGACATCGCGACGGACTCCGCGGTGGCCGTCGAACCGGCCGCCGAGACCTTCCGGGCCTCGATCGCGCTCGCCGCCTACGAGGAGGCGGGCATCGGGCCGGAGGACGTCTCCCTGGCCGAGGTGTACGACCTGTCCACCGCGCTGGAGTTGCAGTGGTACGAGGACCTGGGGCTGTGCGGAGAGGGCGAGGGCGCGAAGCTGCTGCGGGAGGGCGCGACCGCCCCGGGGGGTCGTATACCGGTGAATGCGAGCGGCGGTCTGGCCTCCTTCGGGGAAGCGGTGCCGGCTCAGGCGATCGCCCAAGTGTGCGAGCTGACCTGGCAGTTGAGGGAGCGGGCCGGTGACCGGCAGGTCGCGGGGGCCCGCGTCGGGATCACGGCCAACCAGGGGCTGTTCGGGCACGGGTCGGCGGTGATCGCTGTGCGCTGAGGGGCGAGCCGTGAGCGCCCACGGTGAGGCCGGACGCAAGCCCTGTCTCGCACACTGCGTGATCACCCCGGAATCCTGCGTGAACGTCTCATGAACTGGCCTTGGGTGTGCGCCGCTGGAGTCATCATGCTGCCGTGCGCTCCTGGACGGACACTCTCCGCTTCGCCTTCCAACCAGTGGTCAACCTGGCGACCGGAGGAGTCGCGGGGTTGGAGATACTCGCCCGCCCGGAGGCGGGGGACATCCTGGCCGAGGCCCGTCGCGATCCCGAACTCGACGGGAGTCTCGCGGTGTTGGCGATCCGCGCGGCGGCGAGCAAGGAAACGCTGCTGCCGCTGCACGTCAACGTCTTCGCGGGCACCCTCGCCGACCTCGGCGGGCTGCCCCCGCTGCACGACACCGTGCGCCAGGCGGGACGGCTGCCCTGGGAGGTGACCATCGATGTCGGACCGCCCTACACGCACGTGCCCCAGCCGGCCCTGCTGGAGGCGGTGGGCGCGGTTCGGGCCCAGGGCTTCCGGATCAGCGCCGACGGCATCGGGGACGGGGACGTACCCCTGCGGCTGCTCACCGACCTCGCGCCCGACCTGGTGAAACTCGACGCCTCGCTGCTGGCCCGGCCGGCGGCAGTGCGGGCGATGCGGACACTGTGCGAGGAGCTGGGGGCTCTCCTGTCCGTCGAGGGCGTGGAGACGGAGCTGCAGTTCGCCGCCGCGGTGACGGCCGGTGCCCAGCTGGCCCAGGGCGACCTGTTCGCGCCACCGACGAGGCTGCCCGCGGCGGACGTATACGTTCCGCCCCGCTCCCCCGGCGCCGTGGCGGTGCCGAGGTCCGGCCCGTCGGTGCGCGAGTTCGTGCGGCCTGCCGCCCTGCTGCCCGCGACCGCGTCCGCGGGCCAGGTACGGGCGCTGCTGACCGGGGCTCCCGAGGTGTCCGGGGTACTGCTCGTGGACCCGCACGGCGTCCCGGTCCGCTCGGTGCACCGCTCGCGCTTCCTGCTGTCGATGTCGGGCCGCTACGGACACGCCCTCTACGCCGACCGTCCCGCCGCCAAGCTCGGCGATCCCCCACGGACGGTGGGCGTCGACGCCACCGCCTGGGAGGTGCTGGACGTGGTCGCCGTCGGCGCCCCTGACCGCACGTCGGACGACGTGGCGGTGGTCGACCGGTACGGGCGGTGCGTGGGCGTCGTACGCCTCGCCGACCTGGTGCGGGCACTGGCCGAGAGCCGGGTCGAGGAGGCGGCCCGGCTCAATCCGCTGACCCGGCTGCCCGGCTCGGACGTGATCACCTCGGAGGTGGACCGGCGCATCGCGGACGGCCGGGCGTTCGCGCTCAGCTGGCTCGACGTGGACCACTTCAAGCAGGTCAACGACGGGGCCGGGTTCGCGGCGGGCGACGAGCTGATCCGGTCGGTGGGACAGGCACTGCAGCAGGCGGCGACCGGCAGCACGCGCGTGGGCCACATCGGCGGCGACGACTTCCTGGTGCTCGCCGATCCCGAGCGGCTGGATCCGCTGGCCGCCACCGTGCTGGACGTGCCGTGGTCGGCGGGCGGGCGACCCGTCACGCTGTCCCTGGCCACGGTCCTGTGCCCGCCGGGCAGCGTGGCGGACCACCGGCAGGCCGCGGCCGCCCTGGCGCCGCTGAAGAAGGCCGCGAAGGCGCTGCACGGGGCCAGCTGGGTGCTGGGGCAGGCGGGCCTGCCCGGTCATGAGATCGTGCGCGGCACGGGGGCGCCCGCCCCGGCGGGCTGCGCGGTGGCGGAACCCGGCCTACGCTGATCTGGTGTCGCCTCGCCGAAGCGTCTCCCGTACGGACGTTCAGGCGGCTGTCACCGTTGGTGTCCGCGACCTTGACGCTCTCCGGGCGCCGGTGAACACTTCCGGTGTCGGCCGACATCGCCGTACATAGACGGTGTAACCAGGCACACGCCGCGCGGGCCCAGCCTGCAGAACAGGCCCATTCCCCCACGGGCGATTCGGCTGCGACGGCACGCTCGTCACCGCACCCTGCGCGCAGGGCCGGGGCCTAGGAGCCGACATGAGCAACGGAAACACGGTCGTAGTGAGCCGATGGGTCGTCATGGCGTTCGACCGGGGCTTCGGGGCGCCGACCCGTGCACTGGCTCATCCTCCGCGCAGCCTTCTCATCGAGCAGCCTTCTGAAGGAACGACGAAGGGGACGTCATGACGGACAAGTTCGTCGCCGCTATCGACCAGGGCACCACCTCGAGCCGTTGCATCGTCTTCAACCAGGACGGCGCGATCGTCGCCGTCGACCAGCGCGAACACCGCCAGATCTTTCCCAAGCCCGGCTGGGTCGAGCACGACGCGACCGAGATCTGGTCGAAGGTGCAGGCGGTGGTCGCCGGGGCGATCGCCAAGGCCGGACTGCGCGCCGACCAGCTCAGCGCGCTCGGCATCACCAACCAGCGCGAGACCACGCTCCTGTGGGACCGCGCGACCGGCAAGCCCGTGCACAACGCGATCGTCTGGCAGGACACCCGCACCGACGCGCTGACCAGGCAGCTCGGCGGATCGGACGGGCAGGACCGGTTCCGCGAGCAGACCGGACTGCCGCTCGCGACCTACTTCTCCGGGCCCAAGGCGGCCTGGCTGCTCGACAACGTGCCCGGCCTGCGGGCGCGCGCCGAGAACGGCGAGATCGCCTTCGGCACCATGGACTCCTGGCTCATCTGGAACCTGACGGGCGGCACCGACGGCGGGCAGCACGTCACCGACGTCACCAACGCCGGCCGGACGATGCTGATGAATCTGGAGACCCTGCAGTGGGACCAGTCCATCCTCTCCGCGATGAACATCCCCGAGGCCGTCCTGCCCGAGATCAAGTCCTCCGCCGAGGTGTACGGCACCGCCGTGGGCCAGCTCGCCGGGGTGCCCGTGGCCTCTGCCCTCGGCGACCAGCAGGCGGCCGTGTTCGGACAGGCCTGCTACGACGTGGGCACGGCGAAGAACACCTACGGCACGGGCTCCTTCCTGCTGCTCAACACGGGCAACCGACCTGTGGCGTCGAAGAGCGGCCTGCTGACGACGATGGGGTACAAGATCGGCACTGAGGCGCCGATCTACTGCCTGGAGGGCTCCATCGCGATCACCGGCGCGCTCGTCCAGTGGTTCCGCGACCAGCTCGGGATCATCCGCACCGCGGACGAGATCGAGCCGCTGGCGGCGAGCGTCGAGGACAACGGCGGCGCCTACATCGTCCCCGCCTTCTCCGGCCTGTTCGCGCCCTACTGGCGCTCCGACGCCCGCGGTGTCGTCACCGGCCTGACCCGGTACGTCACCAAGGCGCACCTCGCCCGGGCCGTGCTGGAGGCGACGAGCTGGCAGACGCGCGAGGTCGTGGACGCCATGTACCAGGACTCCGGGGTGCACATCACCACCCTGAAGGTGGACGGCGGCATGACCAAGAACAACCTGCTCATGCAGCACCAGGCCGACGTGCTCGACGTGCCGGTGGTCCGTCCGAAGGTCTCCGAGACCACCTGCCTCGGCGCCGCCTACGCCGCCGGACTCGCCACGGGTGTGTGGAACGACCTCGACGAGCTGAAGGCCCACTGGCAGAAGGACGTCGAGTGGACACCCTCCATGGACGCCTCCGTCCGCGACCGGGAGTACCACAACTGGCGCAAGGCCGTGGAGAAGAGCTTCGGCTGGCTGGAGGACGACGCGAGCTGAGCACTCACGCGCGCGTGCGCCCATGACCACGGCCCGTACCCCGGTCGGCGGGGGTACGGGCCGTACCCGTGTCCGTCTCAGGTGGTGACGGTCTGCCGTCGCTCGGTGGCGTGGTCCATCGCGTGCCGGACGACGCCGATGAGGATCTCCTTGACCGACTCGCGGTCCCGGGCGTCGCACAGCAGGAGCGGCACGTCGTCGTCCAGGTCGAGCGCCCGGCGGATGTCCTCGGCCGGATAGCGGGCGGCTCCCTCGAAGCAGTTGACTCCGACCAGGAACGGTATGGAGCGCCGCTCGAAGTAGTCGACGGCGGCGAAGCAGTCCTCCAGGCGCCGTGTGTCGGCCAGCACGACGGCTCCGAGGGCGCCCTCGGACAGTTCGTCCCACATGAACCAGAACCGTTCCTGCCCGGGCGTGCCGAACAGGTACAGCACCAGGTCCTCACGCAGGGTGATACGACCGAAGTCCATGGCCACCGTGGTGGTGTTCTTGCCCTCCACGCCGCTCGTGTCGTCGACCGGGCGTCCGGCCTCGGTGAGCAGTTCCTCGGTGCGCAGCGGCCTGATCTCACTGACCGCCCCGACCAGGGTGGTCTTGCCCACGCCGAAGCCGCCGGCCACCAGGATCTTGAGCGTGACGGGCTCGACCGGGGGCTTGCCGCGCTCAGAACGCCCGAAGATCATCGATCTGTTCTCCTGCTTGATGGGGGTGGGGCGCCGGTGGGCCGTAGCCTCCGCCGCCAGGGGTTTCGACGACGAGCACGTCGCCGGGAGAGACGTCCGCCGAGTCGCTGCCGGCGAGGACGGTGACCGTGCCGTCCGCGCGCTCCACGCGGTTGGCGCCCAGCGCGCCGGGTTCGCCGCCCGCCATGCCGTAGGGAGGAACTCTGCGGTGCTGGGAGAGGGTGGAGACCGTCATGGGCTCGTGGAAGCGGATCCGGCGTACGGCGCCGTCCCCGCCGCGCCACCGCCCGGCGCCTCCGCTGCCCCGGCGGACGGCGAACTCGTCGAGTTCCACGGGCAGCCGCCACTCCAGGACCTCGGGGTCGGTGAGCCGCGAGTTGGTCATGTGGGTCTGTACGACGGGGGCGCCGGGGAAGCCGTTCCCCGCGCCGGATCCGGAGGCGACGGTCTCGTAGTACTGGTGTCGGTCGTTGCCGAAGGTGACGTTGTTCATGGTCCCGGAGCCCTCGGCCTGGACCCCGAGCGCCGCGTACAGGGCGCCGGTGATGGCCTGCGAGGTCTCGACGTTGCCCGCGACGACGGCGGCCGGTGGCTCCGGCGCGAGCAGGGAGCCGCGCGGCACGACGATGTCCAGGGGGCGCAGACAGCCGTCGTTGAGCGGGATGTCGTCGGCCACGAGGGTGCGGAAGACGTACAGGACGGCCGCGTTGACCACGGCGAAGGGGGCGTTGAAATTGCCGGCCAACTGGGGTGACGTACCGGTGAAGTCGACGGTGGCGGAGCGGTTCTCGCGGTCCACGCTCACGCGTACCCGGATGACGGCGCCGGAGTCGGTCTCGTAGGCGTACTCGCCGTCGTCGAGGGCGTCGATGACCCGGCGCACCGCTTCCTCGGCGTTGTCCTGGACGTGTTTCATGTACGCCTGGACGACGTCGAGTCCGAAGTTGTCGATCATCCGGGCGACCTCGTCGACGCCCTTCTGGTTGGCGGCGATCTGGGCGCGCAGGTCGGCGAGGTTGGTCGCGGGGTTGCGGGAGGGATAGGGCGCCTCGGTGAGCAGGCGCCGGGTCTCCTCCTCGCGGAAGCGGCCGTCCTCGGCGAGGAGCCAGTTGTCGAAGAGGACGCCCTCCTCGTCGATGGTGCGGCTGTTCGCCGGCATCGAGCCGGGGGCGATGCCGCCGATCTCCGCATGGTGGCCGCGGGAGGCGACGTAGAAGAGGATCCGGTCACCCTCCGTGTCGAAGACGGGGGTGATGACGGTGACGTCGGGCAGATGGGTGCCGCCGTGGTACGGGTCGTTGACGGCGTAGGTGTCTCCGGGCCGCATCGACGGGCCGCGCCGCCGGATGACCTCCTTGACGCTGGTGCCCATGGAGCCCAGGTGGACGGGGATGTGCGGGGCGTTGGCCACCAGGTTTCCGTCCGGGTCGAAGAGGGCGCAGGAGAAGTCCAGGCGCTCCTTGATGTTGACGGACTGCGCGGTGGACTCCAGCCGTGCGCCCATCTGTTCGGCGATCGACATGAAGAGGTTGTTGAAGACCTCGAGCAGAACAGGGTCGGCTTCTGTGTCGAGATCGGAACTCTGCGTAATCGCCGCACGTTCCATGACCAGATGCCCGTCGTCGCGCGCCACGGCCCGCCAGCCGTCGTCGACGACGGTGGTCGCGCTGGCCTCGGTGATGATCGCCGGGCCGGTGACGGTCTCGCCGGGAGGGAGGTCCTCTCGGCGGTGGAGGGGTACGTCGCGCCAGGCGCCGCCCGTGTGGAGACGGACGGTGTCGGCGGCGGGTCGGCCTTCGTACGGGGCGAGGGCGGAGAGATCGGGGGGTTCGGTGATGCCGGTGGCTTCCACGGAGAGGGCTTCGACGACGATCGGGCGGTCGAGCGTGAAGGAGTACGTGGCGCGATGACGGTCTTCGAAGGCGTGACGCATGGTGCTGGGCTCGGTCAGCTCGACGGTGAGGGTGGTGTCGGTGCCGTCGTAGCGGAGCTGGGCGCGGCGGGTGACGCGGATGCGGGCGTCGGGGACGTCCTCTGCCAGGAGTTCGGCGCGGGCCGCTCCTTCGAGGTCGTCGGCCGTCTTGAGGACGGCGGGCATGGAGGCGGGCTCCAGGGGCGCCTCGACGGACTGTTCGCGCATGGCGGTGGTGTCGGCGAGGCCGATGCCCAGGGCGGACAGGACGCCGGCCATGGGCGGGACGAGGACGGTGCGGATGCCGAGCGAGTCGGCGACCATGCACGCGTGCTGGCCGCCCGCACCACCGAAGGTGGTGAGGGCGTAGCGGGTGACGTCGTGGCCCTTCTGGACGGAGATCCGTTTGACGGCGTTGGCGATGTTGGCGACGGCGATCTGCAGGTAGCCCTCGGCGACCTGCTCGGGTGTGCGCTCGTCGCCGGTCCGCTCGTGGATCTCGCGGGCGAGAGCGCGGAAGCGGTCCCGGACGAGTTCCTCGTCCAGGGGCTGGTCGCCTTCGGGGCCGAACACCCGGGGGAAGTGGCCGGGTTGGATGCGGCCGAGCATGACGTTGGCGTCGGTGACGGCGAGCGGGCCACCGCCGCGGTAGCAGGCGGGTCCGGGGTCCGCACCCGCGGAGTCCGGCCCCACGCGGTAGCGGGAGCCGTCGAAGTGGAGGACCGAGCCGCCTCCGGCCGCGACGGTGTGGATGTCCAGCATGGGCGCGCGCAGCCTGACACCGGCGATCAGGGTGGTGAAGACGCGCTCGTACTCGCCGGCGAAGTGCGAGACGTCGGTGGAGGTGCCGCCCATGTCGAAGCCGATGACCCGGTCGAAGCCGGCCAGCTGCGACATGCGGGCCATCCCGACGATGCCTCCGGCGGGCCCGGACAGGACGGCGTCCTTGCCGCGGAACTGCCCGGCCTCGGCGAGACCGCCGTTGGACTGCATGAACATCAGCCGCACGTCCTCGAGTTCGCCGGCGACGTGCCGCACGTAGCGGCGCAGCACGGGCGACAGGTAGGCGTCGACGACGGCGGTGTCCCCGCGCGGCACGAGCTTCATCAGCGGGCTGACCTCGCTGGAGAGCGAGATCTGCGGAAACCCGATGCGGGCGGCCAGTTCGCCGACGGCGTGCTCGTGGGCGGGGTGCAGATGACTGTGCATGCAGACGACGGCGACGGCGCGGATCCCGTCGTCGTACGCCTCCTGCAGGGGCCCCGCGAGGGCTCCCAGGTCGGGGGCGCGCAGGACGGTGCCGTCCGCGGCGATGCGCTCGTCGACCTCCACGACCCGCTCGTGGAGCAGTTCGGGGAGCTCGATACGGCGGGCGAAGATGTGCGGCCGGTTCTGGTAGGCGATGCGCAGGGCGTCGCGGAAGCCGCGCGTGACGACCAGGAGGGTGCGTTCGCCCTTGCGTTCCAGGAGGGCGTTGGTGGCGACCGTCGTGCCCATCCGGACGGCGTCGATCGGTTCCCGGGAGCCGTCCAGCAGGGCGCGTACGCCCGCCACGGCCGCGTCGGAGTACCGCGCGGGGTTCTCCGACAGCAGCTTGTGGGTGAGGAGGCGGCCGTCCGGGCGTCGCGCGACGATGTCGGTGAACGTACCGCCCCGGTCGACCCAGAACTGCCAGCCAGTCACGTCAGTACCCCGCTTCCGCGCCGCTCACAGCGCCCGGAGGCCGTTGATCACGTCGCGCAGAATACTCTCGTCCACCAGCTCGGCAGGGGGTACGGGCCGGTTCACATGGACGAATTCCGCCGCGACGAGGTCGCCGACGAGGACCCGTACCACCCCGATGGGCAGATCGAGCCCGGCGGCGAGCTCGGCGACCGACTGGGGGGCGTCACGGCACAGGTCGACGATGTCGACGTGCTCGGGGGACAGCGTCGCGTCGGCGTCCGGGTCGTCTGCCTGGGGTTCGGCGACGACCACCGCGATCAGGTCGAGGCGGTGCTGGCCGGGACTGGAGGTACGGCCGCGCGTCATCGCGTACGGACGGACGACCGGTCCGGCCTCGTCGTCGAACCAGTGGCTTCTTCCCTGACCGTCTGCGCTCATGACATCCCACTACCCGCCTGCGGGCAGATCGGTGCGCGGGGCCGTGCCCAGATGCACGCCGACCCGCTTCACTAGCAGCGTCATCTCGTACGCGACCTGGCCGACGTCGGAGTCGGCGTCCGAGAGGACGGCGAGGCAGCTGCCGTCGCCGGCGGCCGTCACGAACAGGAAGGCGTCGTCGAGCTCGACGACGGTCTGCCGGACGTTGCCCGCCTCGAAGTGCCGGCCGACACCCTTGGCGAGGCTGTGGAAGCCGGAGGCGACGGCGGCGAGGTGCTCGCTGTCCTCCCGGCTGAGGTCCTTGGACACACCGGTCGGCAGGCCGTCGCCGGAGAGCACGAGGGCTTTGCGGATGCTCGCGACGCGTTCCACCAGTTCGTCCAGGAGCCAGTTGAGCTCGCCGGAGTTGGTCGCGGTGTGGCCGGTCGCCTTCGGTGCGGTCATCGACCGTCCCCCTTTGTCGTTCCGTGTGGTGCTGTGCCGCTGTGGGCGTCGTCGCCCGCGGCGTTCTCCTCGCGGCCGCGCTGCCAGCCGCGCTGGAGCGAGGCCATGCGGCTGCGTACCTCGTCGGCGTCCCGCTCCGCGAAGTCCGTGCTGTTCTGCGGAGGCCGGCCGGCGCTCTGCTTGAGCTGCGGTGCCAGGTTGGCCTGGCGCACCCGCCGGGGCAGCGGGCCGATGCCGCCGCCCGAACCGCCCGGCGGTTGTGCCCCGGGACGCCTGCCGCTGGTGTCCGCCCCGCCCGGTGCGATGGCCGCGGGACGGACATGTGCCGGGAGGACGGGGGCCTGCGGTGCCTCGCCGATGCCGTGGTCGTCGGGTGTCTGGGCCGGGCCGGTCTCGCCGAATCCCTCAGAGCCGCCCACGCCCGGGCGCAGCGGTGAGGCACCGCGTCGACGGGTCGGCAGCGGCGGCGCGCCGTCCTGGCCCGGCCGGACGTGGCCGTCGGCCGCGAGGGGGTCGTCCCCCCGACGACGGGTCGCCGGGGACGCCGAGCCCTGGGGCTCGGATCGTCGAGCCGCTGCCGGCGACTCGTCCGGTGCGTCCTCGCGGCGGAACCGCTGCTCGGTGACCGGGCGTCCGTGCGAGCTGACCAGCTTGGGGGCCCCGCGCCGGGGCAGCGAGACCGCGGCGCCCAGCTGGTCGTCCGCGCCGTCCCGGGCATGGCTGACGTCGTCGCCGTGGAGGTGCTCGCCATGACGGCCGGTGGCCTCGTCCTCCACGCGGGCGATGGAACGCCGGGGGCGGAACAGGCCGCCTTCCTCGCCGTCCTCCTCCAGCGCCGCCGGGAAGTCGTCGACGGCGTCGAGGTCGACGGGCGCCTCCAGCTCCACCGGGCCGTCCAGGAGCGAGGCGGGCAGGCCGGGCAGCTGCTCGGGCACGCGCGGAAGCGCGGTCCGGCGGCCTTCCTCCAGCTCGGCCTCCTTGGACGGGTGGGGCCGGTCGAGGCGGAAGCCGATGCCGTTGGTGTCGGGCACGTCGTCCGTGAGCAGGGCGTCGGGGATGAAGACGACGGCGGTGGTGCCGCCGTAGGGGGAAGGCTGCAGGGAGACCCGGACGTTCTGCCGCTGGGCGAGCCGGCTGACCACGAACAGGCCGAGCCGGTCGGTGTCGGACAGCTCGAACTCGGGAGTCTCGGCGAGCCGGAGGTTGGCGTCCAGCAGTGCGTCGGCCGCCATGCCGAGGCCGCGGTCGTGGATCTCCAGGGTGAAGCCGTTGGCGACCCGTTCGCCCACGACCTGGACGGCGGTGTGCGGCGGGGAGAACACCGTGGCGTTCTCCAGGAGTTCGGCCACGAGGTGGGTGAGGTCGGCGACGGCCGGGCCGGTGACGGCGACCCGGGGCAGCCGGCGAACCTCGATGCGCTCGTAGTCCTCGACCTCGGCCACGGCGGCCCGTACGACGTCCATGAGCTGGACGGGCTTGCGCCACTGCCGGGACGGGGCGGCCCCGGAGAGGATCACCAGGCCCTCGGCGTGCCGGCGCATACGGGTGGTCAGGTGGTCGAGCCGGAAGAGGTCGGCGAGTTCGTCGGTGTCCTCGGTACGCCGCTCCATGCTGTCCAGCAGGGTGAGCTGCTTGTGCAGCAGGACCTGGCTGCGGCGGGCCAGGTTGACGAACACCTCGGAGACTCCGGCCCGCAGTTCGGCCTGTTTGACGGCCGCCTCGACGGCGGCCCGCTGCAGGGTGTTGAGGGCCTGGCCGACCTCGCCGATCTCGTTCTTGTCGTACTCGAGGCGGGGGACCTCGGTCTCCACGTCGACCTGTTCGCCCGCGGACAGGCGGCGCATCACGCTGGGCAGCCGGACGCCGGACGCCTCGTGCGCCTCGAGACGCAGTTGCCGCAGGTCGCGGATGAGGGTGCGGCCGACGCGCACGGACAGGAACAGCGAGAGCAGCAGGGCGACCAGACCGAGGACGCCGGCGATGGCCGCCTTGGCGATGACACCGACGGCGACCGGGCGGACGCGGTCCTGATAACGGTCGCTCGCCTGGTCGTTGAGGGTGCCGAGCTTGGCGAGCACGCTTCCGGCGGCGGTGTCCCAGCTCTGCGCGGTGACCTCGCCGGGCCTGCCCGTGGTGGAGGAGATCGCCGCCTGCTCGTCCGCACGCAGCGGGGCGGTGGTGGCGTTCTTCCAGAAGCGCTGGTAGCGGTCGCGTTCGGACGAGGGCAGCAGCGGAAGGTTGACGTCGTACATCAGGCCCCGCTGGGCCACGAGGTCGGTGATGTCACGGACTTCGTCACGGGTGAGCTTGCCGACGATCAGGGAGGAGCCGAGCAGGGCGTCCTCGCGGGAGAGCAACTCCCGGGCGCGCGCGAGGTTGACCAGAGCGCGGTACTGCTTGTCCATCTCGACGTTGTCGACGACGTGCAGATTGGCGAGCAGGACGTAGCACGGGTCGACCAGGCTGTTGTAGAGGTCGAGGGCGTGTGCGCGGTCGACGGTGCCGTCCTCGACGCTGCGGCGAAGCGAGGCGAGACCGTCGAAGGTGTCCAGCACGGTGCTCAGGCGATCGCTCGTCGCTTGGCCCATGGCATCGCGGACGTCGGGGTTCTTGGAGTTCCGCCGGATCTCGGCGATGGCCTCGTCCGTGGCGGCCCGGCTGCGCCTGAGGTCCGACAGACCGTCGGAGGCCCGCGGGTCGGCGAGGTAGACCAGGGACTGACGGCGTTCCTGCTGCACGACGCGGACGGTGTCCTCGATCGGGTACGCGACCTTCTCGACCACGTCCGAGACGTTGAACAGGTCCTCGGCCTGACGGCCCGTGAGTACCGTGGCGAAGCCCCAGATGGCCGTCAGGGACACCAGCGGCACGAGAAGCAGCGCCACGATCTTCCGGCGGATGGACTTCCCGCGAAAGCGCATGGCCTCCCCCAGCTCGACCCCCGCCGGCCGGGGGTACACATGTACGTCAACAAACGGCGCGAGCCTACTACCGACACACAGGTAACTCGAAGAGCCGTCCGGAAGGTGAACTTCCGCGCGGGCGACGAGACATGGCGAGTTGTCCGGCCATTGGGGGAGATTGCGTCCCCGTTTGCCTGTTCGGTGACGGGAACTCATCCACCGGGTGCACTTGGTCTGTTGGCCGAAATTTTTCGCTTCTCGGGAATCTTCGGGGCACGTCGTTCGTCCTTCTTGATGGGAAACGGGGACGGAATCGGCCACATGAGCCGCATCCCGCACCCGGGCGGCGTAAAGCAGCGCAAGCCGGGCAACCACAGGGGAGCCGTGCCGTCGGGCACGGACGAGCGGTCTGCTGGCGGTGGGGAGTGACACGTTGATGGGCACGGCGGAGCGGCGCGAGGCGCCCGGGGACGGCATGGCGGCGAGCCTGGTCGAGGACCGGGTTCCCGAAGCACCGGATCCCGACATTCCGGCAGCCAGGAACAGGGTCGAGCGAGACGAGGAGCGGGAGCAGGGGTATCGGCCCCTGTGGGTCGAGGAGCCGGCCAAGCGCCGTCGGCTGCCTGATCCGGTCCGTACGGCGGCGGTGCGGGCGGGTCTGATCATCGCCGTGACGCTGCTGCTGGCGATGGTGGCCTTCCTGTGCACCATGGCCGGGTCCTGGCCGGCCTTCCCCATGGTGATCAGCGCTGTGGTGAGCACGGTGGTGGCCACCTGGAGCGCTCTCGACGTCTGGGTGACCCGCCAGGTGTGGAACCAGCGCAACGGCGTGGTGTCGACGCCGAGCAGCACGGCCCGGGCCCTGCGGCGCGAGAAGCGCCGCACCCGGCGACAGGCGAAAGCCACCGAGCGGGCGCAGGCGCGAATACGCCGACGCGGCGGCACCGGACAGCTCTCGCACCCCTGACGACCGCCGGTTCGATACGGCGTCGTCGGCGCCGGGGCGGCCGGGACGCGGATCGGCTAAGGCGCCGGTCGGCTAAGGCGCGGTCGGTGCCGGGCGCTTGAACATCCGCGTCGCGGTGATCTCGCTGTGTCCGGCCTCCCCCGCGGGAGCCTCGCTCGGCAGTCCCGGCCGCAGGTGCTCCTCCACGCTGATGTACTTCAGCCCGGCCCGTAGGTCGGCGTCGTTGCGCAGCCGGATGACCAGGGGGAACTCGGCCAGCGCGGTGGTGTCGAACAGGCCTGTGGTGTACAGGAGCTGAACGCCCAGCGCGTCGGACACCGCGCGCTGGAGCTCCAGCAGATACGTGGCGTTGGCGCGGCCGATGGGGTTGTCGAGGAACAGCGTGCCGGCGTGCCGGTGCTTGTCGCGGCCCCGGTCGTTGGAGCGCAGTGCCGCCATCGTGCAGTACAGGGCGATGGCGGCGGTGAGCAGCTGACCGCCCGAGAACACGTCGCCCATCTGTCCGACGGGCACCCGCTCGGCGCGCAGCACGGCGTCCGGCTTGAGGATCTCCACGGAAACACCCTTGGGCTGCAGGGCGGCGCCCACGCCTCGCAGCAGCAGGGACATGCCGTCGCGGCGCAGGTCGGAGTTCTTCTTCACGGCGGCCCTGGTCGCCTCGTCGATGACCTCGCCGAGGCGCTCGGTCAGGGTGGCCTGGTCGGGTTCCTCGAAGCGGATCCGCAGGAACTCCTGACCGGACCATTCGCCGAGCCCCTCGGGCAGCCGGGAGAGCCGCTGGGCAGAGCGCAGGGTCGCCAGCGCCGACTCGACCAGCCCGCGCAGCCGGTCCACGATCGAGTCGCGGTTGCGCTCCAATTGAGCCAACTCGTCGGTGAGGACCCGCAGTCGGGGTGCGAAGGCGTCCGCCCACTTCTGCGCGTGCTCCGGCAGTGCGGAGGCGGGCAGTTCACGGATCTGCTGGCGGGCGGGGGTGCGCACCTGTTCGTAGCGCGTCGAGTTGGCGTGCCGGACGAGGACGTCGCCGGCCTCGCGCACGGCGGCCTCGGCGGCGGACAGGTCGGCGGCACAGCCGCGCAGCGACCGCCGGGCCTCGGCGGCCGACTGCCGGGCCTCGTCCAGGGTGCCGGGGTAGGGCTCCGGTTCCTCCTGGTCGTCCTCCATGGCGTGCTCGCGCAGCAGGTCCCGCAGCATCGCGGCCGTCTCGTCGAAGCCGCCGGCCGCGTCCTCGGCCGCGCGGTGGGCGTCGAGCAGCTCGGCGTGGGCCTCCCGGGCCTGGATCAACGCCTCGGTGCGGGAGGCGAGTTCGGCAGTCGCTGTGCGCAGCAGGGCCTGGGCGTGCTCGGCGTCGCGCGGCTGGAGCTCCTCGGGCAGCTCGGTGTGGGCCTCGCCGTCCTCGGGGGCGTGCCGTTCGGCCTCGCCGCGCAGCCGGCCCAACTGCTCGCTCGCGCTGGACATCCGGGTCTCCAGGAGCTGCACCAGCTCCTCGGCGCGGGCGGCGGCGGCCTGCCGGGACGGCCCGTCGGAGCCGTCCGGTGACTGCAGCAACTGCTCCGCGCGGGTGCGGACCTTGTTGCTGAGCCGGTCCAGTTCGGCGCGGGCCGCGCTCTCGTCGCTCTCCGCGCGCGCCTGTTCGGCCCGCAGGTCGGCGCCGACGCCGACCTTCTCGTACACCTGGGAGGCGGCCCGGTAGGCCTCGCGCAGGGCAGGCAGGGACGCCTTGGGAGCGCCCGCGTCCGCTTCGGCGTCGGGTACGTCGTCGGGGGCGCCGGCGATCTCCGAGCGCTCGGCGCGCAGCGCGCGGGCGGTGCGGCGGGCGTCGTCGGCCGCGCGCTGGGCGGCGCGCCGGTCCTCGTCGGCGGCGCGGGCGCGTTCCAGGCACGCCTGCGCGCGGGCCTCGGACTCGGCGCCCTCGTCGGCCAGTTCGCGCAGCTTCACCTGCCAGCCGGCGCGCTCGCGTAGCCGGAAGGCGAGCCCGGCGAGGGCGTCGGCGGCGCGGCGGGCCTTCTGTGCGGCCTCCTGCCGTTCGTCTCGGACCTGCGCGGCCTCAGCGGCGGTCTCGTCGGCCTCGGCCCGTACCGTGCGTGCCTCGGCCAGCTCGGCCTCGGCCTCTTCCGCGAAGGTGCGCGCGTCGTGGGCGGCCTGTGCCAGTTCGACCAGCCGTCCGGCCGGGCAGCCGGTGCGCCAGGAGGCGAGGCGTGCCGCCAGCTCGCGGTCCTTGCCGAGGCGGGCCGCGAGCGCCCGGATCTCCTCGTCCCGCTCGGCCGCCCGGGCCCGCAGGGCCTGCCGTTCCTCGTCGGCGGCGTGTTCGTCGTGCATGGCCGGGTTCGGCGGGACGAGGAAGACGTCACCGCCCTGGGTGCCGGGGGCCGGGGTCGGTGCCAGCAGGGCGGCGGCCGTGCCGACGGCGACGGCGGACCGCGGGAGCAGGGCCGCGTCGGTGAGCGCGTCACGGGCACGCGCGTGCGTGGCCGGATCGGTGATGATGACGCCGTCGACCAGTTCCGGGCGGGCGGCCAGCACCCGCGCGTGGTCGGCCGGGTCGACGGCCTGGGCGAGGTAGCGCCAGCCGGGCAGGGCGGGGATGCCGCGCTCGCCGAGGAACTCGACGGTGGCCAGCACGTCCGGCCCGGGTGGCAGCAGCCCGCCGTCGCCGAGCGCGCCGAGGATCCGGGAGTCGTCGGCCGCCGCGGTCCGCAGTTCGAAGAGCTGGCGTTCGGCGGAGGACACGGAGTCCTCGAGCAGTTCGCGCAGTTCGTCGGCGAAACGGTCCAACTCCTCGGGCGTGAGCGCCGCTTCGTCGTCATCCGTCTCGTGACGGGGCTGCGGGACGGAGGAGCGCGTCCGGCCGCCGCCGGACAGGCTCAGCAGCTCCGCCAGCCGCTCCTCGGCGGCCAGCGACTCGGCGATGCGCAGTTCGGCCTCGTAGGAGCGCTGGGTGGCCGTGGCCGCGTCCGCCGCGCGGGCGGCCGTCAGCTCGGCGCGGGACTCCGCCGCGGCCGCCTCCCGGGCGTGCTCCGTGGCCTTGCGGGACGCCTCACGGGCCGTGTCCCAGGCAGCGACGGCGCTCTTCTCGGCGTCGCTGGCCGCGAGGGCGGCACGGGCTGGGTCGGCGTCGGGCGCGCTGTCGTCGAGCCAGCCGGCGCGCACCGCCTCCGCGGTCTCCTGTTCCACCTCGCTGAGGCGCTGGCGAAGGTGGCCGATCTCGCTGCGGGCCCGCTGCGCCTCCGTGGCGGCGGCGGTCGCGTCGCGGTGGGCCGACTCGCCGGTCTCCTGGAGTGCGGCGGAGCGCTCCTCCTCCTCGTTGGCGAGGGTCTCGGCGCTCTCGGCGGCCGCGTGCAGGGCCCGTACGAGGTCCACGGCGGCCCTGGCGCGGGCGGCGAGCGCGGGGGCCGCGTCCCGCTCGGCCTCCTGGATCGCGGCGGCCACGCGCGCGACCCGGTCGGCGGCGGCGCGGTGGCGCAGCACCGCCTCGGCGGCCTGCCAGGCGGAGTGCAGGGTGCGCGCGTCGGCCAGCTCGCGCTTCTGTCCGGCGGCGGACTTCTCGGCGGCGGCCAGCGCCAAGGAGGCGTTGCGGAAGGCGAGTTCGGCGGCGATCAGCGCACTGCGCTCGCGGGCCGCCTCGGAGTGCGTGACCGCGTACGCGGCGGCCGTGACGCGCTGGGCGAGGTTGGCGGCCCGAACGCGCTCCTGGCCGCTCCGCGCCGACAGACGGCGAGCCAGCGTACGGGTACGGCGTTCGGCGCCGGCGTGGATGTCACGCGCGCGTGCGCGGGCTTCGGCGGCCTCGACGATCCGCCCGAGCAGGTCCACCGACCCGGCGGTGAAGTCCCGTTCGGCGATCAGCTCGGCGCGGCGGCCCAGCTTGTTGCCGAAACCGCTGACCAGGTCGGCGAGTCCGTCGGTGTCCCGGGTGTCGGTGACGGCGCGCAGCAGCAGGTCGGTGAAGTCGGAGTCCTTCTTCACCGCGAAGAGACCCGCGGCCTCACCCTCGTCGGCGTTCATCTCCCGCTGGTAGCGGAAGAGTTCGGGGTCGAGGCCGAGGTCGCCGAGGTGTTCGATCCACCGGTCGTGGATCTCCTCCCAGTGCACCTCCAGGTGCGGATACGCCTTGCCCGCCTCTGTGATGGCGTCCCGGAAGCCCTTCATGGTGCGCCGGCGCCCCTGCGCGCCCGACTGGCCCTCGACGGGCGCCCGTACCGAAGTGGCCTCGGCGACGGGCAGGTTGTCCAGGGACAGCCCGGGTCCGGGCCGGAAGGAGTACCAGGCCTCGGCGAACTTCCGCGGGTCGTTGGAGACCTGGCGCCCGCGCCACTCGCTGACCTTGCCGACGACGACGCACTCGCCGGTCAGCGTGTGCTGCCACTCCAGTGCGACGTGCCCGCAGTCGTCGGCGAGCAGGAACTTGCGCAGTACACCGGAGCTGGCGCCGCCCAGGGTGTTGCGGTGTCCCGGCAGCATCACCGAGAAGATCAGCTTCAGCAGCACCGACTTGCCGCCGCCGTTCTCCAGGAAGAGCACGCCCGCGGGCGCCGGTCGGCGCGGCGGGCCCACGGGCTCCTCCTCGAAGAACTCCGCCTGGGTGGGCGCGGGGTCGGGCACCGGCTCGCCGACACCCCGCAGGTCGAGCACGGTGTCGGCGTAGCGCGCACCGGCGGGACCGATGGAGTAGAGGCGGATCCGGGACAGCTCGTACATGGCGGACTCTCGTAGGTCTTCGGCAGGTCAGGGGGGTTCAGGAGGGCGTGGAGGAGTGGAACGGCAGCCCGGCGTCGGCCGCCAGGTCCAGGTCCTCACCGTCCTGGGGCGGCAGCAGGGTGGGGGTGCCGTCCGTCACCGGGACCACGCCCAGCTCCAGCAGTTCGGCCATCGCGGCGCTGCCCGCCATGTCCCGCACCTGGAGCTGGTAGCGGGCCGTCGTGCGGTACGTGCCGCCGTTGTCGTCGCCGGTGCGCTGCAGGAAGCCGGAGTCGGTGAGGAAGGCCACCGCCTTGCCGACGATGCCGGTCGTTGATCCGGCGAGTCTGCGGGCGTCCTTGGTGGCGCCGGCCGCGCTGCGTCTCACCCAGATCCGCCACGCGGCCTCCAGGCCGGGCGCGTCCGTGGCCGGGTCGGTGTTCTCGCCCTGTTCCTCGGCGCGTTCCTCCAGCCGCCGGCACGCCTGCCGTACGAAGGCGTCGACGCCGTTGACCGTCACGCGCCCGATGTACCCGTCGTCGGCCAGGTCCTCCGGGCGCGGGAACGCCATGGCGGCGACGGCGAGATGGGCCAGCCCGTGCAGGAACCGGTCCCCGCCGTCGGCGGACGTACGACGCGCGTAGTCGCCCATGCGAACCGCGAACACCGAGTCCTCGGCGGCCGTCACGGCCATCCCCGCGCGCGCGGAGACCTCCAGCACCACCAGCCCGAGGCCGGCGGCCACAGCGTCCGCGAGCCGCGCGAACGCCGGGTCCTCCCGGTAGCGCCGCAGCAGTTCGGCGTACTCCTGGTCGCGCGCCGGCTGCAGCTTGGGCTGCAGCCCGAAGGCGACGAGCCGGGCCGCGTCGGCGGCGTCGGCGGGCGTGACGGCACTCGGGGCCGACGGGGCCGGGGCCTCCGTGTCACTCCACTCGATGTGCTCGGTCACTGCTCGGGCTCCTTGTCGCGCTGTCGTCCACTCATGCTGCTTCCGTCCGGTCCGCCGCCATCCCGGCCGCGTCCAGCAGGGCCGTCCCCACGATCAGGTCGGCGCCGCCGAACTCGGGATCGTCCAGCTCCGTCCCGTCGTCGACGGCGAACAGCAGCTTCTCCTCGCCCTGCCGGTAGGCGGTTCCGACCGGCGGACTGGCCGCGTGCACCGCCAACAGGGCCACCAGGTACGGAAGTTCCGGGTCCAGCCGACGCGCCTCCGCGAGCAGCCCCGACAGCCGGCGGGGCGCGTCGGCCGGCAGGTCCAGCAGCTCCGTCGCCGCCGCCAGTTGCTCCTCGCTGAACCGGCTGTCGTCCGGCGTGGCGATCAGATCCGGCTCCGGCATCTCCGCGCCGAGGTGTTCCCGCTCCACCGGAGGCGTCAGCAGTATGTCGACGAGATCGCCCACTCGCACCGACACCGGCGTCCGCAGTCCTGTTCCGCGCGCGAAGAAGGCGTCCGTGACCCGGACCGCCTGCTCCAGCGGCAACGGCAGCACGGGGGCGACCAGATGGCCGTAGAGGTCGATCCCGGAGGACGTCATGGGCGTCGCGAAGGCCTGCCGGTCCTGCTCGGCGCGGAAGAGCGGGCCCGCCTCCAGCAGTCGCGACTGCAACTGCGTGTGCCGTCGGATGCAGTCCTTGACGATGTCGACGAGTTCGGCGGCCCGCCGCTTGTGCTCGGCCTCCTCCGTCTCGTCCCGCGCCTTGCGGATGTTGGTGAGGATCGCGTTCTCGTGGCGGTAGCGGTCGGCCACGTGGTCCAGCGCCTCGGCGATCATGTCGGGCACGGAGTTGAGCCAGTCCACCGCGCGGACGTTGCGCCGGGTCGCGTCCAGGGCGCGGCGCAGGGTCTCCGAGTACTGCACGGTCCGGTAGCGGGCCTGTTCGGCGGCGAGTTGGGCGTCCGCCAGGCGCCCCCGGTTGATCAGGACCTCGAGCTTGACCTCGGCGGCGATCTGGGCGCTGGTGACGTCGGTGTCGAGGGCGCCGACCAGGACGTTGACCGCCTCGTCCGTGGTGCGGAGATAGACCGTGCCGCCGGGCCCGGGCACCTCCTCGATCAGCTTGAAGTCGTAGTCACGGCGGACATAGCTGCCGTCCGTCGTGAAGGTGCCGTACACCGCCCGGAAGCCGCGGTCGACGCTGCCGACGTTGATCAGGTTCTCCAGGACCCAGCGGGCCACGCGCTCGTGCTCGGCGACCGGCCGCTGCGGGGCCTGGGCGGCGATGCGCGGGATGAGCCGGGCGACGATCTGGTCGTGGTCGGCGCCCGTGTCGAAGTCCATGTTCAGAGTGACCAGGTCGATGGCGGCGAGCGCGACCTCCGCCATGCCGTACACCGAGTACTCGCCCGCCAGGTTGGCCTTGCGCGCGTCCAGGTCGTGCAGCGGCGCGGTGCAGGCGAGCGCGCGCAGCCGCCGCGCCAGTCCCTCGTCGGCGGCCGGGCCCGGCGCGGGGCGCGGCCCCGCGCTGAACTGGGGCGGAACGCTGTCCGTCGATGCAGGCGAAGTCACGGTGCACAGACTAGGTGGTGGGTCTGACAACTCCCCAACCGACGAGTACGGCCACGCGGCTCCTCCCCTCGTCGTTACTGCTCCGCAGCACCGGAGGTGCCCTGGAGGGCGTCCTCCGCAGCCCTAGAGGGCGTCGTCCGCGCCGACTCTTCTCCGGTACACCTCGACCACTCGTTCGAGTGAGTCGGCGAGGTAGACGGCGAGCAGTTCTTCCGCCGTCGCCCTCTCGCCCGCCTGAAGCGCCCGCAGGATCTGTTCGTTGCGGGTGAGGTACGGCTCGTGGAGGGCCCTGGGGTCGTCCACGACGTGGAAGGCGAGGCGGAGTTCGGCGAAGACGCTGCGCATCAGCTCGTCGGTGCGGGCGCTGCCGGCCAGGGACACCAGTTCGCGGTGGAAGTGAATGTTGGCTGTACCCACCGCTTTCCAGTCACCTTCGCGCGCCGCCCGCCGCCCCTCGTCCACGGCCTGGGCGAGCGCGTCCAGGCCGTACGGCGGGTCACCGAGGCCGCGTACGACGGCGCACTCGACGAGCCCGCGGGTGCGGTAGATGTCCTCGACGTCCTCGACGGTGAGCACCCGGACGAAGACGCCCCGGTTGAGTTCGTGGACCAGCAGGCGTTCGTGGGTGAGCAGGCGAAACGCCTCACGCAGGGTGTTGCGGGAGACCCCGAGGGCGCCGCCGATGCTGTCCTCCGACAGCCGGGTGCCGGGTGGGAAGAACCCCTCGGCGATCCGGCTCCTGAGGATGTCCGCGACCCGTTCGGCGGTACTGGTGCGACCGAGGAGGGCGCGGTCGTCGGCCAGTCCGCTCAGCTGCTCTGCCATGCCCGGAATTCAATCGCACACAGGAGAACGAAACAACGCGGGTATTGAAGGATCGTTGAACGATCCTCTACCTTACTGCTCACTGCACCGCTCAGCTCCGCACCCTCTGTCCTCCCTCTGCGAGGTGCCCATGAGCACGACCCCTCCACCGGAGGCCCTGTCCACCGGCGCGTCGGGCGCCGAACTCACCGAGCACGACGGCGCGTTGGGCTGGCTGCGCGCCCTCGGTCCGCGCGGCCGGCGTGCGTTCGCCGGCGCGTTCGGCGGCTATGCCCTGGATTCGTACGACTACTTCACGCTGCCGCTGAGCATGGTGGCGCTGGCCGCGTACTTCGGTCTGGACAGCGGACAGACCGGCCTCTTCACGACGGTGACGCTGGTGGTCTCCGCGGTCGGCGGCGCCGTCGCCGGCGTGGTGGCGGACCGGTTCGGCCGGGTCAGGGCCCTGATGATCACGGTGATCACATACGCCGTCTTCACCGTGGCCTGCGGATTCGCGCCCACCTACGAGACGTTGCTGGTGTTCCGGGCGCTGCAGGGCCTCGGCTTCGGCGGCGAGTGGGCGGTCGGCGCGATCCTGGTCGCCGAGTACGCGAGCGCTAGGCACCGGGGCCGCACCCTGGGGGCGGTCCAGAGTTCGTGGGCCGTGGGCTGGGCGCTGGCCGCCGTCGTGTACACCCTGGTGTTCTCGTTCGCGGGGGACGACCTGGCCTGGCGGATCATGTTCTGGACCGGTGCGCTGCCGGCCCTGCTGGTGATCTGGATGCGGCGCCGGGTGCACGACGCCCCACAGGCGGTCGCGGTCCGGGAGAGGAGCGCGCAGAAGGGTTCGTTCGTCGCGATCTTCAAACCCGGTCTGCTGCGCACCACGGTCTTCGCCGGGCTGCTGTCCACGGGCGTGCAGGGTGGCTACTACACGCTGGCCACCTGGGTACCGACGTACCTGAAGACCGACCGGGGCCTGTCGGTGGTCGGAACCGGCGGCTACCTGACGTTCCTCATCTCAGGCGCCTTCCTCGGCTATCTCACCGGCGGCTATCTCACCGACCGGCTGGGCCGCCGGCGCAACATCTGGCTGTTCGCGCTGCTGTCGGCGGTCTGCATCCTGGCGTACGCGAACATCCCGCACGGCGCCAACACCCTGCTCCTGGTGCTCGGTTTCCCGCTGGGGTTCTGCATGTCGGCGATCTTCAGCGGCTTCGGCTCCTATCTGAGCGAGCTCTACCCGACGGCGGTGCGCGGCACCGGACAGGGCTTCACGTACAACACCGGTCGCGCGGTGGGCGCCGTCTTCCCCACCGCGGTCGGTTTCCTGGCCGACAGCTGGGGCGTGGGCGGTGCGCTGGTCTTCGGCGCGATCGGTTACGGCCTCGCGGCGCTGGCGCTCCTGGGCCTGCCGGAGACGCGCGGGAAGGAACTGGCGTGAACCGGACCGAGAACCTCACCTCGACCGTGACCGACGACCGCCCCCTGGTGCTCATCGACGAGCACGCACACGCGTGGAGCCCGCGAACCGCCCGTGCCCGCTTCCGGGAAGGGCTCTGCGGACCCACCGCCGGGGTCGCGGCCGGCTACACCCAGGTCAACCTGATCTCGCTGCCCGCCGACTGGGCGTACGAGATGCTGCTGTTCGGCCAGCGCAACCCCAAGCCCTGCCCGGTGCTCGAGGTCACGGACGCCGGGTCCTGGACCAGCACCCTCGCCGAGGGCGCGGACCTGCGCACCGACCTGCCGCGCTACCGGGTGTGGCGGGACGGCGAGTTGGTGGACGAGCCGACGGACGTGCGCGGGTACTGGCGCGAGGACCTGGTGTCGTTCCTGATCGGCTGCAGCTTCACCTTCGAGTGGGCGCTGGCCGAGGCGGGCGTCCCGATCCGCCATGTCGAGCAGGGCCGCAACGTCCCGATGTACGTGACGAACCGTCAGTGCCGCCCTGCGGGGCGGCTGCGCGGCCCGATGGTGGTGTCCATGCGGCCGGTGCCTCCCGAGCACCTGGCGGCGGCGATCCGGGAGAGCAGCCTGCTCCCGGCCGTGCATGGCGGCCCCGTCCACTGCGGTGATCCGTCGGCGCTCGGCATCGAGGACCTCGGCCGCCCCGACTTCGGCGACCCGGTGGACCTGGCACCGGACGACATCCCGGTGTTCTGGGCGTGCGGTGTGACCCCGCAGGCCGCGGTGACGGCCTCCCGCCCGCCGTTCGCCATCACCCACGCCCCGGGGCAGATGTTCCTGACCGACGCCCGCGACACGCGGTACCGCGTGCTCTGAGAACCGCCCGCTCCACGGGACGGAGCGTCCACTCGGCGAGAACTACGAGAACGAGAAGGATCCATGGCCTCGATCGATCTGAACGCCGACCTCGGCGAGGGCTTCGGCCGCTGGCGGCTGACCGACGACGAGCGGCTGCTGTCCGTCGTCACCAGCGCCAACGTGGCCTGCGGCTTCCACGCCGGGGACGCGGCGACCATGCGGCGCGTGTGCGAGCTGGCCGCCGAGCGCGGTGTGCGGATCGGCGCCCAGGTCTCCTACCGGGACCTCGCGGGCTTCGGGCGGCGCGCGATGGACGTGCCGCCCGCGGAGCTCACGGCCGAGGTCGCCTACCAGATCGGCGCCCTGGAGGTCTTCGCGCGCGCGGCGGGCACGCGCGTGTCCTACGTCAAACCGCACGGCGCGCTCTACAACCGCGTCGTGCACGACGAGGAACAGGCCGGCGCGGTGGTGGACGGCGTACGGCTCGCCGACCCGTCCCTGCCCGTGCTCGGCCTGCCGGGTTCGCGGCTGCTGGAGTACGCCGGCAAGGCGGGTCTGCCGGCCGTCACCGAGGCGTTCGCGGACCGCGCCTACACCGCGGAGGGCACACTCGTCCCGCGCGGCCGGGACGGTGCCGTGGTGACCGACCCGGAGGCCGTCGTGGAGCGCTCGGTGGGCCTGGCCCGCGACGGATCGGTGACCTCGCACTCCGGCACGCGCGTGGACGTACGCGCGCGTTCCCTGTGTGTGCACGGGGACACACCGGGCGCGGTGGAACTGGCCAGGCTGGTCCGGCAGCGCCTGCAGGAGTCCGGCGTCCGGGTGGAGGCCTTCGCATGAGGGCGCTGCCCGTGGGCGAGGACGCCCTGCTCGTCGAGGTCACCTCCGGCGAGGAGGCCCAGGCCCTGCACGCGGATCTGCTGCGCCGCCGCGCGGAGGGCGCGCTGTCGGTCCGGGAGATCGTGCCCGCTGCCCGCACGGTCCTCCTCGACGGCCTCACCGACCGCTCCCGCCTGGCCGCCGAACTGACCGCCACCGAGGCCCCGGCCGCTCCCCCACGCGCGCGTGAGGTCGTCGAGATCCCGGTGCGGTACGACGGCCCCGACCTCGCGGATGTCGCCGGGCACTGGGGCGTCACCGAACGGGAGGCGGCCCGCATCCACGCGGACACCGAGTTCAGCGTCGCCTTCTGCGGTTTCGCCCCCGGCTTCGGCTATCTGACCGGTCTTCCGCGGCGCTACGACGTCCCGCGCCGGGCCACCCCGCGCACGGCCGTCCCGGCTGGCTCGGTGGCTCTGGCGGGCCAGTACACGGGCGTGTACCCGCGGTCGTCACCGGGCGGCTGGCAGCTGATCGGCAGTACGGACACAATTCTGTGGGACCACGCGCGCGTACCGGCCGCGCTGCTCTCACCCGGCACGCGTGTCCGCTTCGTCGCGGTGTCCGGCTCATGACCGACCGCGCGCTCGTCGTCGTACGGGCCGGGGCCCTGACAACCGTCCAGGACGAGGGCCGTCCCGGACACGCCCACCTCGGCGTCCCCCGCTCCGGCGCGCTCGACGCCCCCACGGCGGCCCTGGCCAACCGCCTGGTCGGCAACCCGCCGACCGCGGCCGTCCTGGAGACCACGGTCAACGGCTGTGCCCTGCGCCCCCGTTCGACGGTCACCGTGGCGGTCGCCGGGGCCCCCTGCCCTGTCACCGTGGACGGCCGCCCGGCCGCGTGGGGCGCCGCGGTGCGCGTGCCCGCGGGCGCGCTGCTGGAGGTCGGAACCGTCGTCTCCGGAGTGCGCGGTTACGTGGCCGTCTCCGGAGGCATCGCCGTGGAGCCGGTGCTGGGCAGCCGGTCCACGGACCTGCTGTCGGGGCTGGGGCCGCCGCCGCTCACGGACGGCACGGTGCTGCCCCTGGGCACGCCCGGTGCCGTCCACGCGCGCGTGGACGTGGCTCCCCAACCGGCGCCTCCGGCGGAACTCGTGCTGCGGGTGTCCCTGGGTCCGCGCGACGACTGGTTCACGCGCGAGGCACTCGACACCTTCACGTCCCGCACCTACCGCGTCTCGCCCGCCAGCAACCGCATCGGCCTGCGCACGGAGGGCCCCACCCTGGAACGGGCCCGCCCGGGTGAACTCCCCAGCGAGGGCATGGTGCTGGGCGCGGTCCAGGTCCCTCCGGACGGCAGGCCGGTGGTGTTCCTGGCCGACCATCCGACGACCGGGGGCTACCCGGTGATCGCGGTGGTCAGCACACGCGACCTGCCGATCGCGGCCCAAGCGGCGCCGGGGACCCCGGTCCGTTTCGTGGCGGCGCGTCGGCGTTGACGTCATGAACAGGTGCGCTGGCCGGCCACGACGGTCCCGCAGCGCACCACCGGCCGGCACGGTTCAAGCGGCATCCGGCTCCGAGATCGACACCGCGGCCAACGCCGCCGACACCGCGGCGGCGGCGCGCACGTCCAGCCGCGCGCTCGTCCCCCGGGCCCGGTGCCGCATCTCGTCCGCGGCCAGCCGCAGCAGCTGCGGCAACAGGTCGGTGCACCGGCGGGCGACCCAGGCCGTACCCGCCGTGGCCAGCCACAGCAGGCTCGCCGACCTGGTCGGTACGGGGAACTCCGGTTCGGGCGAGGGGGCGATCCCCGTCGCCCTGTCCGTCTCCGCCAGCAGGGCGTGGAAGCGCAGGGCCAGTTGCCGGTGCCCCTGCTCCCCCGGATGCAGCCGGTCCGCGCTCCACATCGCGCGATCGGTGATCCACTCCTCCTCGGCCGCGTGCAGATGGACGGCGCCGTAGCGGTCGGAGAGGGCGTGCACCACCCGGTTCACCGCCCGCTGCCGCCGGGCCAGCGGACGGGCCAGGGAGCCCGGCAGGCCGAGCATCGAGCCGGGGTCGGGCAGACAGGCCGTCAGCAGTGTCGCCCCCTGCCCCGTGAAGGCCGCGTAGACCTTGTCCAGCCGCTCGGCGACGGCATGGATGTCGAAGGTGCAGCGCAGCGTGTCGTTGACGCCGATGACCACGGACACGACGTCCGGCTTCAGCTCGAGAGCGGCCGGAGTCTGCACCTCCAGCACCTCCCGGGTCTGCGCACCGCTGACCGCCAGGTTGGTGAACTCCACGGGCTCCTCGGCCAGCCCGCCGGCGAGCAGCGCGGCCCAGCCGCGCCACGCCTCGCCGACGGGATCGCCCACGCCCTCGGTCAGCGAGTCGCCGAGGGCGACGAAACGCACCGCTCTCATCCCACGCCCCCGGGCACGAAACGACGCACCGGCACCGTCGCGTCGTGCGCGGCGAGGAAGGCGTCCACCGCTGTGCTCCAGCCGAAGCACTCCGCACGCGCGCGTGCCGCCTCCCGCCGCTCCCGCTCGGGGAGTCCGAGCATCATGTCGACGGCGTCGGCGAAGGCTTCCCCGTGGTCGGCCGCGACGGCGCCCGCCGACCCGACGACCTCGGGCAGCGCGGACGACGTGCTCACGACGACGGGCGTGCCGCAGGCCATGGCCTCGAGCGCGGCCAGCCCGAACGTCTCTGCCGGCCCGGGAGCCAGGCACACGTCGGCCGAGGCCTGCAGCGCGCCCAGCGCGTCGCGGTCGGAGACGTGCCCGAGGAAGGTCACCGGCAGTCCGCGCTCGCGCGCCCTCAGTTCGAGCCGCGCCCGCAGCGGCCCGTCCCCGGCCACCACCAGTACGGCCTTCCTGCCGCGGCGCAGCAGCGCCTCGAGGGCGTCCAGCGCGGTGCCGGGCCGCTTCTCGACGGACAGCCGGGTGCAGGTGACCAGCAGCGTCTCGGCCCCGCGCGCATACCGGGCGCGCAGTTCCGCGTCGTACAGCGCGGGGTGCCGCTCCACCAGGTCGACGCCCAGCGGGGCGCGTACGACGTTGCGGGCGCCGATCCGTACGAACTCCCGCTCGGCGAACTCGGTGGTGCACACCACGCGCGCGTACGTGTGCGCCGTACGGACGTTGAGGGCGTCGGCGGCGCGCCGGGCCGCGTACTCGGGCAGTCCCCAGGTGCGCAGGACGCCGTCGGCGGTCTCGTGGGAGACCATGACGGCGGGGACCCGGGCCCGCCGGGCCCACTTGCCGGTCCAGCGCAGGGTCGTCCGGTCGGAGACCTCCAGGCGGTCCGGGGCCAAGTCCTCCAGCAGCCGGGTCACGCGCCGCTTGTCGGTCAGGACCCGGTAGCCGCCGGTGCCGGGCAGCAGCGGCCCGGGCAGGGTGATGACGCGGCCCTGCTCGGTGTCCCGGTCGTCGGCACGCTCGCCCGGCACGATGAGGACGGGTTCGTGTCCGGCGGCCTTGTAGCCCTTGCCCAGCTCGCGCAGGGCGGTGCGCAGACCGCCGGACGCGGGGGCCACGAAGTTGGCCAGTCGCACGATGCGCAGGGGGGTCATGCCGCCACCGCCGTCTTCCGGCGGGCACCGAGGACCGCCCCGTAGTGACCGATCAGCTGGTCGCCGACGGCGGCCCAGGTGCGCCCCTCGACCGTGGCGCGGGCGGTGGCGCCGAAGGCGATCCGGCGCTCCGTGTCCGCCGCCAGCAGGCGCACGGCCTCCCGGACGGCGTCGGCGTCGCGCGGCGGGACCAGCAGCCCGGTGCGGTCGTGGGCGACGAGGTCCAGGGGGCCGCCGACGGCCGGGGCGACCACCGGGACACCGCTGGCCATGGCTTCCTGGACCGTCTGGCAGAAGGTCTCGAAGGGCCCGGTGTGCGCGAAGACGTCCAGCGACGCGTAGATCCGGGCGAGGTCGTCGCCGGTGCGGCGGCCCAGGAAGACCGCGCCCGGCAGCACCTCCTCCAGGCTCGGCCGGCTCGGGCCGTCACCGACGATCACGACCTTCACGCCGTCCAGTCCGCAGACTCCGGCGAGCAGCTCGATGTGCTTCTCGGGGGCGAGCCGGCCGACGTAGCCGACGATCAGCTCCCCGTTCGGGGCGAGTTCGCGGCGCAGGGCGTTGTCGCGCAGGTCCGGGCGGAAGCGGACGGTGTCCACGCCGCGCGGCCAGAGCTTGACCCGGGGCACGCCGTGGGTCTCGAGGTCGTGCAGGGAGGCGCTGGAGGGAGCCAGGGTCAGGTCGGCGGCCGAGTGGACGGAGCGGATGCGCCGCCAGGCGGCGGCCTCTCCGGCGCCCATGTAGGTGCGGGCGTATCCGGCCAGGTCCGTCTGGTAGACGGCGACGGCCGGGACACCGAGCCGGGCGGCGGCGGCCATGCCGCGGACGCCGAGGACGAAGGGGCTCGCCAGGTGCACGATGTCGGCACGGTGCTCGACGATCGCCGCGGCGAGGCGCCGGCTGGGCAGCGCCACGCGGACCTGGGGATAGCCCGGGAGCGGGAGGGAGGGGACACGGATGACGGGGCACGGCGCCGAGGCGTCGGGCCGCTTGCCGGCGGTGGGAGGCGGGGCCGGCGCGACGACGAGCGGGGAATGACCGCGATCCACGAGGTGCCGGGCGGTCTGGAGCGCGCAGTGGGCCACGCCGTTCACATCGGGGGGAAAGGATTCGGTCACGATGACGACACGCATACCCGTGTTCTCGCCGGGCTGGACGTGGTCGCGTCAACGTGGATCTTTGCGAACGATGAACGTCCCGTGAGCGTTCCTTCGCACACCCAAGCAGGTCAGACCGTGTCCATGACCGTCTGACCCGCGGGTCACCCGTCGTTCACCTGACGGCCCCGAAAGGGCCCGGTGAACCTCTGTGCCTCCTCACACGGCGGGTCCGTCGGGGGCGATGCGGCTGCGTACGGCCGTCTGGACCTCGGCCTCCTCGGCCGGGTCGGCGGCCAGCCTGCGGAGCTGTTCCACGACCCTGGCGTCGCCGGTCTCGGCGTGCCGGGCGGCGATCTCACGGGTGGACTCCTCGCAGTCCCAGAGGCATTCCACGGCGAAGCCGGCGGGGAAGGAGGGGTCGGTGGCGGCGAGGGCGCGGGCGGCCCTGCCACGCAGATGGGAGGAGGCCGTCTCGCGGTAGATGTGGCGCAGGACGGGAGCGGCGCAGACGATGCCGAGCCGTCCGGTGCCGTCGACGAGGGTCCACAGGGTCGGGGCGTCGGGCCCCTCGCCCCGTACGGCCTCCCGCAGCGCCCCCAGGACGAGGTCCTTGTCCTCGGTGCCGCCCCGGCAGGCGAGCATGCGCCCGGCGGCGGCGCCCAGCGGGTCGGGCCGGTGGGCCCAGCCGCGCGCGCGGTCGACGGCGGCGATGCTGCGCATCCGTTCGAAGGCGTCGACGGCGGCCTCCACGACGACCGCCGAGCCGGTGGTCACGGCGCCCTCGATCAGGTCGAGGGCGCTTGGATCATTGCTGTCGGCGAGGTAGCGCAGCGCGGTGCAGCGGGCTCCGTCGCTGCCGTCGACGGCCGCCCGCAGGATCTCGGGCCGGTCCTCGGGGCCGGCGACGGCGACGAGACAGCGGGCGGCGGGGACGTGCAGCGCGGCACCGCGCTCGATGCCCTGCTGGGCCCACTCGAACACCGCTTGGACGCTCCACCCCGGACGGGGGCCGGTTGGTCGCATCTGGCGTTGCCATCGGTCGAAGCAGCCGGTCTCCTGGGCGGCACGCACGCGTGTGGCGATCGATTCGCGCGGGTCCTCCGCCCACAGCCGCCAGGGCCGTGGCTCAAAAGCGTCGCGTACGGCGACGGCCAGCTCGGCCTCGCCCTCGGCGTCGGTGGCGAAGCGGGCGAGCACGGGCGCGGCGAGGGCCCGTAGGCCGGCGTCGTCGTCGCGCAGCGCCAGCTCGTCCAGGGCCCAGGCCCAGTTGGAGCCGCTCGCGGCGTACCTGCGCAGCAACGCGAGCGCGTCCAGACGGCCGTAGGAGGCCAGGTGGCCGAGGACGGCCAGGGCGAGGCCCGTGCGGGACTCCTCGGTGTCGAAGGCGTCCTCGACGTCGAAGAGGTGGGCCTCGATCTCGTCCAGCTCGCCGTTGAGGTCGAGGTAGAGACGGGCGTAGTACAGGGAGCGGTTCTCCACCTGCCAGTCGTGGCGGGGATCGCGCAGCACGCAGTGGTTCAGGGCCGCGAGCGCCTCGGCGCGCGGGGCGGTGAGCGCGTGCAGCGTGCCGTCGCCGCGGCCCCGCTGGAGCAGGCCGAGCAGCGTACCGCTGGGCGCTATGACCGGTTCGAACATGGGAAACAGCCTCACATCAAGCGTCGACGCAACCGGGGGTCCTGCTTCACCTGGCCGCGTGACAACACGTCGGGGCGCCCGCCGTTTCCTGCTTGCTGTAGACCATCTTCCTCTGCCTCTCGTCAGTGGCCCGTGCGGACCGCATCACGGTCCGCGCGGTGCGGCAACCTCTGCCCGGCCATCGCGTCCGTGAATCACGACGTCATGATGACTCGGCACTTCGACCTGCCGCGACCGAAATTTCGGCGGCCCTGTACCGCCTCCCCCGTTTTCTGTGTTTTCGCTGGTCAGAACATGCGTATCAGTGTGCGCCGAACATTTCGAGCAGATCTGTCTTGCCGAACATTCGGGCCGTGTCGACGGCCGACGGAGTCCCCAGGGAGGGGTCGGCGCCCTCCTCCAGAAGGACCTTGATCACGTCCGTCTCACCCTTGAAGACGGCACCGGCGAGCGGGGTCTGACCCCGGTCGTTGACCTCGTCGGCGGGGGCGCCCCGGTCGAGCAGCGCGCGGACCGCCTCGGCGTGACCGTGGTAGGCGGCGAGCATCACGAGCGAGTCGCCCCGGTCGTTGGTGAGGCTGGCCGGAACACCCGCGTCGACGTACGCCACGAGCGCATCGGTGCGCCCCTGCCGGGCCAGATCGAAGATCTTGGTCGCCAGCTCCACGACCGCGGGGTCGGGGGCTTCAGTCATCGGCCGGACCGCCTCTCATACAACCGTTCAGGTGAATCGCAAGGGTACTGGTTGGCGCCGCACATGACCCGCTGCGCCGGAGGTAAAGATCACCGCAGACCCGGTCGGACGCAAGTGTCCTGCTCACCGGCCCGGAAGAGCTCGGCCGATCGGGTGAAATCCACCGAATTTCACCTAGTTGCACCTTTTATCGTATGGATACATCCTGTGATCCTGGAAGTACTCATGGTGACTGTCCCCAAGAACCAGGAGATCCAAATGATCCTGTCCATCTCAGGCGTGGTCCTGCTCGGCATCATCGTCTTCCTCTTCTTCCGCAAGGACGGCCTGAAGGCGTCGCACGCGCTGATCTCGGCCCTCTTCGGCTTCTACCTGGCGAGCACGGCGATCGCCCCGAGCATCAAGGCCGGCGGCGAGAGCCTGGCCAGCCTGCTCGGCGGCATCAGGTTCTGACGCCGCCCGTCCCGTCCGTACGCACCATCAGGAGACAGCCGTGGCCCGCCGCCCCCTCCCCCGCATCCTGAGCACAGGCAGCGCACAGATCGCCAAGAGCCGGGAGCTGGCCCGGACGGCGGCCGACAGCGCCACCGACGTGCTCCATCCGCTGATCACGATCACGCGCGGTCTGCGCCGGCTGGCGGGGGCCGGACGGCGCAGATGGGCCGAGACCCCCAAGGACAAGCGCGGACCGCTGCTGTTCCTGGTGGCGTCGGTGGTCCTGGTCGTGGCGCTCGTGCCGTACGGCCCGCTGCTCGCCGCCATCGTCGTGATGGCGGCGGCCGCCTGGCAGGGCCGCGACCGCAAACCGCCCGCCCCGGACGGCCCCGACGAGTCGCAGACGGAGCGCCTCAAGTCGCTCTACGAGGCCCTGGTCCCCTACTTCTCGACCCCCGAGGACCCCGCCCCTCTCTACGCCCACGGCGGCGAGTGGGAGAAGGCCTTCCCGACGTACGAGTTCGACGAGTCCGGTCGGGTCGCCGAGCTCGTGATCCGCTACCCCGCCTACTTCCCGGACGGCGAGTCCGAGGCCCGCGCGCGGATCGAGCAGCTGCTGCACGCCAAGTCGGGCCGCGGCCGGGAGTACCGCTTCGCCTGGGACGAGGAGGGCAACCAGCTCACGGTCACCGTCCTGTCCCCGCTGCCCACCGGCCTGAGCGCCCAGCGCTTCGTCACGGCACCGGGCGAGACGGTCCTCGGCTTCACCGACCCCTCCCAGGTCCAGCGCACGCTCCCCCTCACCTACGGTGAGGAACAGCGCGACGTCCCGCCGGTCGTCTGGCGCACCGGCGTCCGCTCCACCGAACCGCACCTGCTGGTGATGGGCCAGCCGGGCAGCGGCACCTCGACCCTGCTGCGCTCCATCGCCCTGCAGGCCCTGCAGCACGGTGACGTCGTGATCGTCGACGGGGGTGGCACCGGCGAGTACGCGTGCCTGACCGGCCGGGACGGAGTGCTCGCCGTCGAGTGCGGGCTGGCCGGAGCGCTGGCCAGCCTCGAATGGGCCGCCACCGAGACGGAGCGCCGGCTCATCGCGGCCAACCGCGCCCGTCAGGCCGGGCACCCGCCGCCGGAGGACACCAAGCGCCCGCTGTGGGTCCTGCTGGACCACCCCACGGCCTTCACCCACCTCGCCGCCGCGGACGGCCGCAAGGACCCGCAGGCCCTGCTCCAGGTCCCGCTGCGGCACGGCCGCGCCGCCAACGTCACGGTGGTGGTCGCCGACCAGTTCGACAACAAGGACACACTGACCGACGCGGTACGGCAGCACACACGCGCGCGTGTCGTGCTCGGACCGGCGACGGCGGGGCAGCTGGAGGCGGTGCTGGGGGCACCGCCGCACACGACGCCGGTCGCCGACGTCCCGCCCGGCCGCGGCTACGCGCGTCTGGGCGCCGGACCGGTGCACCGGCTCCAGGTCCCCGCCACTCCGGACCCCTACGACGACGCCACCAGCGACGCGGACCGGCAGGCGGTGCTGGCCCTCCTGCCCCCGCGGACCGCCCCGGCCGACGCGGAGGGGATGGCGGCCGACGGGATCGAGGCCGAGGCGGTCGAGACGGAACCGGTGGCCGCGAAGGCCGTGGCAGCCGAGACGTCCTAGGAACATGGCGAAGCCGGCGCGAGCGGATGTCGCTCGCCCGCGTCGGCGACCCGCCGCCTCAGCGCCCGGCCACCACGGCTACGCCACGAACGTCCTCGGCGTCTCCCCGCCCCCGGACGCCCCCGTCTCCACCAGCTTCGCGGCGGCGGCCAGCCTCACCGCCGCCTCGTCGGCCACCGCACCGCCCACGGTGAACGGCAGCCGCACATACCCCTCGAAGGCACCGTCTACCCCGAAACGCGGCCCGGAGGGGACCCGTACGCCGACCCGCTCCCCCGCCTCCGCCAACCGGGACCCGGACAGACCCCCCGTGCGGACCCACAGCGTCAGCCCGCCCCGGGGCACCTCGAACTCCCAGTCCGGCAGCTCCCGCCGCACCGCCGCGACCAGGGCGTCCCGGTTCTCCCGGGCCTGCTCCCGGCGGATGTCGACGGCCTCGGCCCAGCCGCCCGTGTTGAACAGCCAGTTCACCGCCAGCTGCTCCAGCACCGGCGTGCCCAGATCCGCGTACGCACGCGCGGCGACCAGGCTGCGGATCACGTCGGGTGCCGCGCGCACCCAGCCGATGCGCATGCCCGCCCAGAACGCCTTGCTGGCCGAGCCGACGGTGATGACGCTGGACCCGGCCGGGTCGAAGGCGCACACCGGCCGTGGCATCTCGACGTCCTCGTCGAGCCACAGCTCGCTCATCGTCTCGTCCGCGATCAGCACCGTTCCCGCCGACCGGGCCGCCTCCACGAGCTGCCGCCGCTGGTCCTCGCCCGCGAGCGCGCCGGTGGGGTTGTGGAAGTCGGCGACGATGTAGGCGAGCCGCGGTGCCGCGTCGCGCAGCACCTGACGCCAGCGGTCCAGATCCCAGCCCTCGAGTCCTTCGGCCATCGCGACCGGCACCAGCCGCGCCCCCGCCTCCCGCATCAGCTGCAGGATGTTGGCGTACGAGGGCGACTCGACGGCGATGCGCTCGCCGCGGCCCGCGAAGAGATGGCAGATGGCGTCGATGGCGCCCATCGCGCCCGTGGTGACCATGATCTGCTCGGGCATCGTCGGGATCCCGCGCGCGGTGTAGCGGTCGGCGATCATCGAGCGCAGGGCCGGGAGCCCTGCCGGATAGTCGCCGTGGGTGTGGGCGTAAGGCGGCAGTTCCTCCAGTGCGCCCTGCACGGCCCGGGTCAGCCAGGGTTCGGGAGCGGGCAGCGCCGCGCAGCCCAGGTCGATCATCGAGCCGAGGGCCTCGGGGGGCAGCGGTTCCAGCCCGCGCGCGGGGAGCGGATTTCCTGCCGGTACGGCCGTCCAGCTGCCCGCGCCGCGCCTCGACTCCAGGAAGCCCTCGGTGCGCAGCGCCTCGTAGGCCGCGGCGACCGTCGTACGGCTCACGGACAGGGCGAGGGCCAGTTCGCGCTCCGCGGGCAGACGGGCGGCCACCGGGACGCGGCCCTCCAGCACCAGCAGCCGGATGCCGTCGGCCAGCGCCCGGTAGGCGGGCGGGCGGCGGGTGCCGGGGCCGGCGGGGCGGTCCTGCTGGGAGTTGAGCATCCGAGCGAGCTGCGCGGCACCCATCGCCGACGTCCAATGGGCCATGGGAATCAGTCCACCTTCCTCGAATTGGCCATGGATGACACTTCCACCCACGCCCCAGGGTGACATGCATCAGGCCACCACGACCACCAGGGGGTACGACTTGAGATCCGCGAAGCCCGGTTCCAGCAGCCACCGTCTCGGGCGACGGCTGATCCAGCTCTACGCCGGACTCGTCCTGTACGGCGTGAGTTCCGCGCTGCTCGTCGAGGCGGGGCTGGGGCTGGAGCCCTGGGGCGTGCTGCACCAGGGCCTGGCCCGGCTCACCGGGCTGACGATCGGCGTCGTGTCGATCATCGTGGGCGCGGCGGTGCTGCTCCTGTGGATCCCGCTGCGTCAGCGTCCGGGCCTCGGCACGGTCTCCAACGTCTTCGTCGTCGGGCTCGCCATGGACGGCACCCTCGACCTCGTGCCCGACGTGCGCTCCCTGCTCCTGCGGATCCCGCTCCTCGTGGCCGCCGTCCTGCTCAACGGTGTCGCCACCGGGCTCTACATCTCCGCCCGCTTCGGGCCGGGCCCGCGGGATGGTCTGATGACGGGGCTGCACCGCCGTACCGGACGGTCGATCAGGCTGATGCGGACGGGGATCGAGGTGGCGGTCGTGGCCACCGGATTCGCGCTTGGCGGCACGGTCGGCGTCGGAACGGTCCTGTACGCGCTCTCCATCGGTCCGCTCGCCCAGCTCTTCCTGCGGGTGTTCGACGTCCCCGCGGCATCCGGCGGCAGCACGGTGGTTGTCGAAGGGCAACCGGAGGGGGCGATACTGCGACGGTGACCTCGCGGATACGCCACCCCTATCTCGATCATCCCGGCCCGATCGCCTTCGCCCACCGGGGCGGGGCCGCGGACGGTCTGGAGAACACCGTGCTGCAGTTCCGGCGGGCGGTGGAGACGGGGTACCGGTACATCGAGACCGATGTGCACACCACGGCGGACGGCAGGCTGGTCGCCTTCCACGACGCGACGCTCGACCGGGTGACGGACGGTGCCGGGCGCATAGCGGACCTGCCGTGGAAGGAAGTGAGCCACGCGCGCGTGGCGGGCAAGGAGCCGGTGCCGCTCTTCGAGGAGCTGCTGGAGACCTTCCCCGAGGTGCGCTGGAACGTCGACCTCAAGGCCGAGGCCTCGCTCCACCCCTTCCTGGAGCTCGTCGAGCGGGCGAACGCCTGGGACCGCATCTGTGTCGGCTCCTTCTCCGAGGCCCGGGTGATCCGCGCCCAGCGGCTGGCCGGGCCGCGTCTGGCGACCTCGTACGGCACCCGGGGCGTGCTCAATCTGCGGCTGCGCTCCTGGGGTGTGCCGGCCGCGCTGCGCCGCTCCGCCGTCGCCGCCCAGGTGCCCGAGGCACAGTCCGGCATCCAGGTCGTCGACCACCGCTTCGTCCGCGCCGCCCACGCACGCGGACTGCAGGTGCACGTGTGGACCATCAACGAGGCCGATCGGATGCACCGGCTCCTGGACCTGGGAGTCGATGGCATCATGACCGATCACATCGACACGTTGCGCAAGGTCATGGAGGACCGCGGCGTCTGGGTGCCCCACACCTGACACTCCCCGCACCACCGCCCCCCTTGGCACGGCACCTTCGGCGGGGAAGCGAGGGCACGGGTGAGCACCGACACCGTGCGGGCGGAAGCCAACGACCTGCGGCGCGAGCAGCGCGGCTGGTACTTCTACGACTGGGCCTGCTCCGTCTACTCGACGAGCGTGCTCACCGTGTTCCTGGGTCCCTATCTGACCTCGGTCGCCAAGGCGGCGGCCGACGCCGACGGATACGTCCATCCGCTCGGGGTCCCGGTGCGGGCCGGGTCGTTCTTCGCGTACTGCGTGTCCGCGTCCGTGATCGTGTCGATCCTGGTGATGCCACTGGTGGGCGCCGCCGCCGACCGCACGGGACGCAAGAAACCGCTGCTGGCCGCCTGCGCCTACGTGGGGGCGGCCGCCACGACCGGGCTGTTCTTCCTGTCCGGGGACCGCTATCTGCTGGGCGGACTGCTGCTGATCGTCGCCAACTCGTCCGTGGCCGTCTCGATGGTCGTCTACAACTCCTATCTGCCGCAGATCGCCCCGCCCGAGGACCGCGACCGGGTCTCCTCGCGCGGCTGGGCCTTCGGCTACGCGGCCGGTTCGTCGATGCTGATCGTCAACCTGGTGCTGTTCACGGCACACGACTCCTTCGGCCTGACCGAGTCGACGGCCGTCCGCATCTGCCTGGCCTCCGCGGGCCTGTGGTGGGGCGCCTTCACCCTCGTACCCCTCAGGCGGTTGCTCGACCGCCATACGACCGCCTCAGCACCTCCCGTCCACGGCTGGCGGCAGCTCGCGTCCACCGTCCGGGACATGCGCGCCAAGCCCCTCACGCTCTCCTTCCTGCTCGCCTACCTCATCTACAACGACGGCATCCAGACCGTGATCTCGCAGGCGTCGGTCTACGGCTCCGAGGAACTCGGCCTGAGCCAGTCCACGCTGATCACGGCGGTGCTGATGGTCCAGGTGCTGGCGGTCGCGGGGGCGCTCGGGATGGGGCGGCTGGCGCGGACGTACGGGGCCAAGCGCACCATCCTCGGCTCGCTGGTGGCGTGGACGGTGACGCTGGCGGCCGGCTACTTCCTGCCGGCCGGTGCGCCGGTGTGGTTCTTCGTCCTGGCGGCCGGCATCGGCCTGGTGCTCGGCGGCAGCCAGGCCCTGTCCCGCTCCCTGTTCTCCCATCTGGTCCCGCCGGGCAAGGAGGCCGAGTACTTCTCGGCGTACGAGATGAGCGATCGGGGTATGAGCTGGCTCGGTCCGCTCCTGTTCGGGTTCACCTACCAGCTGACTGGAAGTTATCGCGACGCGATCATCTCTCTGGTGGCCTTCTTCGTCATCGGATTCGCCCTGCTCGCACGGGTTCCGGTGCGGCAGGCGATCAACGACGCGGGCAATCCCGTTCCCGAGAGGATTTAGCGCCGGAGGCGAAAGGGCTGTAGTGTACGCGTTTGGCCTGCCAGGCGTACCGTTACTGCGCGTCAAAGATGACGAAACGCTGGGTGACATCTGCTAGCAGATGTGACAAACCGGGCGACGGTGGGTACAACAAGGGGCGGCTACGACGGCGACGCATGACCCGGAACGGGACTCGGAACGGGAATCTTTACCGCCGACCGGACGTTGACCGGATGACGACGACAGCGACACCTGTCCTGTGGGCGACAAGCCCGGGAGGCACGATTCATGAGTGAGCGAGCTCTTCGCGGCACGCGCCTCGTGGTGACCAGCTACGAGACGGACCGCGGCATCGACCTGGCCCCGCGCCAGGCCGTGGAGTACGCATGCGAGAAGGGGCACCGCTTCGAGATGCCCTTCTCGGTCGAGGCGGAGATCCCGCCGGAGTGGGAGTGCAAGGTCTGCGGGGCCCAGGCACTCCTCGTCGATGGCGACGGCCCGGAAGAGAAGAAGGCCAAGCCCGCGCGTACGCACTGGGACATGCTGATGGAGCGGCGCACCCGCGAGGAACTCGAAGAGGTCCTTGAGGAGCGCCTGGCCGTTCTGCGTTCGGGGGCGATGAACATCGCCGTCCATCCGCGGGACAGCCGCAAGTCGGCCTAGTCCCTCCCAGGGCCGGGCGTACGACAACGAAACACACGACTGCGGGCGCCCTACGTGAGGTCATCACGTAGGGCGCCCGCAGTCGTGCGTCCCCGGAGCGCTCAGCGCGTCAGCGGCGGGCGCGGCCCCTGCGGGGCGTCACCGCGCGGCTCGTCGTCCCGCACGACCTCGCCCTGCACGACCTTGCCGTCGGGGCGGTGGATGCGGGCCTGCTGGAAGGCGTCCCCGAAGCTGCCCGCGGCGGCCTCGCGCAGCTTGCGGTCGAAGGTGCGCTCCGCGCTGCGACTGAGAGCCTTCTGAACCGGCGGAACGAGCAGGAGCAGACCGACCGCGTCCGAGATCAGGCCGGGGATCATGAGCAGCAGACCGCCCAGCATCAGCAGGCCGTTACCGCCGCCGCGCTGCGGGGTTCCGCCGCGCTGCAGCGCCTCGTTGAGGTTCTGGAAGGCGCGCCGGCCCGCCTTCTTGATCACCGCGCCGCCGAGCACGAACCCGGCGAGCAGCAGCAGGAACACCACGAACCCGCTCGACGCCCCGGCGACCACGGTCAGCAGCCAGATCTCCAGCACCAGCCAGGCCGCGACGCCGAGCGGCAGGAAGGTACGCAGCCGGGAGCGCCGGGGCCGGGCGGGATACGTGGGGGTCGGAGCACCAGTCGTCATGCGTCCAGTGTGCCTGGCCCCGGCTCAGAGCGGGATAAACGAACGATCAGCCGGGTCTGTGAGCCGTACGCCGGTGGCGATCAGGCCTTCTTCCCGCGGCTCCGGACCCTGGCGACCCGCTCCGAGGCGCCCCACGCGGTGACCCGCCACAGCGCCTCGACGAGGATGTCGCGGCTCATCTTGGAGTCGCCGAGTTCGCGCTCGACGAAGGTGATGGGGACCTCGACGACGTGGTATCCGGCCTTGACCGCGCGCCGGGCGAGGTCCACCTGGAAGCAGTAGCCCTGCGAGGCGACCTGGTCGAGGCCGAGGCCCTCGAGGGTCTCGCGGCGGAAGGCGCGGTAGCCGCCGGTGATGTCGCGCAGCGGCAGATCCAGGGCGAGGCGGGAGTACAGGCTGCCGCCGCGGGAGATGAACTCGCGGGACTTGGGCCAGTTCACCACGCGGCCCCCGGGCACCCAGCGGGAGCCGAGGACCAGGTCGGCGCTCTTGAGGGCGGTGAGCAGACGGGGCAGTTCCTCGGGCTGGTGGGAGCCGTCGGCGTCCATCTCGACGACCACGCCGTAGCCGTTGTCCAGGGCCCAGCGGAAGCCCGCGAGGTAGGCGGCGCCCAGGCCCTCCTTGCCCTTGCGGTGCATGACGTGGACGTGATCGTCCTCGGCGGCCAGCTCATCGGCCAGCTTGCCGGTGCCGTCAGGGCTGTTGTCGTCGGCCACGAGGACGTGCGCCTCGGGAACGGACTTGCGGACCCGGCCGACGATCTTCTTGATGTTCTCCGCCTCGTTGTAGGTCGGGATGATCACCAAGGCCGTGCCGAGCGGGCCGAACTGCCTCTTGCCGGCCTGTGCCGCGAGGGTTCCGTCGCCGTCGTTCACTGCTGCCCCTTCATGTCCGTACGCAGGACGTCCACCATAGTGGCCGCGGCCTGCGCAGACGTGCCAGGACGTTCGTATGGTGGTGTCGATTCCACAAGAGTGGGGTAAGAGTGCCCTTCCAGGCCTTTTGCCCCCGTGGCGTCCTCGCATGCCTGGCAGTGACATGCTGCGGATGGGGGCCCGGCGCCCTTCGGGCCGACCTGGGACCCGCTGGCTGCGGGTCGACCGAAAGCCGTTGTCTACTGAACGACCGGGCCCCACCCGGGTCACACCTTCCCGACCGGCCGGAACGTTCCCTCGCCGCGTCGCGGGCGCTGAGCCTGGCTCCCAGTGGCGGTGCCCCGGTGCGGCACACCGTCCCTGACCCAGCGGCGCCGCGGGCGAGTGCGCGGAAGTCCCCCGGTAGGGCGTCCGGTGGTGGACTCGGCCGAACCTATCGGCCCCGTGCGGCCGCCTGTCAACAGCCGTTTGACCTGCGGCTATTCGATCAATGACCTGGTCAGCGGGGCGGAGGCGCAGGTCGCGCGACGAGGCCCGGGGCCCCGTTCGGACCTGCACCACCCCGGGAGATCACTCGCCCGGCCGTACGAAGACCGTCCGCCCGCCGACCACCGTGCGCAGACAGACGGGCAGGTCACGGCCCGGGGTGAGATCGGGCAGGCCCGGAGTGCCGGAGCGGGGATCGGTCGACCAGCGCGCGACACGGTCGTCGGGAGCCTGCACGACCAGTTCGTCGGTACGCCAGACGGCGTAGTCGGCCGGCGCGCCCGGGACGAGCACGCCCGCGTCGTCACGGCCGATCGCACGCCAGCCGCCGCGCGTGTGGGCGGTGAAGGCGGCGCGGACGGAGACGCGGTGCTCCGGAGTGCGGTGGAAGGCGGCCGCGCGGACCGTGCCCCACGGATCGAGCGGGGTGACCGGGCTGTCGGACCCGAAGGCGAGGGGCACCCCGGCCCGCAGCAGGGCGGCGAAGGGATTGAGCGTGCAGGCCCGCTCTACTCCCAGCCGCTGGGCGTAGAGGCCGCCCTCGCCGCCCCACAGGGCGTCGAAGGCGGGCTGCACCGAGGCGGTCAGGCCGAGTTCGGCGAAGGCGGCGATCGTCTCGGGCGTCAGCATCTCGGCGTGCTCGACGCGGTGCCGGGAGGCGCGGATCCGGGCGAGGCCCATTTTCTCGGCGGCTGCCCGGACCCCGTCGACCACGGCGGTCACGGCCGCGTCGCCGATCGCGTGGAAGCCCCCCTGGAGGCCGGCCTCGGTGCAGGCGACGACATGGGCCGCGACGGCGGCCGCGTCGAGGTAGGCGGCGCCCGTGTGGTCGGCGTCGGTGTACGGCCGGTGCAGACAGGCGGTGTGGGAGCCGAGGGCGCCGTCGACGAAGAGGTCTCCGGCCGCGCCGACCGCCCCCAGCCCGCGGGCCTTCTCCACGTCCTGTTCGGCCCAGTAGCCGACCACCCGGGGGGTCGGCTCCTCGGCGGCGAGCCGCAGCAGACCGGTGAAGTCGTCCTCGGAGGAGATCTCGGGGCCACCGCACTCGTGGACCGAGCCGATGCCGAGGGAGGCCGCGTGGGCGAGGGCCGCGCGCTGCGCCCCGGCGCGCTGCTGCGGCGTCACGGCTGCGAACGCGGCCGCGCGGACGGCGTGGTGGGCATCGGCGGTGAGCGGTCCGTCGAGGGCCTCGAGCCCGTGGACCCTGTCCAGCAGGGCCGTGGTCACCACCGCCGAGTGGACGTCGATCCGGCTCAGATACAGAGGACGTCCGCCGGTGGCCTCGTCCAGCTCCGCGCGCGTCGGCGGCCGTCCACCGGGCCACCGGGAGGCGTCCCAGCCGTGCCCGAGCAGGACACGGTCCTCGGGCCGGCCTGCGGCGAACTCCCGTACGAGGGCGAGGGCCGCCTCCAGCGTGGGCGCGCCGGACAGGTCGAGGCCGGTGAGCGCAAGCCCGGTGGAGGTGGTGTGCACATGGGCGTCGGTGAAGGCGGGGGTGACGAGGGCACCTTCGAGATCGACCACTTCGTCGACCCCGTCCGCGAAGGCGTCGGCGGCCCCTTCGGATCCGACCCAGGCGACCTGTCCGGCCTCCACGACCATCGCGGTCGCGAAGGGGTCGGCGGGGCTGTGGACCTCGCCGCGGCGGAGGAGGACGGTGCTGGGCTCGGGGCTGCGCTCACTCATGGGGACAGTCTCCCGTGCCCCCGCGCGCCCCCTGCACACGGGGGCGGCGCCCGTGCGGTCAGATCCTCGGCGGGCGGGCCTCGTAGGGCGTGGAAAGAACCACCGTCGTCCGCGTGGAGACCCCCGCCAGCGTGCGCAGCCGGGCCAGGAGCTCCTCCAGCTCGTGGGGGGTGGCCACCCGGACCTTGAGGATGTAGTTCTCGTCGCCCGCGACGCTGTGGCAGGCCTCGATCTCGGGAACGCCGGCGAGGCGTTCCGCGATGTCGTCCGGCGCGCTGGGATCGAAGGGTTTCACCGAGATGAACGCGGTCATGGGCAGCCCGACGGCCTCGGGGTCGACCACCGCGGCATAGCCGCGGATGACGCCACGCTGTTCCAGCCGGCGCACCCGCTGGTGCACGGCCGACGTGGACAGGCCCGTGGCCTTGCCCAGGTCTGTGTAGCTCATCCGCCCGTCCTTGACGAGCAGCTGCACGATCTGACGGTCCAGCTCCTCCATGCGGCAGAACCTACAGTGCGGGTGATCTCCTCGGATACCTGAGCAGCCCAGGTCATACCCGGTTTGTGATGTGGGCGAGAGCGGTCCGTGAGCCGTTCGGGCGACAGACGGTCCGCCAGCGGCACCTGCGAGCGGCATGTGACGAACGCCACATACGCCGAGACATCTCCGTGATGGTCTCGTGATTACCTCCGAGAGCGGACGGGAAGTGCTTGCTGTGGTCGAGGCCGCAGCGCCTTCACGGCCCCAGCCCAAGGGGGAGTTATCCATGCAGAGTCTCAAGCGCCCTGGTCGCACCGCGCCCAAGCGGCTCCACTCGGTCGTCGAGCCCGAGCCGGAGGGCGTCGAACCCGACGCCTACGACGACGAGGAACTCGACGCGTACGACACCTTCGAGATGTTCCGGGTGGTCTGCCCGGACTGCGCGCAGCCCATCGCCCTGCTCGCCGACGAGGAGGTCCTGCCGGAGCACGCGCTGTGCGCCTCACCGTGGAACCCGTTCGGCCTGACGGTCTGTGCCGGTACGGGCCGCAGGGCCGCCGAGGCCCGCTCCGCGGACGAGTCCGCACAGGCCCAGGAGCAGGACACCGCCCTTCTGTTGACGCTCCCTCAGGGGCTCGACTGGCGGACGCAGCCGTTCTCGCACGTCGGCGGCCCGGGCTCGCGCCCGATGCGTGTGCCGGTGATGCGCCGTCAGGCCGCCTGAACCGCCTCGCTCAGTCCCAGTAGCTGCCCTGCACCATGGCTCGCAGGCTGCCGTGGTGCAGGATCAGTGTGTCCGGGTCCGCCGGGACGGCCACCTCGCCGAAGTGCACCTGCCGGTAGGCGATGCGCAGCATCACGATGGCGTGCCGCAGCGCCGCGTACAGGGTGTGGAAGTCCATGTCGCGCGGTGTGTGACCGGTGAGTTCGGCGTAGCGGGCCTCGACGCGGTCGCGGCGCAGGAAGTCCGGCAGGCCGCGCTGGCCGAAGGCGACCGTCAGGTCCTGGAAGAAGCGGTGCAGGTAGACGGTCCAGCCGAGGTCGACCTCGCGCGGGGCCAGGGCCGCCATCTCCCAGTCGAGGACGGCGACGGGCTCGAAGCCGTCGTAGACGACGTTCCCGATGCGCGCGTCGCCCCAGTTGAGGACCGGCGTGCCCGGATCGTCGGGCCAGAGGTCCTCGAGGCGGTCGAACGCGGCCTCGATGAGCGGTGAGCGCGCGTGTCCGTCCACCACCCAGTCGTAGTAGGCGCGTTGGGCGGTGACATGGCGGCGCAGCGCGTCGCCGTCGCCGGGCAGGGTGAGGAACTCGGCTGCCGCCAGCGGCACTTGGTCGTGCAGCCGGGCCAGGAGTCCGATCGAGGCCGCCTCCAGCCGCTCGCGCTCGGCGTCGCTCGCCGCGTGCAGCCAGTTGCCCTGGTAGGTGTACGGCATCACGTCCGGCGGCACGCGCCCCGCGACGCGCTCCATCACGAAGAACGGCGCCCCGAGCGGCTCCGGGTCCTCCTCCAGCCACAGCACCTTCGGCACGGGCAGGTCGGTGTGCTCGGCCGCGACACGCATCGTGCGGTACTGGCGCGGCATGTCGTACACCGGGAAGACGGTGTACGCCGCCGGGTCCGCCGCCAGCCTCAACGCGCAGGAGACAACCGGCGGCCGGGGGTGCTCGATGTCGAAGAGCAGGGTCTCGCTGGACAGTCCGTTGGACTCGGGGACGCTGACGCCGACCGCCTTGGCGCCGGGCAGCCGAGTGCCCAGCCAGACGGTGAGGCGACGGGCGAGCTCCTCCGGGTCCCGGGTGGTGGTGCGGGGGCGGGGTGCCGTGGCCATGTCGTGAACCCCCTTACGGTGCGACCGAGGTGAAGTCCGTGAAGCCGCTCGGGTCGTGCCGCCCGAACGAGCCGTGCTCGAAGATGCCGTAGCCGACCTGCCCGTCGAGCCGGAAGCGCGCCGCGTGGTCGGTGACGCCGTACGCGGCGAGAGGGTGGGGCTGTGTCAGGTCGTACGCACGCCGGTCGGTCCAGCCCCGGCCCTGCCAGGTGCCGTGCTGCCAGTCGTCGGCGGGCGGATAGCCGGCGCCGATCGCGAGCGGGGACGAGGTGAGGATCTCGGCCTCCAGTTCCTGCGGCTTGCGGAGGTCGCCGAGGTGGACGACGGCGCGCTCGGGGTGGCGGGTGCCGGAGCGGTAGGTGATCTCGGGCTGGGGCCAGCCGAGTTGGCGGTCGCGGTGGCCGGGGCGGACGAGGGTGGCGTCGTTGAGGGAGCGGTAGCCGTCGGCGTCCTCCTGGACGATCACCATCAGGAACCGGTCCTCGAAGCGGACCGGACACCACAGCCAGTGGAACCCCTCGGTCGGCCGCTCCTCGGCGAACCGGCCGCCCTCCTCCCCCGGTATGGGCCGCACTCCCCAACTGCGGTCCCGGGTGCCGGTCCAGCGGGCGGCGCTGACCCGGAGCTCCTCGCCGGCCGCCCGGATCACCCCCTCCACGCTCCCCGCCTGCACGAACCGGCGCCCTTCGAGGGTGAGCCGGTCGCCGCGGCGCTGGACGTGGTGGGGCTCCCACAGGGCAGGAAAGTCGGCGGTCCAGGTGAGGTCGTACGACAACGCCTCGTCGTCGCTGAACAGCCGGAGCCTGCGCAGCGGTTGCCCGACCTCGATGCGCAGCGGTCCGACGGCGAGCCGCATCCGGTCCTCGTCGAGCGCATCGGACGCCCGTACCGCGTGGACCGTGTCCCCCACCCGCAGGGTCGCGTAGGCGTCGATCACGCCGACGTTCGGGTAGACGCCGAGGCCGGCGATGAGCAGGGCACGGCCCTCGTGGTCCAGGACGTGGAAGATGCAGCGGTCGTAGGCGTTGCGGTCCCCGGTGGCCACGTGCCGCATGGACAGGGGGACCTGGTGCACGGGGTACTCGTCGAGCGGCACGGGACGGTCGTCGGCCATGCCAAACCTCCCTGGAGACGGCGTGGCTGACGGTACGTCAGACAGCGGCCGGTGACCAGAGACGGGTCGCGAACTCACGCTCGATTCGACGGATCGGTGACCTGTCCGTCCCTTGCCGCGTTGCCCTGGTATGACCCCCACCTATTCAGCGACCGGGCGTCAGCGCCGCATCTTCGTCCCGCCGCCGGCAGGAACGGTTCCCCCGGCGCCGCCCGTCCCGGACCCGCCGATCTACCGTGATCTGATGCGCACCTGGGCCGACCGGGGCCGCACCTTGCCGGGCCGCCATGACCCGGAGTGGGTCAGGCTGGCGGCCCCGCAGGTGCTGCCGGGGCAGTTCAGCGGGTCTCCGGGCCCGCAAGGTGACGGGCGATGACCATGCGCTGGATCTGGTTGGTGCCCTCGACGATCTGCAGCACCTTGGCCTCGCGCATATGGCGCTCGACCGGGAAGTCCGCGGTGTAGCCGTATCCGCCGAGGACCTGGACGGCGTCGGTGGTGACCTTCATCGCGGTGTCGGTGCAGTGCAGCTTGGCCATGGCCGCCTGCTTGGCGAATGGCCGGCCCGCGTCGCGCAGCCGCGCCGCCGACAGGTACAGGGCACGGCCCGCCTCGATCTGGGTGGCCATGTCGGCGAGCATGAACCGCAGCCCCTGGAAGTCGGCGATGGGCCGCCCGAACTGCTGCCGTCCGGTGGCATAGGCGACCGCCTCGTCGAGCGCCGCCTGGGCGAGTCCGATGGCGCAGGCCGCGATGCCTAGCCGGCCGGAGTCGAGGGAGGCCAGGGCGATCGCGAAGCCCTGCCCCTCCTCGCCGATGCGCCGCTCGTCGGAGACCCGCACCCCGTCGAAGTGGACCTGGGCGGTGGGCGAGCCCTTGAGGCCCATCTTCTTCTCGGGCACCGCGCCGCTGAGCCCCTCGGCGTCGCCGGGCACCAGGAAGGCGGTGATCCCGCGCGGGCCGTCCTCGCCGGTGCGGGCCATGACGGTGTAGAAGTCGGCGATGCCGCCGTGGGTGATCCAGGCCTTGGTCCCGTCGATCACCCAGTGGTCGCCGTCGCGCACCGCCCTCGTGCGCAGGGAGGCGGCGTCGGAGCCGGACGACGGCTCGGACAGGCAGTAGGCACCCAGCAGGCCGCCGCCGAGCATCGCGGGCAGGTGCTCGACCTGCTGCTGCTTGGTGCCGTAGGCCGCGAGGGCGTAGGAGGCGAGCGTGTGCACGCTGACGCCGAGGCCGACGGTGAGACGGGCCGCTGCCAGCTCTTCCAGGACCTGGAGGTAGACCTCGTACGGCTGGTCGCCACCGCCGTGCTCGGAGTCGTACGGCAGTCCGAGCAGTCCGGACTTCGACAGCAGGGTGAAGACGTCGCGGGGGAAGCGTCCGGCGTCCTCCTCGTCGGCCGCCTTCGGCGCGATCTCGCGCTGGGCGATGTCCCGGACGAGCGAGATCAGATCCCGGGCCTCGTCCGTGGGCAGTTGACGGTCCACCGGCTGCGGGGCGCGGTCGGGCATGGCGACGCTCTCCTCCCTGTTTCGGGCACATCGGCGGCGTGCGCCCTGGGTGGGGGCGGCTCCGCCGGGTCCTGCTCGCGGCCTGCCGGTGCTCGCGCCTCCGGGTCTCGGAAGCTGCTGACCAGCGGCTGTGCGCTGTGAGTATGCCCGATCGGAGACATCCCGTCACCAGTTAACGACCGCTTACTTCAAGAATATCCCGCGCCACCCCGAAGCGCCGTCCAGTCCCGGCGAACCGCCTCGCATTGGTCCGCACCATTGACCGACTGGTCTAGTCCTCCTAAGGTTCATGACCAACGCTTTACCGCGTTCATGCCAATCGGCGCGCGTTCCCTCTCCCCCACGAGGAGACACCCGATGCACCTTCCGCACCGCCCCCGCGCCTCCTTCCGGGCGCTGGTCTCCGCCGCGTGTTGCGCCGTCCTCGGCGCCGGTCTGCTGGCCGGCGCGGGCACGGCCTCCGCGAAGCCGTCCACCCAGGAAGCGGCCGGCTCCAAGGTCGTCGGCTACTTCACCGAATGGGGCACCTACGACCGCAAGTACTACGTCAAGAACGTCGAGACGTCCGGATCGGCGGCGAGGCTGACCCACATCAACTACGCCTTCGGCAACGTCACCGGCGGCAAGTGCGCCATGGGCGACTCCTACGCGGCGACCGACCGCGCCTACACGGCCGCCGAGTCGGTGGACGGCGTCGCCGACACCTGGGACCAGCCCCTGCGTGGCAACTTCAACCAGTTGCTGAAGTTGAAGAAGAAGCACCCGGGGCTGAAGATCCTCTGGTCCTTCGGCGGCTGGACCTGGTCCAGCGGCTTCGGCGAGGCCGCGAGGAACCCAGCCGCCTTCGCCCAGTCCTGCTACGACCTGGTGAAGAACTCCAAGTGGTCGGGCCTGTTCGACGGCATCGACATCGACTGGGAGTACCCGAACGCCTGCGGAAACACCTGCGACACCAGCGGCCGGGAGGCCTTCAAGAACCTGATGGCGGCACTGCGTTCGAAGTTCGGCAGCGGTGCGCTGGTCACCGCGGCGATCACCGCGGACGCCACCGGCGGCGGCAAGATCGACGCGGCGGACTACGCGGGCGCGGCCCAGTACGTGAACTGGTACAACCCGATGACGTACGACTACTTCGGCGCCTGGGACGCGGCCGGTCCGACGGCCCCGCATTCACCGCTGAACTCCTACTCCGGCATCCCGAAGGCCGACTTCCACACCTCGGCGACCATCGCCAAGCTCAAGGGCCTCGGCATCCCGGCCTCGAAGCTGCTGCTGGGCATCGGCTTCTACGGCCGCGGCTGGACCGGCGTGACGCAGTCGGCGCCCGGCGGCACGGCGACCGGGGCCGCGGCGGGGACGTACGAGCAGGGCATCGACGACTACAAGGTGCTCAAGTCCAAGTGCCCGGCGACCGGGACGGTCGGCGGCACCGCGTACGCCAAGTGCGGCAACAACTGGTGGAGTTACGACACGCCCTCGACCATCGCGACGAAGATGACCTACAAGAACCAACAGGGCCTGGGCGGCACCTTCTTCTGGGAGCTGAGCGGCGACACCTCGAACGGCGAGTTGATCAAGGCCATCGGCTGACCTCGCTCAGTCGTCCCGGCGGGCCGGGGCCGGGGCCGGGTACGCGGGGTCGAGTTCCTCGATGGCGCGCATCGCACCGCCGAGGGTCTTGACCAGTAGTTCGCGCATCTGGTCCCGGGTCAGGGCGGGGCGGTCGATCCAGTCGAGGGTCGCGCCCTCCACGCTGCACACCCAGGCGAACAGGCCCATCCGGGCCAGCGGCGCGATGTCGGTCCGGCCGTACGCCCCGTCGGCGACGGTCGCGACGATCGCCTCGCGCACTCCGTCCCGGATGGCCTGCACCTCGGCGTCGAAGCCGACGCCGCCGCTGACGATCGTGCGGTAGGCGGCCTGGTTGTGCTCGGCCCAGCGGAGATACGCCTCCATGGTGCGGTGGACCCGGTCCAGCTGTCCCCGGTCCACCTCGCCGCTCGCGAAGTTGATCAGGTCGGCGACCGAGTCGTGGATGATCGCCAGGTAGTAGCCGCGCTTGGACTGGAAGTAGTAGTAGATCAGCCCCTTGGCGACGTGCGCCTGCTTGGCGATGTCGTCCATGGAGAGTGCGTCGTAGGACGTGTCGGCGAACAACTTCCGCCCGATGGCGATGAGTTCGGCGCGGCGCGCCAGTGAGCGCTCGGTGCCGCGCGCCCGTGGACGGGCGGCACCGCTCTGTTCGCTGATCTTCAATTCGGACCCTGGTCTCGGGCGGGGGGCGGGACATCCGCAGTATGTCAGAACGACAACGCCCGTTAGTTCGAGTCAGAGCAGACCGAACTGGGCGACGAGCATCGCGACGACCACCGCCAGAGTCCAGCCCATGACGTGCTCGAGGATCTTCGGGCCGTCGTCCCGGGGGCCGCCGGTGCGCGTGCGGGCGGCGGTGACTGAGTGTACTGTCATGGTGTCTCGCTGTGCTCGGCGTGTGGTGGACTCCCCCGTCGTTGTGTCCACCTTGCCACCAGCAGCGGCTTTTGCGACGGAGACGTTGGTCACAGCACAAAGGCCCCGGTCGACCCGGGGCCTTCACGCAGGGACCGACCGCTCAGCGCACGCCGACCGCCGCGAGCGCCTTGCGCTGCCGGGCACTGGGACACGCGGGGAAGTACAGGTAGCAGACACCGCCGCTGCCGGAGACGACCTTGCCGGAGGCGTTGTACCGCTTGGTGCGCAGCCAGATGTTCTCGAACTCGCGCCGCCGGTACACCCGCCGCACCGCCTCGTCGCTCGGCGAGGCGGGGTCGTTGGCGATCACGTCGCCGTCCGCAGTGAACCCGATGACGGTCATCAGATGGCCCGAGGTGCCGTAACCCGCCCCGGTGAGTTCCTCCTTGAGGAAGGACTGGGACGTTATGGCCGGGATACCGGCCGCGATCAGCGTCTCCACGTCGGTGAGCGAGCCGAGCCGGGTGACCACGCCCTGCAGGTTCTCGTAGGTGGCGGCGTAGGCGGCGTTGAACGGCCAGTTGCCGCAGCCCTCGTACTGGTAGTCGTAGGTGAAGCGGGCCGCGTGGTCGACCTGCGGGTCGCCGTAGCTCGGGTCCACCCAGGCGAGTTGCCCGGGGGTGAGCCGGCCGCCCCAGTACTCGATGATCATCTGCGAGGAGGTGGGGCTGCACCAGGCCTCGCCGCCGTTGTCGTACTCCGGGTACTGGCCCTTGTGGATCTCCTGCGAGTAGCGCGGGACGGTCAGTTCCCTGGCCAGGCCCGGCGTGGAGGCCGGGACGGTGAAGCGGTCCGGGACGTCGGAGCCCATCGCGCCGAGCCGCCAGACGGTGGGGGTGAGCCGGGTGCCGGGCCTGCGGTGGAGGGTGAGGCGCAGCCGGTAGGAGACCAGGCGCAGGCCGCTGGTCGCGTCGTCGACGGCGAAGGTGTCGGTCCAGATCGTGCTCTTGCCGTCGGTCTGCCCGTCCACCGAGGTCCGCTTGATGTCCTGGTCGCCCGCGGCCCAGCGGCCCATCACGTACCACGGCGTCTCCGTGCCGTCGGAGTACCTGCCGTGCAGCTCGACCTGGAGCCAGGTGCCCGCCGGGGTGTGCGCGTTCCAGGAGGCGACCACCTCGGTGGCGGGGACGCGGAGCGTGTGGTCGGGGGACGTCCAGGTCGCGTACTCCCAGCTCGCTGTCGTACCGGTGTGCGGGTCCGTGTACTCGGTGGTGCCGGCCGGGTCGGCGATCACGATGCCGGGGCGGGTGCCGGCGACGGCGCGGGTGCCCAGGGCGGCACCGGTGCGCCAGTCGCGGTACGAGGTCCAGGCGTGGTAGTCGACGGGGCGGGCCGGGTCGGCATGGGCCACGCCGACCGAGAGCGAGGGGCCCACCACCGCGGCGGCGACCGTGGCGGCCAGGAGGGTTCTGCGGGACGGCTGTTCGGCTCTGCTCATGGGTGGGACGACCCCCAGGTGTCCGAGTCGGGACGGGTCCGATGCGCGCGTGCGGCGCGGGCTTGTGGCGCCGCCGTGGGCCAACTATGGCCGCCGAGGAGGTCCACGGCCAGCACTTCGGCCCGCGGCGCGCCCACCAATATTGGCCTGGACCACTGGCATGACCTGCGACGCTCCGCCGCCCCGATCCCGCCCCCGGCTAAACTGTGGCCGAAACCCGCCCGCCTCCGTGCAGCCAAGGAACGACCATCCACTCCCTCGCCTCCCGGCTCCGCCGTCTCCCCCCGTCCTGCGGTCCGGTCCGCCTGGTCGGGGTCGACGGACACGCGGGCTCCGGGAAGTCGACCTTCGCCGGCCAGTTGGCCCGGGCCCTCGGTGACGCACCGGTGCTGCACCTCGACAACATGGCCAGCCACGACGAGTTGTTCGGCTGGACCGGGCGCCTGCTGACCCAGGTGATCGAACCGTTCCGTCGCGGCGAGACCGCCCACTACACCCCCTACGACTGGCGCGCCCGCCGCTTCGGCCCACCGCACCCGCTGCCGACCGCCCCCGTGGTGCTGGTCGAAGGAGTCGGCGCCGGCCGCCGCGCGCTCCGCCCCCATCTCGCGCATCTGCTGTGGATGGAGTTGCCGCACGAGGAGGCGTGGACGCGGGGACGGCAGCGGGACGGCGAGGAACAGCGGGAGTTCTGGGACGGATGGGTCCGCGCGGAACGACAGCACTTCGCCGAGGATCCCTCCCGGCCGTTCGCCAACTCCCTGGTACAGCAGTGCGAGAAGGGATACGAGGTACTCCCGGGGCCCGGGAAGAGAGTTGGACCGGACCAGGCGCTCACCCAGGGTGACGGACCATCCGCAATGTGCTGAACTTGTGAAGGCGAGCCGCCGGGGAACTTCCCGGAGTGCCTCAACTCGGCTTGACCGAGGGGCCGTACAGGTCTTACGTTCTCAATGTGCGGCCATACGAAGCCGCCCACTGTCGCGAAGCCCCCGGTTGTTCCCCCGTGATCGGGGGCTTCGTTCTGCCCTCCCCCACCTTTCCGGACGCTCTGTGGTGCGTTTCCCTCACCCTCTGTCACCGTCCGCTCCCCGGCTCATCTGCTCCCACCTCGTCAAACGTCCTGTGCGGCACCCTTCGGCGGGCGACACCGGCGCAGGTACCATGCCCTCGGTGCGACCTACGAGCGGCTGTGCGCGCACCGCAACTCCGGTCAGCGGTACGGCGGTTCGATCAAGGCGGCCGACGGGTGACCACCCGGCGGTCAACCGACGGGGGCACGGTTTGTGGGGGACGTGATGGACTTCGGCACGCAGGGCCCCGAGGCCCCGGCCGACCTCGCCTGGCTGCGAGGCGTGGACGCCTACACCATGGGCGCGTATCCGCAGGCGGAGGAGGAGTTCCGGACCGCGGTGCGGATGGATCCCGGGATGGCCGACGGCTGGCTCGGACTGCACGCGCTGCGCGTCGACACGACGACCGCGCTGCTGCGGATGTTCCGGCACCGGGACCGCTTCGGCGAGCAGCGCGCCCGGCACCGCCGCTCCCTCAACTCCTGGTACTGGCTGGGCTGGTGGGTGCAGCCGGTGCTGGAGAGCCCGCGCGACCTGCTGCTCGCGCACGCCTCGCACTGGCTGGACGGCCGTCATGTGCCCGAGCTGGACCGGGCGCTGGCCGGTCTGCCGCCCATCGACACCGACCACCAGGTCCGCTTCCTGCACGCCTGCCGGGCCTACCTGGTCAAGGACTGGGAGCAGCTCGTCCGCCACACCGACCCCCTGATCGACGACCCGCTGCTCGGGATCGAGGCGGGCCTGTTCGGCGGGATGGCCCGGGTCCGTCTGGAGATGTACGGCCAGGCCGAGCCGCTGCTCGCGGCGGCGCTGATGCGCTGCCGCAGCGAGCAGCCGCAGCGCAAGGAGCTGCGGTACTGGCTGGCGCGGGCCCATGAGGGCACGGGCCGTTCGGCCGCCGCGCTGCCCCTGTACCGGGCCGTGCACCGCGTCGACCCCGCTTTCATGGACACCTCGGCCCGGCTCGCGGCGATCGCCGAGGGGGACGGGTACGACGACGACTCCGCCGACCTCGCCGCGATCACGCTCTCCGGCGCGCAGGACGTCCTGGAGGGTCCCGACGCCCTCGACCCGCTCTTCGGCACCGAGGTACGGGACCTACGGCTTCCCGAACCCGACCTCCCGCCCGTCGGCCCCGTGCCGTCGGTGATCGATCCGACGGTACGTGAGAAGGGCGTCGCCGGCTCGCCGCTGCCGGCCGGGCCGACCGACCCGGCGTTGCTCGAGGAGGCGCTCGCCGAGCTGGAGCGCATGGTCGGCCTGGAGCCCGTGAAGCGACAGGTCAAGGCGCTGTCCGCGCAGCTGAACATGGCACGGCTGCGGGCGGGGCAAGGGCTGCCGGTCCAGCCGCCCAAACGGCACTTCGTCTTCTCCGGCCCCTCCGGCACCGGCAAGACGACGGTCGCCCGCATCCTGGGCCGTGTCTTCTACGCCCTCGGCCTGCTCGGCGGCGACCACCTGGTCGAGGCCCAACGAGCCGACCTGGTGGGCGAGTACCTGGGCCAGACGGCCGTGAAGGCCAACGAGCTGATCGACTCCGCGATCGGCGGGGTGCTCTTCGTGGACGAGGCCTACTCGCTCTCCAACTCCGGTTACGGCAAGGGGGACGCCTACGGCGACGAGGCGCTGCAGGTGCTGCTGAAGCGGGCCGAGGACAACCGGGACCACCTGGTGGTGATCCTGGCCGGGTACCCCGAGGGCATGGACCGGCTGCTCGCCGCCAACCCCGGTCTGTCCTCCCGCTTCACGACCCGCGTCGACTTCCCGTCCTACCGGCCGCTGGAACTCACCTCGATCGGCGAGGTGCTGGCCGCGGAGAACGGCGACGTGTGGGACGAGGAGGCCCTGGACGAGCTGCGCTCGATCGCCGGGCACGTGGTGGACCAGGGCTGGATCGACGAACTGGGCAACGGACGCTTCCTGCGGACCCTGTACGAGAAGAGCTGCGCGTACCGGGATCTGCGGCTGTCGACGTACCCGGGGATGCTGTCACGGGACGACTTGTCGACGTTGCGCTTGCCTGACTTGATGCAGGCGTACGGGGAGGTGCTGTCGGGGCGGGGGCCGCAGGATCCCAGTGCCATGTGACATACCACTGGCCCCCGCACCGATCAGGTCGCCAGCGCCTCCTCCGGCTCCCCGCTCCCCCGCGGCTCCGTCACCCGGACCTCCGGTGTGTCCCGGTGCGCCGGGTCCGTGACCTCGCCCACCAGCAGTTCCAGTACGTCCTCCAGGGCGACCAGCCCCAGCACCTTGCCCGAGCCGTCCGCCACCTGGGCGAGGTGGGTCGCCGCTCGGCGCATGACCGTGAGGGCGTCGTCCAGGGGCAGGTCGGCGCGGAGGGTCGTCATCGGACGCCACAGCTGCTGCGGCACCGCCCGTTCGGAGTCCTCCAGGTCGAGTACGTCCTTCACGTGCAGGTAACCCATGAAGGCGCCCTTGTCCGCGGCGACCGGGAAGCGGGAGTAGCCGGTGCGGGCGGTGAGCCGGACGATCTCGCCGGGAGTGACCGAGGGGCTGACCGTGATCAGCGACTCGCGCCCCAGCAGCACGTCCGTCACCGGGCGGGAGCCCAGCTCCAGGGCGTCCTCCAGGCGTTCCTGCTCCTCGGGGTCCAGCAGCCCCGCCTGACCGGAGTCCTCCACCAGGCGGTTGAGCTGTTCGCTGGTGAAGACCGCCTCGACCTCGTCCTTCGGTTCGACCCGGAAGAGCCGCAGGATGCCCCGGGCGCAGGCGCCGAGGGTCACGGTGATCGGCTTGCAGACCCGGGCGAAGTAGACCAGCCCGGGGCTGAGCCACAGCGCGGCCTTCTCGGGCGCGGCCATCGCCAGGTTCTTCGGGACCATCTCGCCGATGACGAGGTGGAAGAAGACGACCGCGGCCAGCGCGATGACGTAACCCAGTGGGTGGATCATGCCGTCGGGAAGGTGGATCCACTCGAAGACCGGCTCCAGCAGATGCGCGACCGTCGGTTCGGCCACCGCGCCCAGGGTCAGCGAGCAGACGGTGATGCCGAACTGGGCCGCCGCCATCATCTGGGGCAGGCGTTCGAGGCCGTAGAGCACCTGGCGGGCCCGTGCCGTGCCGAGGGGTTCGATCTGGCTGCGGCGGACGGAGACCAGGGCGAACTCGGCGCCGACGAAGAAGCCGTTGGCGAGCACCAGCAGGGCGGCGAAGAGGAGTTGCAGCACGCTCATCGGGCGACCTCCACGACCGGCCCGGTCCTGACCAGCCGGACACGCTCGGCCCGGTAGTGGCCCACCCGGCGCACGGTCAGCCGCCAGCCGGGCAGTTCGGCCTTGTCACCGGCGGCCGGGATCCGGCCGAGCAGATCGGCGACGAGGCCGGCGACCGTCTCGTACGGCCCCTCGGGCACGTCCAGGCCTATGCGCTGCAGGATGTCGACCCGGCAGCTGCCGTCGGCGTCCCATGCGGGCCTGCCGTCCTCCGGCGGGGCGGCGGCGAGCTCGGGCACGTCCTGCCCGTCGTGCTCGTCGCGGACCTCGCCGACGATCTCCTCGACGATGTCCTCAAGGGTCACCACCCCGGCCGTGCCGCCGTACTCGTCGACGACGACCGCGATGGGCTGCTCGCTGCGCAGCTGCGCCAGCAGGGGCTGCACCGGCAGGGTCTCGGGGACCAGCAGGGCCGGGCGGGCGATACGGCCGACGGGGGTGCGCAGCCGGTCGTGCACGGGGACGGCCAGCGCGTCCTTGAGGTGGACCATGCCGACGACCTCGTCGATCTTCTCCTTGTAGACGGGGAACCGGGACAGGCCGGTGGCGCGGGTCAGGTTGACCACGTCCTCGGCGGTGGCCGAGGACTGCAGCGCGCTCACCTTCACCCGTGGGGTCATCACGTGCTGCGCGGTCAGCTCGGCGAGCGACAGGGTCCGCACGAAGAGGTCCGCGGTGTCCTGTTCCAGGGCGCCGGCCTGCGCGGAGTGCCGGGCCAGGGAGACCAGCTCGCCCGGTGTGCGGGCGGAGGCCAGTTCCTCGGCGGGCTCGACGCCCAGGGCGCGGACGAGGCGGTTGGCGACGGTGTTCAGCGCGGCGATGACCGGGCGGAACAGACGTGCGAAGACGTGCTGCGGGCCGGCCACGAAGCGGGCGACCTGCATGGGCTTGGAGACCGCCCAGTTCTTGGGCACGAGCTCGCCGATCACCATCTGCACGGCGGAGGCCAGCAGCATGCCGACGACGACCGCGATGCCGGAGACGGCACCCTCCGGGATGCCGACGGCCGTGAAGGGGCCGCGCAGCAGTGCGGCGAGGGCCGGTTCGGCGAGCATGCCGACGACCAGGGAGGTGATGGTGATGCCGAGCTGGGTGCCGGACAGCTGGAAGGACAGCTCCTTCAGCGACTCGGCGACCCTGCGGGCGCGTTTGTCGCCCTCGGCGGCGGCCTTCTCGGCGTCCGTCGCCTCGACCGTGACCAGCCCGAACTCGGCGGCCACGAAGAAGCCGTTGGCGAGAATCAGCAGGACGGCCGCTCCGAGGAGCAGCAGGGGGGTGGTCATGATGCCGCCGCCTCGGAATGTCGGGAGGGGGCGGCGCAGGTACTACAGGACGATCCGTCCATCGCTGGAGGGAGTCACTCCTCGGGTAGCAGGGGGCCGCTGAGGGCCGTGGGGCACGTCGGCGGCGGAGGCGCGAGAAAACGCCTCCGCCAACAGATTAATCAAGACAGGGGCCTCTACGGCAGATCCCTCGTCGAGCGGGCCTCGGCGAGCGCGCGCAGCGTACGCGCGTCGGCGATGGCACGGTCCTTGGCGATACCGGGCTGGATGCCGAGCGCGGGCAGGCTGGTGCCGTCGCTGAGGTTGAGGAAGACCCAGGGGTCGCCGGGACGCAGGTTCACATGGAGGATCTCGGTCCACTCCAGGTGCCGCCTGCTGACGATGTTCACGACGGTGACACCGGACTCCTCCGCGACGACCTTCACCCGGGCGAGCATGGCCAGGACACCGAAGAGGAGCGCGCCGGTGAGGATGAAGCTGAGCCGTTCACCGGGGCCGAGCTGCTCCAGGAGCATGGCGACGGTCGTGATCACCACGAAGATCGCGACGCCGCCGGTGAGCAGGACGGCCCGGGTGCGGCCCGGCCGGAAGGTGACGGGGAGAGCGGGCAGATCAGACATCTCGTACGGTCCTCGTACGGTCTCTCAGAGGCGGCAGGCGTGGATGGCCGTGGTCAGGATGGCCCGGGCGCCGATCTCGTACAGATCGTCCATGATCCGCTGGGCGTCCTTGGTCGGGACCATGGCACGCACGGCGACCCAGCCCTCGTTGTGCAGCGGCGAGATGGTCGGCGACTCCAGACCCGGGGTGAGGGCGACGGCCTTCTCCAGCTGCTCGACGCGGCAGTCGTAGTCCATCATCACGTACGTCCGGGCCACCAGGACGCCCTGCAGCCGGCGCAGGAACTGCTGCACCTTGGGCTCCTCGCCGTCCGCGCCGGTACGGCGGATGACGACGGCCTCGGACTTCATGATCGGCTCGCCGAAGACCTCCAGGCCCGCGTTGCGCAGGCTGGTGCCGGTCTCGACGACGTCGGCGATGACCTCTGCGACGCCCAGCTCGATGGCGGTCTCGACGGCGCCGTCGAGGTGGACGACGGAGGCGTCGACGCCGTGCTCGGCGAGGTGGCCCTCGACGATGCCCTCGTAGGAGGTGGCGACGGTACGGCCCTTGAGGTCCTCGACGCCGCCCGCCGTCCCCGGCTTGGCGGCGAAGCGGAAGGTGGAGCGGGCGAAGCCGAGCGGGAGGATCTCCTCGGCCTCGGCACCGGAGTCGATCAGCAGGTCACGGCCGGTGATGCCGATGTCCAGCTGACCGGAGGAGACGTAGATCGCGATGTCGCGGGGCCTGAGGTAGAAGAACTCGACGTCGTTCGACGGGTCGACGGTGCGCAGTTCCTTGGACTCCCGGCGCTGCCGGTAGCCGGCCTCATGCAGCATCTCCGCCGCAGGGCCTGACAGGGAACCCTTGTTGGGGACGGCGATGCGCAGCATGAGGTCGGCTTCCTTCGCGTGGGTTTCGTGTGGGAACGAGGCGGGGCTTACAGGTGGGCGTAGACGTCGTCCAGGGAGATCCCGCGGGCGACCATCATCACCTGGACGTGGTACAGCAGCTGCGAGATCTCCTCGGCGGCCGCCTCCTTGCCCTCGTACTCGGCGGCCATCCAGACCTCGGCGGCTTCCTCGACGACCTTCTTGCCGATGGCATGCACGCCCTTGCCGACCAGTTCTGCGGTGCGGGAAGTGGCGGGATCGCCGTGGGCGGCCTTGTGCTGGAGCTCGGTGAAGAGCTCCTCGAACGTCTTGTTGGACATGGTGAGCGTCAGACTACGCCACGGCCGGTTACCTCAGTGCCACGGTTCAGATACTGAGCGGAGGGTGGCCGCGGTCGCCACCGCCGCCGTCACCGCCTCGTGCCCCTTGTCCTCGTTGGAGCCCGGCAGACCGGCCCGGTCCAGCGCCTGCTCCTCGTTGTCGCACGTCAGCAGGCCGAAGCCGACCGGGACGCCGGTGTCGACGGAGACCTGGGTCAGGCCCTGGGTGACGCCCTGGCACACATAGTCGAAGTGCGGGGTGCCGCCGCGGATGACGACACCCAGGGCGACGATCGCGTCGTAGCCGCGGCCGGCGAGGACCTTGGCGACCACCGGGAGCTCCCAGCTGCCGGGGACCCTGAGCAGGGTCGGCTCGTCGATGCCGAGGTCGCGCAGGGCGCGCAGCGCGCCGTCCACCAGGCCGTCCATCACCTTTTCGTGCCACTGTGCCGCGATGACGGCGACCCGCAGGTCACCCACATTGCGTACGGACAGCTCCGGTGCGCCCTTGCCGCTCACGTTCTCTCGTCTCCTGGATGTGCTGGGGGTGCGGTTACTGGTTGCTGCAGGTGGACACCGGGTTGGTGTCCAGCCAGGGCAGGTCGTGTCCCATCCGGTCCCGCTTGGTGCGCAGGTAGCGGAGGTTGTGCTCGCCCGCCTGTACGGGCATCGGCTCCCGGCCGACGACCTTGAGCCCGTGCCGGACGAGCGCGTCGGTCTTGTCCGGGTTGTTGGTCATCAGGCGCACACTGCGCACGCCGAGATCCTCAAGAATCTGCGCCCCCGCGCCGTAGTCCCGGGCGTCGGCGGGCAGGCCGAGCTCCAGGTTGGCGTCGAGGGTGTCGCGGCCGCGCTCCTGGAGCTCGTACGCCCGCAGCTTGGACAGCAGGCCGATGCCGCGTCCCTCGTGGCCGCGCAGATAGACCACCACTCCCCTGCCCTCGCTCTGGATGCGCTCCAGGGAGGCCTCCAGCTGGGGGCCGCAGTCGCAGCGCAGGGAGGAGAAGATGTCGCCGGTCAGGCACTCGGAGTGGACGCGGACCAGGACGTCCTCGCCGTCGCCGATCTCGCCGTGGACGAGGGCCACGTGCTCGACGCCGTCGACGGTGGAGCGGTAGCCGTAGGCCTTGAACTCGCCGTGCACGGTGGGCAGTTGGGTCTCGGCCTCGCGGCGGACGGTGGGCTCGGAGCTGCGGCGGTAGGCGATCAGGTCCTCGATGGAGATGATCGTCAGGCCGTGCTTGCGGGCGAAGGGGATCAGCTCGGGCAGGCGCAGCATCCGGCCGTCCTCGCCGGCGATCTCGACGATCGCGCCGGCCGGGCGCAGCCCAGCGAGGCGGGCGAGGTCGACGGCGGCCTCGGTGTGGCCGTCGCGGGTCAGGACACCGCCGGACCGGGCCCGCAGCGGGAAGATGTGGCCGGGGCGCACGAAGTCGGCCGGCTCGGCGTCGCCGCTCGCCAGCAGTTGGAGGGTGGTCGCGCGGTCGGCGGCCGAGATCCCGGTGGTGACGCCGTGGGCGCCCGAGGCGTCCACGGAGACCGTGAAGGCGGTCTTCATCGACTCCGTGTTGTCGTCGACCATCTGCGGGAGCTTCAGCCGGTCCAGTTCCTCGCCCTCCATGGGGGCGCAGATCAGGCCGCGGCACTCGCTCATCATGAAGGCGACGATCTCGGGGGTGACCTTCTCGGCGGCGATGACGAGGTCGCCCTCGTTCTCGCGGTCCTCGTCGTCGACGACCACGATCGGGCGGCCGGCCGCGATGTCGGCGATCGCCTGCTCGACGGGGTCGAGGGACCAGTCCTCGATACCGTCCGTGCTGTAGAGAATCGGGGCCGCGGTCATGCCGGCGCTCCTTCCAGGACGGGTTGCGGTGTGTTGCGGGAACGCAGCCACCAGTCGCGCATGCCCCACAGGACGAGCGCGCCGTAGATGACGTAGACGAAGCCGGAGAAGGCGTAGCCGTTGGTGAAGTTGAGGGGGACGCCGACGAGGTCGACGAGGAGCCAGGCGATCCAGAACTCGACCATGCCGCGCGCCTGGGCGTACATGGCGACGATCGTGCCGACGAAGATGTAGGCGTCCGGCCAGGGGTCCCAGGACAGGGACGGGTAGGCCTTGAAGAGCAGGGCGACCGCGACCGTGCCGACGGCTGCCGCGCCCAGCATCGCGCCGCGTTCGCGCCAGGTGGCGAACCGCGGGGTGATGTGGCCGTCGGCGGACCTGCCCTTGCTGCGGCTCCACTGCCACCAGCCGTACAGCGCGACGACCATGACGACGGCCTGCTTGCCGGCGCTGCCCGCGAGATGGCCGTAGAACGCGATGAACAGCACAAGGCCGGAGAGGAACTGCACCGGCCAGGTCAGCAGCGAGCGGCGCCAGCCGAGGGCGAGGGTGATCAGGCCGAGGATGTTGCCGATCATGTCCGACCAGATGATGTGCTGGCCGAGGAGGGTGAACGCCTGCGAGTTCAGCCAGTTCACCGGCCTGCTCCCTGCGTGCTCGCGAGCAGGCGCTCGACGTACTTCGCGACGACGTCCACCTCGAGGTTGACCGGGTCACCGGGCTGCTTGAGGCCGAGCGTGGTCAGGGCGAGCGTGGTGGGGATGAGGCTGATCGTGAAGTAGTCGGGCCCGGCGTCCACGACGGTGAGGCTGATGCCGTCGACGGTGATGGAGCCCTTCTCGACGACGTAGCGCGAAAGGTCCGCGGGCAGCGAGATCTTGACGATCTCCCAGTTCTCGGACGGCTTGCGCTCCAGAACCCGACCGGTGCCGTCGACGTGGCCCTGCACGATGTGGCCGCCGAGGCGAGAGCCGACGGCGGTGGGGCGCTCGAGGTTGACGCGGGAGCCGACGGCGATGGCGCCGAGGCTGGAGCGGTCGAGGGTCTCCGCCATGACGTCGGCGGTGAACTCGTCGCCCTCGTGCTCGACAACGGTGAGGCAGACGCCGTTCACGGCGATGGAGTCCCCGTGTTTCGCGCCCTCGGTGACGACAGGGCCGCGCACGCGGAAGCGACAGGAGTCACCGAGGTTCTCGACGGCGGTGATCTCACCCAGCTCTTCGACGATTCCGGTGAACACTTCCCGGGTCCTCCTGCCTCATTCGGGCACGGACTCCGGGGCTGTCGAAGACGACAGAAGCGAGCGAGGACACCGGGGCGACGCCGGACAGACTCGTCCGCATGGACGAGCGCATACGGCGGCGCGCACGAATGCCCGCCCGCCGCGCACTGCCTCCCATCCGGACTTTAACCGTCGGTCCAGGAATTTCACCTGGTCAACCGGCCGCTGGAAGCGGACGGGTCGCGGACTGTAACCGCCGGTTCGGAATTTCACCGACCCCGGAGTGCGCTGCTTCTGGTACAGAGCCAGTGTGCCACGCCTGATCGACGTCCATACGGGCGAACGGTGTGGGGTGGCTCACAAGGAGTGTCGCTGTACTTCTCAACTCGGCCTGTTTACCGGACGCTTTGGTCTAGTCCTTTAGGGCTCCCTTGGACGGGCCCGGCGGCGGTGACGACGGCCCTTGCCCGTCGCCGGGCCTTCTCAGCCGTGGTGTCGGTGGGCTCTGGCAGGGTGGTGCCATGAGCAGCGCGACCGCCGACGACTTCGAGCCGCACCGCCCGCGGCTGTTCGGTCTTGCCTACCGCATGCTGGGCTCGGCCGACGAGGCGGAGGACGTGGTGCAGGACGCGTATCTGCGCTTCAGCGGCGCGGACCGCGCGGGCATCGAGCATCCTTCGGCCTGGCTCGCCAAGGTCGTCACCAACCTCTGCCTCACCCGGCTGACCTCGGCGCGGGCCCGGCGCGAGCGGTACGTCGGCACCTGGCTGCCCGAGCCGGTGATCACCTCCGACGGCACGCTCGGCCCGCTGGAGTCGGCGGAGCAGCGGGAGGCCGTGTCGCTGGCGATGCTGGTCCTGCTGGAGCGGCTCACGCCGAACGAGCGGGCGGTGTACGTGCTGCGGGAAGCGTTCGGGTACGGCCACCGGGAGATCGCCGACGTGCTGGACCTGACCGAGGCCAACTGCCGTCAGCTGTACCGGCGGGCGGTGCGGCGAGTGGACGAGGACCGGTCGCGGTTCGAGCCGGTGCCGGGGCGGAGGGCGGAGCTCGTCAGCTCGTTCCTGGCCGCGGCTCGGGACGGCGATCTGGCCGGACTGGAGAAGGTGCTGGCGGCGGACGTCACCTGGTCCAGCGACGGCGGCGGCAAGGTCAGCGCGGCGCGGCGGCCGGTCGAGGGGCGCGAGAAGGTCGCACGGCTCGCGGTGGGCGGCGCCGAGCGGTTCGCGGCGGGGCTGGAGTTCACGCCGACCGAGATCAACGGCGAGTACGGGCTGGCCGCCTGGGCGGGCGACACGCTCGCCGGCGTGGTCGCATTCGAGGTGCGGGACGGTCTGATCGCCCATCTGCGGATCGTGCTGAACCCGGAGAAGCTGGCCTTTGTGAGGCGTCAGCTCACGCGTTCCTAGGAAGCTGTCACATTTTGCGCGGACCGCGTGGTCTCAGCTGGCGAAGGGCGCCCCACCCCCGGGGCGTCCACGTCCGTCGGAAGGCTGAACAGCATGACCACGATCCTGGTGACCGGTGGGACGGGCACCCTCGGCAGGCTCGTCACCGAGCGGCTGCGGGCGGACGGGCACGAGGTACGGGTGCTCAGCCGGCGCACCCCGCCCTACGCCGTCGATCTGCGCGAGGGCGGGGCTGGGCTGGACGCGGCGGTCGAGGGCGTGGACACGGTGGTGCACTGCGCGACCACGCAGACCGGCGGGGACGAGAAGGCGGCCGCCCATCTGATCGCGGCGGCGCGGCGGGCCGGGGTGCGACACCTGGTCTACATCTCGATCGTCGGCGTCGACCGGGTGCCGTTCCCGTACTACCGGACCAAGCTCGCGGTGGAGAGGATGGTCGAGGAGTCGGGGCTGGGCTGGACGGTGCTGCGGGCGACGCAGTTCCACGATCTGCCGGTGATGATGTTCCGGGCGCTGGCGAAGCTGCCGGTGCTGCTGCTGCCGGCCGGGGTGCGGGACCAGCCGGTCGAGGTGGCCGAAGTCGCCGAGCGGCTGGCCGAGTTGGCGCAGGCGGCACCCGCCGGGCGCGTCGCGGACATGGGCGGTCCCGAGATCCGCACCTTCGAATCACTGGCCCGCGCCTGGCTGAAGGCGACGGGGCGCAGGCGCGCGGTGCTGAACGTACCGCTCCTGGGCAGAACGTACCGAGCCTTCCGCGACGGCGGCCATCTGGCACCGGAACACGCCGTCGGAAAGGGCACGTTCGAGGAGTACCTGGAGGGGCAACGGGGTTGAGGCGTGCCACTCACCACAGCGGGGCCGGGGCGACCCGCTCACCCGCAGGGGGGCCGGGGCGACCCGCTCACGGCAGTGGGGCCGAGGCGACCCGCTCACCGCAGTGGGGCTTAGGCGACCGGCTCGCCGCAGCGGAGCCGATGCATGCCGCCCACCGCACCGGAGCCGGGGCGTCCCGCCCACCGCACCGGAGCCGGGGCGACCCGCCCACCGCAGCGAGGCCGAGGCGACCCGCTCAAGCAGCGGAACCGAGGCATCCCGCTCACCACAGCGGGGCCGTGGCGACCACGCTCAAGCAGCGGAACCGAGGCATGCCACTCGCCGCAGCGCGGCTCAGGCGACACGCTCGCCGCAGCGGGGCCGAAGCATGCCGCCCACCGCCGCGGAGCTGAGGCCTGCCCGTCACCGCAGCGGGCCCGGGGCGACCCGCTCGCCGTCCGGGGGTGCCGTCGCTCACCGATCCGACGGCGCGAACAGTTCGTCCTGGGCGCGGTCCCGTGCGGTGAGCAGGGCGCCGCGTAGTACGGCGGCGCCGCCCAGGACGCTCGGCCGCACCTCGGTGGCCAGCGGTGACATCCGCCGGACCCGCGCCTGCACCCGCCGGGCGAGCTCCGGGCCCCCGGCCTGCCCGATCTCACCGCCGAGCACGACACACCCCGGATCGAGAACCGCCACGACGGAGGCGACACCTATGGCCAGCCGGTCGGCGAGGGCGTCCAGGAAGTGGTCGGCGGCCTCGGGGACGATGGGAGGCGTCACCCCGTCCGGCACCGCCGGCCCACCGGCAGCGGCTGTCCCGCCCGCGTCAGCAGCGCCTGAGTCTCCGGTGGCAAACGACGCAGCCTCCGCCACCACTGCACCCGAAGCGGCAATCGCCCCGCCTGTGTCAGCCCCATCTGAGTCTCCGGTGGCCAACCACGCAGCCTCCCCCGCCACCACCCCAGAACCAGCAACCGCCCCGCCCGCATAAACCCCACCCGAGCCGCCAGTGGCCGACCACGCAGCCTCCGCCGCCACCGCCCCAGAATCGGCGACCGCGCTACCGGCGTCAGCCCCGGTACCTTCCCGCACCACCGCCACGGCGCCCCGTACCAGCGCCGCCGCCGCTGCCCCGTTCGTACCCGCATCTATGCGGTCACCATCACCGCCGGAGGGCGCCGGCATCCCCCACTCCGCCGCCAGCCTGCCGATCGCCGCCGCCCCTGCCAGCGAATGGAAACCTCCCTCGCAGTCCGTCGCCGACGGCAGGCCCGTCGTTCCCGGGACCGGCAGGAAGCCGATCTCGCCCGTGCCTCCGGAGGCGCCCCGGCGCAGCTTCCCGTCCAGGACCACGGCGGCGCCCGTGCCGTGGCTGAGCCACAGCAGGACGAAGGTGTCGCGGTCCCGGGCGGTGCCGTCGCGCTGTTCGGCCAGAGCCGCCAGGTTGGTCTCGTTCTCGATGCTGACGCGGGCCTCGGGGAGCCGTTCCTGAAGGGCGGCGACCAGCCGGCGGTGCCATTCCGGCAGGCCCGTCGAGTCACGGAGTTCCCCCGTGGCGGGGTCGATCAGGCCCGGCGCGCCGATGCCGACGGTGTGCAGCCGGTCCGCCCCCGCCTCCTTGGCCACCCGCTCCACCAGCGCGACCGTCTGCTCCACCGCCGGCCCCGTCCCCGTGTCGCCCCCGATCGGCACCGACGCCTCCGCGAGCACCCGCCCCACCAGGTCGGACACGACCACGGACACGCCCTCCGTACGGACGTCCAGGGCAGCGAGGTGCGCGCGGTGGGCGACGATGCCGTACAGCTTCGCGTTCGGCCCGCGCCGCACTTCGCCTGCCTCGCCGACCACGGTGATCAGCCCGGACGCGGTGAGCCGCTCGACGAGGTCGGCGACCGTCGGCCTGGAGAGTCCGGTCAGCTGCTTCAACCGCCCCGCCGTCAGCGGGCCTTCCTGCTGGAGCAGACGCAGGGCGAGCCGGTCGTTGATGGCCCGGGCGGTGCTCGGGGATGCGGGCATGCCGGGATCCTTCCAGATCGCGGGACGGGCGGGCGCCAGGCCCGGGGTCCCGTACGGCCAGTAATCCCCTATTTATCAGGCAGGGTTCCTGATAGTTTATCCGGCGCGAGCGGGACGGAGCGGCGACGGGAGGGCCGAGAATGAGTGACGTGGTCTACGACCGGCACGAGGTGAGGCGGGCCCGGTACGCCGTGGCCGGCGTGTTCACCGTGCACGGCGCCGTCACCGGTTCGTTCGCCACCCGCGTTCCCTGGATCCAGGAGCACGCCCACCTCAGCGCGGGCGAGTTGGGCTTCGCTCTCGCCTTCACGGCGTTCGGTGCGTCCTGCGCCATGCCGCTGGCCGGCCGCATCAGCCACCGCTTCGGCAGCCGTACGGCCCTGCGCGGGCTGATCGCGATGTGGACCCTGTCCCTGATCCTGCCGGCGCTGGCCCCGAACATGCTCACGCTGTGCCTGGCGATGTTCGTCTATGGCGCGAGCGCGGGCATGGCCGACGTCGCCATGAACGCGCTGGGCGTCGAGATCGAGCACCGTCTCGACAAGTCGATCATGTCCGGTCTGCACGGCATGTGGAGTGCCGGCGCCCTGATCGGCTCGGCGGGCGGCACGCTCGCCGCGCACCTCGGCGCGGACGCCCGCGTCCACTTCGCGCTCGCCGCGGCGACCCTCACCGCCCTCGGACTGCTGGCCTGCACCTGGGTGCTCGACCTGCAGCCCGCCGAGGACGAGGAGCCCCCGCCGAGGTTCGCGCTGCCACCCAGGTCCGCCCTGCTCATCGGCGCGGTGGGCTTCTGCGCGGTGTTCGCGGAGGGCGCGAGCCTGGACTGGTCGGCGGTGTTCCTGCGCGACCAGCTGGACACCTCGGCTGGTCTCGCGGCGGCGTGCACGACCGGATTCATGCTCACCATGGCGGTGGCGCGGCTGGTGGGCGACGCGGTGGTCAACCGTTTCGGCGCGGTGCGCACCGTCCGGGCCGGCGGTGTCCTTGCCGTCCTCGGCGGTCTGCTCATCGTCGTCGCGGGCGAACCGGTCGTGGCGATGGGGGGCTTCGCGCTGCTCGGCCTCGGCATCGCCGTCGTCGTACCGCTGTGCTTCGCGGCGGCCGGGCACAGCGGCCCGAATCCGAGTCAGGCGATCGCGGGCGTCGCGACCATCACCTACACCTCGGGCCTGATCGCGCCCGGCCTGATCGGCGGGGTGGCGCAGGCGACGAGCCTGGTGGTGTCGTTCGTGCTGGTGACCGTGCTGGCCGGCGGGCTCGCGGCCTTCGCCGGGGTGCTCAGGACCGGTGAGCGCAACCGGCCGAAGGTCAGTCCGCCGAGCGCAGCAGTTCCCGACCCGCGGCCCTGAAGGCGTCGCTCCACGGCGCGGGGCGCATCGTCCGAGGGTCCAGCCGGACCAGGACCCGGGTGCCCTGTGCGTAAGTGACCGCGCCGTCCTCGGAGCAGAACCGGAAGCCGTAGGTCAGGCCGGTGGTGCCGAGCCGCTCCAGCCAGAGGTGGACGGCGTAGGTGCCGGGCCGGGTGACCGGGGCCTCGTAGCTGACGCGGAGCTCCTTGACGGCGTTGCACGCGTCGCCGGCCGCCGCCCAGTCGCCCGCGAAGTGGATGCCGTGCTCCTGCCACAGCTCGGCCCAGGCGCGCTCCACCATCAGCGGGTAGCGGGCGTTGTGGAGGAGGCCGAGCGCGTCGAGGTCGTCGAAGTGGACGGTGACGGGGATGAGTCGGCCGTGGGACAGGGCGGGCGCAATCGGGGCTTCGGCGGTCACGGGTGGGGCTCCTGAGCGTCAAGGGTGAAGCGGTGGGGACACTCCATCCTAAGCGGACGCTCAGGAACCCCGGTCGGGAAGGGCCTGGTCAGCCCGCTATGGAGTCCAGCTGCTCGGCTGCCGGACGCAGCTCCCAGAGGTCACCTCCGGGGGGCGCCTCCAGCTTCGCGACGGCCCTCTGGGCGGCCTTGTCACCGGCATCCGCCGCCGCGTGCACGACGTCGCTCGCCGCGTAGCGGTGGAACTCCAGCTCCGGGTACGGCCAGGCGGCGGATCCGGTCGCGGTGGGCAGCAGGAAGTCCACGGCCTTCTGGACCCCCTGTCCGTCCGGCCCGTGATACGTCCACAGGTTCACGCCGACGTGCCGGCCGATCGCCGCGAGCCGGGTGTAGGCGACCAGGTCGAAGGTCGAGTAGTGCCAGCTGCGGGTGCGGGCCAGCTCTTGCGGTTGGCTGCCGTCGGCGGCAATCTGCGGATCGATGCGCCTGGCGCGCGCGTCGAGGACGGTCTTCCGGGCCAGCGCGCGGTCGCCGGTGGCGTACGCGAGGGCGGCGAACTGCATGTCGTAGAAGGTGCCGTGGTTGTTGGCGGCGGCGCCCTCCTCCTTGCCGAAGGCGCTGTTCTTCAGCCAGCCGAGGAAGTCGGCGTTCCACTTGCCCATCGCGGTGCGGTCCTTGGCGCTCCAGCCCGGTGCCCCGGTGGCCAGGAGGGCCTGGGCGTCGAGGACGCTGGTGTACGACTGCGAGAAGTCGATGATGCCGATGGCCCGCCCGTCGTACTTGCACGGGATGAACTGGGCGTGGTTCAGGTTCGGGTTCATCCGGGTGGCCGGGTCCAGGAACCAGGTGCGCAGGACCTGCGCGGCCTTCTCGGCGTACACCCGCCTGCCGGTGTAGTACCAGGCGAGCGAGAGGTCGTACGTCGAGTCGAAGACCTTCTCGACGTCCTGGCGGTCGGTGCCGCTGTCGACCTCGGGGTTACGCTGTCCGTCCCGCTGAACGTACGGGCAGCCCCAGGGATTGTCGGCGGTCGGGGTCGTGGTGGGCCACCAGTAGGGGGCCTGACTGAGGTAGTCGTGGACGTCGCCGCCGGGGGCGGGCTTGGGTTTGTCGACGACCGTCCACGGCCCCTGGTTCAGCCAGGTGTCGGCGCGGGCCGTCAAGGTCCGCAGCTCCCGGCGCAGTTGGGGATCACCGCGGTCGAGGCGGGCCTTCGTCTGCTGCAGTCGGCCGCCGTCGAGGACGGCGGTGGCGGGGGTCTTGGGGCTCGCGTGTGCGGAGGGGACGAGGGCGGCTCCGACGGTCACCACGGCGGCGAGCAGCACGGCCGCGCGGGATCTTCCACTCATCTGGCACTCCGATCCATCGAACGGACGGTCAGAAATGTGAACGTGGTTCATGAGTAGGACCGTGTGAGCGTAGAACCCCGAGGTAGCCGTGACAATGGTCCGGACAGGACTTCATGTACCGAGAAAGCGAATCCCCCCTGGACCTCGGCGTGCGCTGGAAACTGCACGGAGACGGGCGGACGCCCGCGCCCGGAGCGGTGGTACGGCCCGACGAACGGCTCTCCTGGCCGCGCACCATCGGGCTCGGCGCCCAGCACGTGGTCGCGATGTTCGGCGCGTCCTTCGTGGCGCCGGTGCTGATGGGCCTGGACCCCAACCTCACGATCATGATGTCGGGCGTGGCCACCGTGATCTTCCTGCTGGCGACGCGGGGCCGGGTGCCGAGCTACCTGGGCTGCTCGCTGCCGTTCGTGGGGGTGGCGGCCGTGATCCGCGCGCAGGGCGGCACGAGCGCCACCGTCACTGGCGCGGTCCTCGTCGTCGGCTTCGCGCTGTTCCTGGTGGGGCTCGCCGTGCAGCGCTTCGGCGCGCGGATCATCCATGCCGCGATGCCGCCGATCGTGACGGGTGCGGTGGTCATGCTGATCGGCTTCAACCTGGCGCCGGTGACCGCCTCCACCTACTGGCCGCAGGACCAGTGGACCGCCCTGCTGGTCATGCTGTTCACCGGCCTGGCGGTGGTCTGTCTGCGCGGTTTCCTCTCACGCATCGCGATCTTCCTCGGCCTGGTCTTCGGGTACGCGATCTCCTGGGCCTTCGACCGGATCTTCGGGAAGATCCATTCGGTCGACGCGAGCGGCAGGCCCACCGACCACTGGCGGCTGGACCTCTCCGGAGTCGGCAAGGCGGACTGGATCGGCCTGCCGTCCTTCCACGGGCCCACCTTCCAGTGGTCGGCGATCCTCGTCGCGCTCCCGGTCGTGATCGCCCTGGTCGCCGAGAACGCCGGGCACGTCAAGGCGGTCGGCGAGATCACCGGCGACCGGCTCGACGACCGGCTCGGCACGGCGATCTCGGCCGACGGCGTCGGCTCCATGCTGTCCACCGCGGTGGGCGGCCCGCCCAACACCACCTACTCCGAGAACTTCGGCGTGATGGCCGCGACCCGCGTCTACTCCACCGCCGCCTACTGGGCCGCGGCCGGCTTCGCCCTCCTGTTCGGCCTCTGCCCGAAGTTCGGAGCGGTCGTGGCCGCGATCCCGGGCGGTGTCCTCGGCGGCATCACCGTCATCCTGTACGGCATGATCGGCCTGTTCGGCGCGCAGATCTGGACCAACGCCCGGGTGGACCTGCGCAACCCGCTCAACCTGGTCCCGGCCGCGGCGGGCATCATCATCGGCGTCGGCAACGTGACGATGAAGTTCACCGACACCTTCTCCCTCAGCGGCATCGCCCTCGGCACCCTCGTCGTCATCACCGGCTACCACGCGCTGCGCGCCTTCGCCCCGCCCCACCTCACGTCGCAGGAGCCGCTGTTGGACGAGGGCACGTCCTCCTACGACGAGGCCAAGTCGTAGGCGTACGACGGACTGAACGTCCCCGGCGCCCCCTTGCACCCGTCCGACTCCCCCGGCAGCTTCACCCACAGATAGGCGTCGATGCGCGCCTCGCCGGTGCTGAGCGTCGGCGCCCGCCCGATCCCCCGGCCCGCCGGGTCGCACCACTGTCCGTCGGGCGGGGGGCCGTTGCCGTTGCGGCTGGTGTCGATGACAGCACCGAGGCCCGCGGGGCCGCCCAGGTCGGCGAGGACCGTACGGTCGTAGGCGATCTCATCGGCCGTATTGCGGAAGTTGGAGACGTTGCTGAAGATCCCGTCGGAGGAGTCGGGGGATGCGGCGCCCGCCTGTCTCAGCAGGTCGGCCTGTTTGTCGGCCGGGTTCCAGCCGGAGTGCCCGGCGTCGTAGTACACGCGGGCCTTCGGGTCGGCGTTCTTCAGGACGCGGCCGGCGCGGGCCAACGAGGCGAAGCGGGCGGTGCGTTCGCTCCCGGAGAGGCAGTCGGACTGGGCGATCGAGTCGGGCTCCAGGACGACGACGACCTCGCCCCGGCCCAGACCGGTCGCGAAGGAGTCGATCCACGCGTCGTAGGCGGCGAGGTCCGGCGCCCCGCCCTGGGAGGCGCCCCCGCAGTCGCGGTCGGGTATCGCGTACGCCACGAGGACCGGCACCCGGTCCTGCGCGGCGGCTCCCGAGGTGACCGCGCGGACGCGGGAGGCGATGGTCGCGGATGTGGGGTCGGCGAACCACACGGCCGCCGGTTCGTCGGCGATACGGGACTCGATGAGCGGGGTGCGCGGGTCGCCGGGGTGGGCGCGGACCCAGTCGAGGACGTGGGAGTCGGGGGCTCGGTAGAGACGGGCGGACACCACCGGGGGCCGCGGGCTCTCCTTCGTCCTGGTGGGCGCTGGACTGCTGGTCCTCGGTGAACTCCGCACGGGAGACGGCGACTTGGTGACCGTCGGTGTCGCGGACACCCGGTCCGGTGTCGGCGATCCGGTCACCTCCGGTTTCGCCGCCTCGGTGCCCCCGCCCCGCCGGTCGTCGAGGGCGGACATCATGCCGGTCAGGGTGCCGACGGCGACGACGACGTACGCGAGGGCGACCATGGCACCCCGCCGGGCGGCACGCCGACGCTCGGCCCTGCGGGCCGCCAGACGCCGGGCACGCAAGCCTGACACGGCGTCGCTCCTCCCTCCCCCTGCCGCGAGCGCGTTCCCCCGTTCCGGGGAAGCACCGGGCCCGACGGCGCTCCCGTCAGCCTAGGACTGGGACCCTTCCCCCATGGCGCAATTGGAACACTTCACCACATCCGTAGACACGGTCGTCTCCCGTATGCGCGCCCTGGACGCGAGGCTGCCCGAGCGGGACGGCCTCGCCGTCTTCAACCGCGTCTACCTCGCCGTCACCGAGTCCGTCGACCGGCACATCGACCGGGGCGGTTTCACCGACCCACGGGCGGCGATCACGCTGGACGTGCGGTTCGCGGAGCGCTACCTCGCCGCCGTGGAGGCGGTGGCCGACGACCGCCGCCCGCCCGCCTGCTGGCGTCCCCTGTTCCAGTTCCGCCGCCATCCCGGCGTACGTCCTCTGCAGTTCGCGCTGGCGGGCATCAATGCGCACATCGGCCACGACCTGGCGCTCGCCGTGGTGGACAGCTGTCGTACGTTGGGCTGCGAACCTGCCGACCTGGAGGACGAGTTCGACCGCGTGGGCGAGCTCCTCGTCTCGCTGGAGGAGCGCATCCGCGAGGATCTGATGCCGGGCCCCGACCTGCTCCAGATCGCCGACCCCCTGACCCATCTGCTCGGCTCCTGGAGCCTGGAGCGCGCCCGGGACGCCACCTGGACGGCCGCGCGGGCCCTGTGGGCGCTGCGCCGACTCCCGGACGTGGCAGGCGAGTTCACCGAACGGCTGGATACGGCCGTCGGATTCGCGAGCCGCATGCTGCTGACCCCACTGCCGGATTAGGTTGACCGTTGAACCGACGCGAAGGAGCGTACCCATGGCCATCCGGCTGGGACTGAGCCTGCCGCAAGCGCGGCAGTACGACATCGGACGCGACGTGCCCGACGTGGCCCGCACCGCCGAGCGGATCGGCTACGAAAGCCTGTGGGTCTACGAGCGGGCCCTGTTTCCCGAACCCGCGACCCAGGGCCTGTACGGCATCGAGGGGCTGCCGTGGCCCGACATGTACCGCGGGGTCCCGGACCCCCTGGTGACGCTCACCCTGGCCGCCGCGGCGACCGAGCGGGCCGGACTGGGCACCAGCATCCTGGTCGCCCCGCTGCACAACCCCTTCCAGTTGGCCAAGTCCCTCGCCACCCTGGACGCGGCGAGCGGCGGGAGGGTGCTGGCGGGCCTCGGCACGGGCTGGTCCCTCGACGAGTACGCGGCCGCCGGTGTGGCTCCGTTCGAGGAGCGGGGCCGGGTCCTGGACGAGATCATCGACGTGTGCCGGGCCGTGTGGGGGCCGGACCCGGTGACGTACGAGGGCCGGATCACCCGGATCGCCTCGGCGGTGGTGGGCCCCAAGCCCGCCCGTCCGATCCCGGTCCTGCTGCCCACGAACAGCAGGAAGGCGATGACGCGGCTCGTCGACCGCGCCGACGGCTGGATGCCCATCGCCATGGGCGCGGATCAACTGGCCGCGCAGTGGCGGCGGTTGCAGGACCTGGCGGCCGAGCGCGGCCGCAGCGCGCCGATCGAGACCTGGGTGCGGATCAACGCCTCGCACGACCCCAAGGGCTACGACGGCGCGGACCGCTCCCCGTTCCAGGGCAGCACCGCGCAGATCGTCGACGACCTCGCGGCGCACGCCGGGAGCAGCGGCCTGGACGCGTTCTTCTTCGAGTTCCAGGCCGCGGCCCGGGACGCCGAGGAGCTCAAGGACCTCGCCGCCGAGGTCCACGAGGCGGTCCGCGCGGCCGGTATCTAGTCCTCCGGCAGTTCGACCGGCGCGATCTCGTCGTACACGTCACCCGGTCCCGGGTTGGCCGCGTCGGTCTCGCCGCCCAGATGGTGCATGACGCCCCAGACCGCGTTCAGCGCGGTCTGGATGGCGCCCTCCGCCCAGCCCGCCGTCCACGAGATGTCGTCACCGGCGAGGAAGATGCCTCGCTTGTCCTCGGGCAGCCGGTCCTGCATGAAGTGCGTGAACAGGCGCCGCTGATAGCGGTAGTGGCCCGGCAGGTTGGCCTTGAACGCGCCCATGAAATAGGGCTCGTTCTCCCAGGACACGGTCACCGGGTTGCCGATGATGTGCTTGCGGATGTCGACCTTCGGATAGATCTCCGACAGCGACTTCAGCATGACCTCCATCCGCTCGTTCGCGGACAGCGGCAGCCACTTCAGACTGTCGTCGCACCAGGTGTACGACAGGCAGATGACCGCCGGCCTGTCCGGACCGTCGTCCAGGAGGTAGGTCCCGCGCGTCATGCGGTCGGTGAGCGTCATCGACATGACGTCCCGGCCGGTCTCCTCGTCCTTGTCCAGCCAGAACGGCCGGTCCACGGGCACGAAGAGCTTGCTGGACTCCATGTAGTGGGTGCGCTCGATGGCGGTCCAGTGGTCGATCGGGAAGAGCGAGTCGTCGCAGGCGATCTTCGACAGCAGCATCCAGGACTGGGCGGTGAAGATCGCCGCCTTGTAGGTGCGGATGTCGCCGTTCGCGTCGGTCACCGTGATCCGGTTGCCGGCCGCGCGGTGCAGCCGGGTCACGGCGGGGCGGGGCTCGCCGTTCACGTGCAGGGACTTCAGCGAGGTGCCGTAGGGCCAGTGGACGATCTTCTCCGGCTCGCGCTCCCACAGGCGCAGTGGCAGTTGCTGGGAGCCGCCGACGATGCCGCGGTGATGGTCGTCGGCCTCGGTGTAGACGACCCGCAGGATCTCCAGGATGGAGTTGGGGAAGTCGGTGTCCCAGCCGCCGGTGCCGAAGCCGACCTGGCCGAAGATCTCGCGGTGCCGGAAGGACTTGAAGGCCTCGGAGTCGCAGAGGAAGCCGTAGAAGGTCTGGTTGTCGAGCTTCTCGACCAGCCGCGACCAGATCTCACGGATGCGCGGCACGTCCCGCTCGCGCAGGGCGCGGTTCATGTCGGAGAAATCGGCGCCCTCTTCCAGGCACGTGTTCCAGGCGGCGGCGACATCGCGGTAGACCGGCGGCAGGTCGTCGATGGTCTCCGCGTAGTGCGACTCACCCTTGAGGTCGACCACGGTCGAAGGGGTCGCCTCGGCAAGGGGGTTGGGGAAGGGACGGGTCTCCAGGCCCACCAGGTCGATGTAGTGCTGGAGGGCGGTGGAGGAGGGCGGGAAGCGCATCGCGCCCATCTCGGCCGTCAGGCCCTCGGTGCCCTGGCCGCCGAAGCCGACGGTCCGCAGCCGTCCGCCGATCCGGTCGGCCTCGTACACGACCGGCTTCAGGCCCATCTTCATCAGCTCGTACGCGGCCACGATGCCCGACAGTCCGCCGCCGATGACCGCGACCTCGGTGCCGTGGGCGGTCGCCGGTATCTGGCCGAGGCCCGCCGGGTGGGCGAGGAAGTCGTCGTAGGCGTACGGGAAGTCCGGGCCGAACATGGTGATCGGCGGCAGTTGCTGCTCGTCCGCATGCTCGACGGCGTTGGGCACGGTGGACGTCATGGGGTACGGACTCCTTGCACAGACAGGGCGTTGGGGGTGTTTCAGACCAGGGACCCGTACAGACCGGGGCGGCGGTCCTTCAGGTACGGATTGGCCTCGCGGGAGGCGGCGAGGAGGGCGGGGTCGACGTCGGCGACCACCAGTTCCTCGCCGCGGCCGGCGCGGGTGCGGGCGATGCCGTCGGGGCCGGCGAGCGCGGACAGTCCGAAGAACTCGAACTCGCCCTCCGGGCCGACCCGGTTGACGTAGGCGACGTACATCTGGTTCTCCCAGGCACGCACCGGGACCATGGCCTCGGCGACGAACTGGAAGGGGTGCATGTTCGCCGTCGGCACGACGAGCAGGTCGGTGCCGGCCAGGGCGTGGGCGCGGGCGTTCTCCGGGAACTCGACGTCGTAGCAGATCATCAGGCCCACGGTCAGGCCGCCGAGCCGGGCCTGGACGAGGGACTGCTCGCCGGGGGTGAAGTGCTCGCGCTCTGCAGGGCCGAAGAGGTGGGTCTTGCGGTAGTTCGCGAGCCGTGTGCCGTCGGCGGAGATCAGCTGCGCGGAGTTGTGGACGGTCTCGCCGTCCCGCTCCGGGTAGCCGTAGACGAGCGCGATGCCGTGCCGGGCGGCCATCTCGGCGACCGCGTCGGCGGACTCGCCGTCGGCCGGCTCGGCGAGGCGTGCGATGTCGTCGCCGATCGCGTAGCCGGTCAGGAACATCTCCGGCGCGGCCAGCAGCCCGGCCCCCGCGGCGGCGGCACGGCCCGCGGCCGCGTCGAGGACCTTGAGGTTCTCGGCGACGGATCCGGGACGGCCGGAGCTCTGCAGCAGGGCGGTGCGCATGCGGGTTCCTCACCGGTGCGGATGCTGTTGGGGGTCACCTAGAAGGTACGTTCGCGGCGCCACGACCAGCAAGAAGAAGCCGTTGCGCGCCGGTGAGCGGTTCATTGCGTACGACACCGGTCCGACGGCGATTCGTTGCGCGCCCGATGCGAGGCCCTGACGCCACAGCAGGATCGCCCACCGACGGGCAACCGAACGACGTCACGAGCGCCCCCGGCCGAAGACGTCCGACCGTCCCCCCGACATGCCACGCGAAACCCTCGCCCCAGGCGTACCGGGCTCCCGGACGACCGACGACGATCCGTTTGCGCACCCGGTGCGAGACTCTGACGCCACAGCAGGGTCGCCGCCCGACGGGGAACCGCGCGACGTCACGGGCGCCTCCGGCCGAAGATGTCCGACCGTCCTCCCGACACGCCGCGCGGAAGCCCTCGTCCCAGGCGTACCGGGCTCCCGGCCGGTCCGGCGACGATTCACTGCGCAGCCGGTGCGCAGGCCTGTCGCCGCGGCAGGGTCGTCGACCGATGGGCGACCGCGCGACGTCATGGGCGGGCGAAGGGGTTCGAAAAGCCCTCGTCCCCGGCGTATCGGGCTCCCGGACGGTCCGGCGGCGATTCGTTGCGCGCCTGGTGCTATCGCTCGCGGGCGCGGATCGTCAGGGCGAGGGCCGTCAGCAGGTACGGCAGGGCGAACAGGGTGAAGGCGGTGGCGTGGTCGGTTCGGGTGGCTGTCGCCGCGTATCCGGCGTACACGGCCACGGTGAGCAGTTCCGTGCCGAGGCCGGCGACCGAGGTGAGGGTGGCCCGGCCGGTGTCGTCGATGCGCTGCTGGAGGCGGACGTCGGCGAGGACGGTCGCCAGCTGGAAGCCGCCGAAGGCCGGCGCCACCAGGCCGAGGGCGACCGGCGTCCCGGCCGCGGCGCCCGCCGCGAGGGCGACGGCCGCTCCCCCGAGCAGCAGGGCGAGGCCCCTCCTCCCCAGCCGTTCGCAGCGCCCCGCGAGCAGGCTGCCGGCCGTGGCGCCCGCCCAGATCAGCAGGAGCAGATAGGGCACGCGCGCCTCGGACACACCGGTCTCGCGCACCAGCAGAGGCGTGTACTCGTCCAGCGCTCCCCATACGGCGGTCACGACCGGGACGAGCAGGATGGCCCCGCGCAGCGAGCGCTCGCGCCGGACCTCCACGAAGCCGCCCCTGAGGGTCGCGACCCAGCTCTCGGCCTCGCCCTCCGCGGCCGCCCGGTGTTCCGGGAACCGGCTCCCCACGACGGCGCTCGCCAGACAGGCCAGCACGCTCGCCGCGCCCACGGCCAAGAAGCCGCCCCAGGCGAGGACCGGCCCGGCCAGGCCCATCGCGGCCATCACCGCGACCAGCCCCGCCGCACGGGACCGGCCCATGACGCGCGCGTACCGCTCGCCCTCACCGAGCCGCTCCAGCTCCTCGTAGACGAGCGCCTCCAGCGCGCCGGAGACCAGGGCTCCACGGGCGCCCCACAGCACGAAGCCGAGGGCGAACGCCCAGTAAGAGGGCACGAGCACCCACAGGGCGAAGCCGAAGGCGGTGAGCAGCGGACCGAGGACGAGCAGCAGGCGCCGGGAGACCGCGTCTGCCCAGGCGCCGGAGGGCACCTCCAGGACGACTCCGGTCACCGACCAGATGACGAAGAGCGAGGAGATCTGCCAGACGGACAGGCCGGTGTCGCTGAACAGCAGCGCGTACACCGGGTAGAGCAGGACGAAGTCGTCCAGGAACGCGTAGCCGTACAGCGTTGTGATGATCCGGCGGGCGCCGGCGGTGCAGGATCAATGTCGCCAGGTCATGTCACCGATGGTAGGCGGGCCGGGCGGGTCCGTCCCCCGAATTACCCGGGTGAGCCCGATGAGAAGCGGCGCAGCAGCGGCGAAAGGACCAGGACGGACTTGGTGCGCTCCACGAACGGCTCCCCGGCGATCCGCTCCAGCACGCGCTCGAAGTGCCGCATGTCGGAGGCGAAGACCTGCACGATGGCGTCCGCGTCGCCGGTGACGGTGGAGGCGGCCACGACCTCCTGGTACCGCTCCAGACCTCGCCGGATGGTCTCCGGCGAGGTGTTGTGCCGGCAGTAGATCTCGACGAACCCCTCGGTCTCCCAGCCCAGGGCCGAGGGGTCCACCCGGACGGTGAAACCGGTGATGGCGCCGGTGGCCCGCAGCCGGTCCACCCGCCGCTTCACGGCGGGGGCGGAGAGGCCCACGATCTGCCCGATGTCCGCGTAGGAGCGGCGGGCGTCCTCGGCGAGGGCGTGCACGATGCGTTCGTCGAGATCGTTCAGCACGGTGAGTGGATCAGCTTTCCGGTGTTGCGAGACGGGAGCGGCGATGGCCGTACCCGAAGTAGACCACGAGCCCGACGGCCATCCAGACGCCGAAGACGACCCAGGTGACGCTGGACAGACTGCCCATCATCCAGACGCAGAACCCGAAGCCGAGCGCGGGCAGCACCGGCGAGAGAGGGACGCGGAAGGTGCGGCGCATCCCCGGGCGGGTCCGGCGCAGTACGACGACGGCTATGTTGACCAGCGCGAAGGCGAAGAGCGTGCCGATGCTGGTGGCGTCGGCGAGCTGACCGAGGGGGATAGCGGCCGCGAGGACGCCGCAGAACAGGGACACGATCACCGTGTTGGCGCGGGGGGCGCCGGTCTTCGGATGGACCTTGGCGAAGACCTTGGGCACGAGTCCGTCGCGGGACATCGCGAAGAGGATGCGGGTCTGGCCGTAGAGGACGGTCAGCACCACGCTGGCGATGGCGATGACCGCGCAGGCGGCGAGCAGGGTGCCCCAGAAGGTCTGACCGGTGACCTCGCGCATGATCTGGGCGAGCGCGGCCTCGGAGTCGTTGAACCGCCGCCAGGGCTTGGCACCGACGGCGACGGCCGCGACGAGCACGTACAGCGCGGTGACGATGACCAGCGACAGCATGATGGCGCGGGGCAGGTCGCGCTGGGCGTCCTTGGCCTCCTCGCCGGCGGTGGAGGCGGCGTCGAAGCCGATGTAGGAGAAGAACAACGTGGCCCCGGCGGCGCTGACGCCCGCCATGCCCAGCGGCATGAAGTGCGCGTAGTTCCCGGACCGGAAGCCCTGGATGCCGATGGCGCAGAACAGCACCAGCGCGGCGATCTTCACGCACACCATGACGGTGTTGGCGCGGGCCGACTCCCGGGCACCGCCCAGCAGGAACGCCATGGCCAGCAGGACGACGATCAGCGCGGGCAGGTTGAAGACGCCGCCGTCTCCGGGCGGGGCCGACAATGCGTCCGGGATCGTGACGCCGATCGTCCCGTCGAGCAGTTCGTTGAGGTACTCGCCCCAGCCGACGGCGACGGCGGCCACGGACACGCCGTACTCGAGGACCAGGCACCAGCCGCAAATCCAGGCGATCAGCTCGCCCATCGTTGCGTATGCGTACGAGTACGAGGAGCCGGAGACCGGGATGATGCCGGCCAGTTCGGCGTAGGAGAGGGCCGAGAAGAGGGCGGTGAGCCCGGCGATCACGAAGGACAGGGTGACGGCCGGACCGGCCTTGGGGACGGCCTCGCCGAGCACCACGAAGATGCCGGTGCCGAGGGTGGCACCGATGCTGATCATGGTCAGCTGCCACAGCCCGAGGGAGCGTCTCAGGCTCCCTCCCTCACCCTGGCCGCCCTCCGCGACCAGGCGTTCCACCGGCTTGCGCCGCATGAGACGCGCACCGAGGCCCGGGGACGGTGAGGCCGACGGGGTGCGCTTTCGCGGGGGTGCGCCTTGGTCCAGCACGCGCTGACTCCTTCGTCACGGCGGTTCGGGCGGCGGGGACCGGCGGCACCCCCGCGCCTGCGGGGATCCACCGAGCGGGGTCCCCGCCACGCCACGTACAGCGCATGACCCTACGGGCAGCCCCTTCGCAGACGAAATGCAGCAACCTTGCGTACCCGCGCAAGTTCCTTGCGTTCATCGCGGGCGAATGCCCATTCGTTGCGCCCGGTCCGCATGTCCCGTCGCAACGCCCCCTTCAGCGCAGCTTCTTGACCAGGAACCGGCACCGCTCGGCGTACTCGTGCCGGACCCCCTCCGCGTCCACGTGCGCACGTGGGTCCTGGTAGACCATGGTGGGCAGATAGCCGAGCCTCGCGTACAGCGCCGCCGCGCGGGCGTTGTCCTCGCCCACGCCGAGGCCCATGAGCCCGAGACCGCGCCGCAGCGCCAGTTCCTCGGCGGCGTGGATGAGTGCCGTGCCGACGCCCAGGGATCGGACCGACTCGGGCCACACGAACAGGCCGTTGATCTCCGGGCAGTCCGGATGCGCGGCCCTGACCTCGGGCGCCCGGCCGCCGGTCCAGCGAACTTCCGCGTGGCCCACCGGAGTTCCGTCGATCCACGGAAGGAGATAGCTGCTCTGGCCCGCCTCCTGTCGTGCGAAGCGGGCGGCATGACTGCCGTCGACGCTCGTCGACGGCATGAAGCGCTCCAGGACCTCGACGTCCTCCGGCCGGCACACGGCGATCTCCATGCCCCGACCGTAGAGCCTCGCGCGCGCCCGTTGCCCCCGATTTTCAACGGGGGCCTCGGACAACGGACTTGGCTCAGTTCCAGCTGGCGTGCAGGGGCTTGCCCTCGGCGTAGCCGGCGGCGCTCTGGATGCCGACGACCGCCTTCTCGGCGAACTCCTCCAGGGAGCCGGCACCGGCGTAGGTGCAGGAGGAGCGGACGCCCGCGATGATCGAGTCGATCAGGTCCTCGACGCCGGGGCGGGCCGGGTCGAGGTACATCCGGGAGGTGGAGATGCCCTCCTCGAACAGTGCCTTGCGGGCCCGGTCGTACGCGGACTCCTCGGAGGTGCGGTTGCGGACGGCGCGAGCCGAGGCCATGCCGAACGACTCCTTGTAGAGGCGCCCGTTCGCGTCCTGCTGCAGGTCGCCCGGGGACTCGTAGGTACCCGCGAACCACGAACCGATCATGACGTTCGACGCCCCGGCGGCCAGCGCCATCGCCACGTCACGCGGGTGCCGGACCCCGCCGTCGGCCCACACGTGCTTGCCGTACTTCCTCGCCTCGGCGGCACACTCCAGGACGGCGGAGAACTGCGGCCGGCCGACGCCGGTCATCATCCGGGTGGTGCACATGGCGCCGGGCCCGACACCGACCTTGATGATGTCGGCGCCGGCCTCGATCAGATCCCGGACGCCCTCCGCGGCGACGATGTTGCCGGCCACGATCGGGACCTGCGGGTCCAGGGCCCGTACCACCTTGATCGCGCCGATCATCGACTCCTGGTGGCCGTGCGCGGTGTCGATGACGAGCGTGTCGACGCCCGCGTCCAGCAACTGCTTGGCCTTGCCCGCGACATCGCCGTTGATGCCGACGGCGGCGGCGATGCGCAGCCTGCCGTTCGCGTCGACGGCCGGCGTGTACAGCGTGGCGCGCAGGGCGCCCTTGCGGGTCAGGATGCCGGCGAGGCGGCCGTCCTTGTCGACAGCGGGCGCGTAGCGGCGGTTGGCCCCGTCGAGGCGGTTGAAGGCCTCGCGCGGGTCGATGTCGGCGTCGAGCAGCACCAGGTCCTTGGACATCACGACCTCGAGCTGCGTGAAGCGGTCCACCCCGGTCAGGTCCCGGTCGGTGACCACACCGACCGGACGGTGCTCCTCGTCGACGACGACCCCGGCGTTGTGCGCCCGCTTGGGCAGCAGGGCGAGGGCGTCGGCGACCGTCTGGTGCGGGGTGAGGACGATCGGGGTGTCCAGGACGAGGTGCCGGCTCTTCACCCAGGAGACGACCTCGGTGACGACCTCGATCGGGATGTCCTGCGGGATGACCACCAGTCCGCCGCGCCGGGCCATCGTCTCGGCCATCCGACGGCCGGCGATGGCGGTCATGTTGGCGACGACCAGCGGGATCGTGGTGCCCGTGCCGTCCGGGGAGCTGAGGTCCACACCCTGTCGTGAGCCGACCGCGCTGCGGCTCGGGACCATGAAGACGTCGTCGTACGTCAGGTCGTAGGGGGGCTGGATGTCGTTGAGGAAACGCACGTGCTGCACATCCCAGTCGATCAGAGGTGGCCCCCGGACAGGTCAGCCAGGGGGAAGAGCACGTACTTCATTGTCCCATGCCGACCGGAATGCACTGCCCGGGAGAATCATCCAGGCAGGTCAGAGGCGTCTTGGGAGGAACCTCCAAGGGCGAGGGCCACCGTGGCGGCGGAGGCGTGCGCGAACACGTCGAGCGCGGTCTCCCATTCGTCCGGACGGGCCTCGGCGTACGGCCGCCAGTTGTGCACGACGACCAGCAGCCCCCTGCCGGCGGCCTCCTCGGGCCACACACCCGGGTCGGAGAGGACGTCGGCCAGCGCGTCCCAGTTGCGGCCGAAGTACTCCGGCAGCCGCAGGTCCCGGGCGCACCGGTCCATCAGGCCCGCCTTGTCCGTGACCCCGTCGAGGTCCAGCGTGACCGTCAGCTGTGTCATCTGCGTACCGCCCTGAACGACTTGTAGTGATCGTCGGTGTAGTAGATCTCGCCGCCCTGCCCGGTGACGATGCGCCGGGCCCCGCGGTCGCGCGAGCCGGGCGTCGGCACCGTGTACTCGTGGTAGTAGCCGCGCTCGTGCCGAGGCAGCAGTCCCTCGAAGTTGCCGAAGACGACACCGTCACGGGCGTACGGGAAGGGGCCGCCCCGGTCGATGAGGGCGAGCGTCTGCCGTGCCTCGGCGGGGAGTTGGGCGACCCGGACCGTCGCCGTGCCGTCGGACCGCCCTGACCCGGAACCGGTGGCGGAGCAGCCCGCCACGAAGACCAGCAGACACAGAAGCAAGCGGGGGACGGACCGGAGCAGCATGAGCTGATGCTGCCACGGTCCGTCGCCTCGCGACCGTCTGTCAGGGGCCGTCCGGGTCCGCCCGGTTGAGCGCCGAGCGCGGTGTCGGGCCGGCCGTCATCAGGACGTCCGCCGCCGACGTGTCCGTCACCAGGCTGGTGACCAGCCCCGACCTCAGCACCGCGTCGATCGCGGCGGCCTTGCGCGCCCCGCCCGCGATCGCGACGACCTCGGGGATACGGCGCAGCTGGTCCGTCTTGACGGTGATGCACCGCTCCCCCAGGTCCCGTCCGACCCGGCGCCCCTCGGCGTCGAAGAGGTGCGCGGACATCTCCGCGGCGACACCGAGGGAGGCGTAGTGCGCGCGCTCCTCGTCGCTGAGCATGTCGTGCACCGTGGAGATCCCGGGCTCCCAGGAGCCGATGGAGACACAGGCGACGGTGACCTTGTCGAAGTACTCGAAGGCGCGCGCGATCCCGGTCTGGTTGCGCAGCGCGGCCGCGGTGGCCGCGTCGGGCAGCAGCATCGGCGCGTAGATCGGGTGGGCGTCGCCGCCGGAGACCTGGGCGGCCCGGCGCACGGCCTCCACCGAGCCGCGCTCGGCGGTCCCGGCGTCGTACACGCCCGTCAGCTGCACCACCGTGCACGGCGGCAGCTTGTCCAGGGCCGCGGCCATGTGGATGGTGGAGCGGCCCCAGGCAAGGCCGAGCACATCGCCCTCGTTGACGAGTTCGCCGAGCAGATCGGCGGCCACCTCACCGAGGTTCTCCGGGTCGGGTGAGTCCTCGGCCTCGGCCGGGGACTCGACGACGACGGCGTGCCTGAGGCCGTAGCGGGCGCGCAGCGCGTCCGAGCGCTCCGCGTCCAACTCGGCCGGGACGCGGATCTCGATGCGCACGAGATCCCGTTCGAGGGCCGTCTCCAGGACCCGGGCCACCTTGAAGCGGCTGACGCCGAACTCCTCCGCGATCTGGATCTTGGACTTGCCCTCGAGGTAGAAGCGGCGGGCCATGGCCGCCGCCTGCACCAGCTCAGCGGGTCCCATCCGCACTGCTGACCGGCCCGCCGACATACCCGACACGGCGATCTCCTCACTTCTGTTCACACTCTGGACTCGCCGTTCATCCTTGCAGATTCGGCGTACTTGATCCGCCCTGATGGGCGCCGTTCACGTCTGTTCACCGACCTGTGGCTCAGTGGTTGCATGCCCAGGACGCCTTGGCCGTGGCTCCCTCCGCCTGCGCGCGCAGGGCACGGACCGCCTCGGAGGGGTCCTCGGCCCCGTACACCGCGGAACCGGCCACGAAGACGTCCGCGCCGGCGTCCGCACAGCGCTCGATGGTGGACTCCGAGACCCCGCCGTCGACCTGGAGCCACAGTTCGAGGCCGTGCTTGCTGATCAACTCGCGGGTGCGCCGGATCTTCGGGAGCATGATGTCGAGGAAGGCCTGCCCGCCGAAGCCCGGCTCGACCGTCATGATCAGCAGCATGTCGAGCTCCGGCAGCAGGTCCTCGTACGGCTCGATGGGCGTCGCGGGCCGCAGCGCCATGGAGGCACGGGCGCCCTTGGCCCGGATCTCCCGGGCCAGCCGCACCGGAGCGGTGGCCGCCTCGATGTGGAAGGTGACGGAACCGGCACCCGCTTCGACGTACTGGGGCGCCCACCGATCGGGGGCCTCGATCATCAGATGGCAGTCCAGTGGGGTGTCCGTCGCACGGGCCAGGGACTCTACGACCGGCACACCGAGCGTGAGGTTCGGGACGAAATGGTTGTCCATGACGTCTACGTGGAGCCAGTCGGCTCCGTCGACCGCCTTGGCCTCGTCCGCGAGGCGGGCGAAGTCGGCGGACAGGATGCTGGGGTTGATCTGCGCGGCCATGACCCAAGCCTGCCATGTCCGGGCACGTTTGTTCGCGTCGGTCCAGACCTAAGCCGTTCATCGGATGTTGTGCGCGGGCGCATCGTGCCATGCTGGGCCGCTCACCGGCACCACGTACGTCCACGGGGGTCGCCATGAGGCAACTGGACGCATGGAAGCGGAACACCATCCGGTTCGTCTGCGGACGGCGCTCCAAGTGGCTGATCGTGATCCTGTGGCTGGTGGTCCTGGTGATCGCGGCGCCGTTCGGCTCCAAGCTCAACAGCGCCCAGGACAACGACGCCCAGTCCTGGCTGCCCGGCTCCGCCGAGTCCACCCAGGTCCTGAACGCTTCCGAGCACTTCAGGCCCGAGCAGATCCCCGCGGTCGTCGTCTACGCACGCGCGAGCGGACTGACGGTCCAGGACCGGCGGCACATCGCCGAGGACGCCCGACAGCTCAGGACCCTGCACGACCACGGCATCCGAGGCGCCGAGACCCGCGGCCCGGTCTACGACCGTACGACGGCCCCGCGTGCCGCCCAGATCTATGTGCCGATCACGATGGACGCGCAGGGCTGGCAGCGCATCGCGCCCGCGGTCGACTCGATCCGCGACCAGGTCGGCAGGGGCGGCGACGGGCTCGCGGTGCACATCACCGGACCCGGAGGTACCTCCGCCGACTTCTCCAAGGCCTTCGAGGGCATCGACTCGACGCTGCTGTTCTCCGCGATGGCGATCGTGATCGTGATCCTGCTGTTCACGTACCGCAGCCCGACCCTGTTGTTCGTGCCCCTGGTCGGGGTGGTGGTGGCGCTGTTCACGGCGCAGGCGCTGATCTACGTGCTGGCGAAACACGCCGGCCTGACCGTCAACGGCCAGAGCGCCGGCATCCTGACGGTCCTCGTCTTCGGCGCGGGCACCGACTACGCGCTGCTGCTGGTCGCCCGCTACCGGGAGGAGCTGCGCCGGCACACCGACCGGCACGAGGCGATGGAGCTCGCCATGAACCGGGCGGGCCCGGCGGTGCTCGCCTCCGGCGCCACCGTCGTCCTGAGCATGCTGGTCCTCCTGGTCGCCGAGATGAACTCGACCCGGGGCCTGGGCCCGGTGGCGGCCATCGGCGTGATGGTCGCCCTGCTGGCCATGCTGACGCTCTTCCCCGCCCTGCTGCTGGTCTTCGGCCGCTGGATCTTCTGGCCCGCCATCCCGCACGAGGGTTCGGCCGATCCGGTCGAGCGCGGCGTCTGGGCCCGCATGGGCCGCCGTTTCGCCCACCACCCCCGCATGGTCTGGGGCATCACCGCCGCGGTACTGGTCGTCCTGTCCTTGGGGCTCTTCCAGCTGCGCGCGGCGGGCATCGCCAACGCGGACGCCTTCACCAACACGCCCGACTCGATCGTGGGGCAGAAGGTCTCGGCACGGTACTTCCCTGCGGGCACCGGAGACCCGCTCGTGATCGTCTCCAACAAGGCCCAGGCCGTCTCGGTGGGCCGTGCCGTCGCCGCGGACCGCGGGGTCGTGCCGCAGAGCATCGGCGTACCGCCGGGCACCGCGCCCGAGCACGACGGGCAGGTGCTGTTCGAGGCGACCATGCGCGCCCCCTCCGACAGCGACGCGGCCAAGGCGACCGTGCAGCGGGTACGGGACGCGGTGCACGCCGTGCCCGGCGCCGACGCGAAGGTCGGCGGCGGCACGGCCGCACTGCTGGACATGGAGAACGCCCAGACCCACGACAACTACCTGGTCATCCCGCTCGTGCTGGCCGTCGTGCTGCTGGTGCTCGGCGTGCTGCTGCGCGCCCTGGTGGCCCCGCTCCTGCTGATCGGGACGGTGTGCCTGTCGCTGGCGAGCGCGCTGGGCCTGAGCGCCCTCGCCTTCCGCCATGTCTTCGACTACGCGGGCGAGGACGTGTCCTTCCCGCTGTTCGTCTTCGTGTTCCTGGTGGCCCTCGGCATCGACTACAACATCTTCCTGACCACCCGTGTCCGCGAGGAGGCCATCCGCCAGGGCACCCGCCCCGGCGTGGTCACGGGCCTGGCCGCGACCGGCGCGGTGATCACGTCCGCGGGACTGGTCCTCGCCGGCACCTTCGCCGCGCTGGGCACCCTGCCGATGGTCGGCTTCGCGGAGATCGGCTTCGCGGTCGCCCTCGGCGTCCTGCTGGACACCTTCGTGGTGCGCTCCGTGCTGGTGACGTCGCTCTTCCTGGACGTCGGCAAGAAGGTGTGGTGGCCGCACCACCTGGCGCACGCGGACGGGGAGACACCCGCTCCGGAGGCGGTCGGTGTGGGTTCTCGAATCCGCTGACCAATCGCACCTGGCCACCGAGGTGGCGCCACGGGCTCAGTGGTGCGGTCGGCTTCCTCGCCCTCCCCGATGCCGTCAAGGCCCTCACCGACCGCGAACGCGAAGTGGTCGCGCAAGAATCTGCTCACCCCGAACCGCGTAGAGCGAGCATCAAGTCGTTGTGCGCCCTCCGAAGTGACCGGCTTGGTCACGCGTCACTGGCAGGAGTCGGATAGGCCTCGAGATCTACTCGAGATCTATTCGAGTCCGCCGAGGTCCAGGTGGCGCCGGGCGCGAGTGACGGCCATATAGGCAACGGCGCAGGTCAGCCAGTCCTCCGAATGAGCGCCAGATACATGGCGTCGGTCCCGTGCAGATGCGGCCACAGCTGTACGTCGGGACCCTCGCCGAGGTCCGGCACGCCCGGCAACAGGGGCCGGGCGTCGAGGAGTTCGGCCTCCGGGTGCTGCTTGAGCAGGTCGTCGACGACGGCCCGGGTCTCGGCGAGGTGGGGAGAGCAGGTGGCGTAGCCGACGACTCCCCCGACCCGTACGGCCTCCAGCGCGCTCTTCAGCAGGCCGCGCTGGAGCGGGCCGAACCCGTCCAGGTCCTCGGGGCGGCGCCGCCACCGCGCCTCGGGCCGTCGGCGCAGGGCGCCGAGTCCGGTGCAGGGCACGTCGACCAGAACCCGGTCGAAGGAGCCGGGCCGCCACGGCGGTCGGGTGCCGTCGGCGGCGATGACCTGGTAGGGACCGGGGTTGCCGTGCAACGCCCTGGCCACCAGGCCCGCCCGGTGCGGCTGCTTCTCGGAGGCGAGCAGCACGGCCCCGCGCTCGGCGGCGAGCGCGGCGAGCAGCGCGGCCTTGCCGCCGGGTCCGGCACAGCCGTCGAGCCACTTCTCGTCCGGCCCGTCGAGGGGCGCGCCCGCGAGAGCGAGCGCGACGAGCTGGCTGCCCTCGTCCTGCACGCCGGCCCGCCCGTCCCGTACGGCCTCGATGGCCCCGGGCTCCCCGCCCTCGGCCAGCCGCACGGCGTACGGCGACCAGCGTCCCGGGACGGCGGACTCCTGGGCGAGCAGTTCCTCGGTGGTGGCGCGCCCGGGACGGGCCACGAGGGTCACCTCGGGCCGTTCGTTGTCGGCGGCCAGCAACTCCTCGATGCCGGCGCGCCCGCCGCCGAGCGAGTCCCACAGCGCCGAGACGACCCACCGGGGGTGCGAGTGCACCACGGCCAGATGGTCCTCGGGATCCTCGTCGTAGGGCGGCGCGACCTTCGCCAGCCATCCGTCGAGATCGTCCTGAGCGACCTTGCGGAGAACGGCGTTGACGAACTTGGCCCGACCGTCGCCGAGGACGACGCGGGCCAGCTCGACGGAGGCGGACACCGCCGCGTGACTGGGGATGCGCGTCCCGAGCAACTGGTGCGCACCGAGGCTCAGCACGTCCAGCACCGGCGGATCGACCTCACCCAGCGGCCGGTCGACACAGGCGGCGATGATCGCGTCGTACGTCCCCTGCCGGCGCAGCGTCCCGTACACCAGCTCGGTCGCCAGCGCCGCGTCGCGCCCGTCGAAGTCGCCCTTCTCCCGCGCCTTCCGCAGGAGCGGCGGAAGTACGAGGTTGGCGTAGGCATCCCGCTCGTCCACGGCCCTCAACGCCTCGAAGGCGAGGAAGCGGACGGGGTCCTTCTTGGGCCTGCGGTAGGGCTTGCCGGGTCGACGGTGCTGGTCGCTCACGAAAAAGGTGCTCCGGATGCGGGATCAGGCGATACGCCTGTGGGGTCAGAGGATGCGCCTGGGGGAATCAAGCGATACGCCCCCAGCGTACGTCGGCCTCAGCGGCCGAGACTCTCCCCGTCACCGATCCGCACACCGCGCGCCCAGTCGGCCGCCCGCATCGGCTTCTTCCCCTGCGCCTGCACCCACAGCAGCTCCACGCCGTACGAACCGGTGCCCACGTGGACGCTGTTCTTGCCGACGGCGAGCTGCCCCGGCGCCAGGTCGGTCCGTTCGGGGACGGGCTTGACCTGGATCAGCTTCAGCCGCTCACCGCGGAAGGTGGTCCAGGCGCCGGGGGCGGGGGTGCAGCCGCGCACGACCCGGTCGACCCGGAGCGCCGGTGCGGCCCAGTCCACCTGAGCGTCCTCGACGGTGATCTTCGGTGCGAGGGTGATGCCCTCGGAGGGCTGCGGCACGGCCTTGAGGGCGCCGTCCTCGATGCCGTCCATGGTCGCCGCGAGGAGTCCGGCGCCCGCGAAGGCGAGGCGGGTGAGCAGGTCGCCGCTGGTGTCGGTGGGCCGGATCTCCTCGGTCACGGTGCCGTAGACGGGCCCGGAGTCGAGCCCCTCCTCGATGAGGAAGGTCGACGCCCCCGTGATCTCGTCGCCCGCCATGATGGAGTGCTGCACCGGCGCGGCCCCCCGCCAGGCCGGCAGCAGCGAGAAGTGCAGGTTGACCCAGCCGTGCGCCGGGACGTCCAGGGCGACGCGCGGCAGCAGTGCCCCGTACGCGACGACGGGACAGCAGTCCGGCGCGATCTCCCGCAGCCGCTCCAGGAACTCCGGGTCCCTCGGCTTGAGTGGCTTCAGCACCTCGATGCCGGCCTCCTCCGCCCGCTGCGCCACGGGGGACGCGACCAGCCGACGCCCGCGCCCCGCCGGGGCGTCCGGCCGCGTGACGACGGCGGCCACCTCGTGCCGCCCGGAGGCGATCAGAGCGTCCAGAGCGGGAACGGCGACCTCGGGGGTCCCGGCGAAGACGAGCTTCATGGATGGCTACGGGCCTCTCGGACGGCGACGGTGGCGGGCGACGCACAAGTCTATGACCTCGACGGGAGCGACGGGTAAGCGGCCGACGGCGTTTGCCGACGGACCGTCCGGCGTCACGGGAACGCGGCCGACGCGCTCACCCGCACACCGCCCCCACCGCGCGCCCTCCCTCCACAGGGCGCGCGCAATTGCCCTCACGCCCCCTGTGCGTGACCAGCGGAGCGAATCCGCGTTGGTCAAGAAAGAGTTGACCACAAGGGCCGCCTTCGCGCTGCCCGATCCCTTTCACGCCGGTTCGAGAGGCTTGTTCATGGCCGACCACGCAACCCACGACGCCCAGGCTCGGGCCAGCCTGCACTTGCTGGTGCGGGACATCGAGCGGGTCCGCCGGCAGGTGGACGCACTGCGCACGCTCACCGCCCAGTTGGGCAACGTCTACCGCCCGCGCCGCTCCGGCCCGTCCACGGGCTTCGTCGTCTACGGACGCGCGCCCGCGCCGACGGTCCGTCTCGCCCAGGAGCTGCGGGACAGTGTCGAGACCCTGGTCACGGCGGCGGTCGACTTCGACCGCTCCCTCGGCTTCTCGTGGGACGCGGTGGGTTCCGCGCTGGGCGTCACCAAGCAGGCGGTGCACCGCCGTTACGGCGCGCGCCGGGCCGCGGCCCAGGCGGCCGCCGAGGCGGAACGCTCGACCGATCCGTCGGGCACCCGGACGGTCAACGTCGGCACCGGCATCCCCTCGGTGCCGACGGTCCCCGCGGCCCGCTCGATGCCGACCCAGCCGACGGCGGGCAGCCCCGTCCTCCGCGAGGAGACCAGACCAACCGCTTTCCCCGGCCCCCGCAACGGCTGAGCCACCCACGCCCTCCCACCCTCCCGGCACACGTCCGGGAGGGCATACGCATGCCGTGCACGAGCCATCGGATCCGCCTGCGGACCAGGGGGTCACCCGTTCACGAAGCACCGGATCCGCCTGGCGACCAGCGGCCACCCGACCACCAGGCATCGGGCCCGCCCGACGACCAGCGGCCACCCGCGCACGAGGCACCGGCCCCGCCCGACCACCAGCGGTACCCGTCCACCAGGCACCGGCCCGCCCGACCACCAGCGACCACCCGTCCACCAGGCACCGGCCCGCCCGACCACCAGCGACCACCCGACCACCAGGCACCGACCCCGCCCAACCACCAGCGGCCAGCCGTACCTCCCAGGCCGCTCAGCCGATGTCCGGTGGATCGATTCGTACCCGGACCAGCGGCTCACCGGCCCCCCGGGCCATCCGCGCCGCCTGGGCGGCCTTCAGCGCCGAGGCGAGCGCGGCTCCGCTTCCCGGTGGTACCCGTACCAACGCCCGCTCCCAGTGCTCCCCGGGTGGCGGCGCGCCGGGCCGTCGGGGGCGCCCGGACGTCGTGACCGGGATCGGGACCGGGCCCAGCACCTGGGCCTCGCCCGGCAGTTCCACCGTGCGCAGGAACTCCGCGACCGCTTCCGGCGCCCCGGAGACGGCGGCCATCCGCGACACCGGCGGGAAGCCCAGCTCGGCCCGCTCGCCGAGCTCGCGCACCGCGTGACCGACGGGGTCCCACCGCACCAGCGCCTGCACGGGCCGCAGGGTCGGCTCGGCGACCGCGACGACCGTGCCCCCGGCACCCTGCGGCCGCACCAGCGCGGCGGCCGCGATCCAGCGCCGCAGCGCGTCCTCGCCGGCCCGCAGATCGGGCCGCCCCAGCATGGCCCAGCCGTCCAGGAGCAGCGCCGCCGCGTATCCGCCCTCGGCGACGGGCTCGGCGCCGGGTGTGCTCACCACCAGCGCGGGCACGCCCGGCACGGTGTCCAGCACATGCTCACGCCCCGAGGTCCGCACCGGTACGGCGGGGAAGGCGCGCCCCAGCTCCTCGGCCGTCCGCCGGGCGCCCACGACCTGGGCCCGCAGCCGGAAGCCGCCGCACTCCGGGCAGTGCCAGCCGCTCTCCTCGCGCCCGCACCACCCGCACCGCAGCGATCCGCCGTCCTGCCCCTCCAACGGTCCTGAGCAGTGCCGGCATCGGGCGGGCGCCCGGCAGTTGGCGCACGCCATCCGCGGCACGTACCCCCGGCGGGGCACCTGCACGAGCACCGGCCCCTGCCGCAGGCCGTCCCTGACGACCTGCCAGGCGAGGGTGGGCAACCGGGCCGCACGGGCCGCCTCGTCGCGTGCGAGATCCCCGTCCCCCACGGTCCGAACGAGCGGCGCGGCCGCCCTGACCTGCTCCCGCGGGGCGACGAGCGGCCGCGCCCAACCGCTCTCAACAAGCTGCGCGGCCTCCACGGTGCAGCTCCAACCGCCCAGCAGGAAGGCGCACTTGTCCTGGGCGGCCCGCAGCAGCAGCACTTCGCGTGCATGCGGCTGCGGTGCGTGCAGCTCGCTGTGACTGTCGTCCCCGTCGTCCCAGATGGCGACGAGTCCGAGGTCCTCGACGGGCGCGAACATGGCCGCACGCGTCCCCACGACGGCCCTCACGGCCCCCCGGCGCACGGCCAGCCACTCCCGGTACCGCTTCTCGGGCCCGGCGTCGGCGGTGAGCACGGCATGCCGCCCCTCCCCCAGAAGGAAGGTCAGCGCCGCGTCGACCCGGGCGACCGCCCGCCCGTCCGGCAGCACGACCAGCGCCCCGCGCCCGGAGGCCAGTGTGGCCGCGACGGCCCGGGCGATCTCCTCGCTCCACTCGGGCCCGGGCAGCGCGTTCCACACGGCGCGCGGCGCCCCGCCCGACGCCAGCGCCTCCAGAAACGCGGCGCCCCGCTCGTACCGTGTCCAGGTCCCCGCCTCCGGCCTCCCCGGCGGCGGCAACGGCTCCGGCGAGGGCCGCTGCTCGGCCCGCGCGCTGCGCGGCGGCACGGCGAGCTGCAGGACATCGGCGAGGCTGCCCGCATAGCGATCGGCGACGGCCCGCGCGAGCCCGAGCAACTCCTCGCTCAGCACCCGCTCGGGCGACACGACCTGGGCCAGCGCGGCCAGCGGCCCGGAGTAGTCCGACTCGGCCAGCCGCTCGACCAGAAACCCGTCGATCAGCCCGCCGCCCTCGCGTCGCCCCTCCCGCACCCGGTGCCGCCCGGCCCCGAACCGCACCCGCACCCGCACCCCGGGCTGCGCGTCCGCGTCCAGCTCCTCGGGCACGGCATAGTCGAAGTACCGGTCGAGATGCAGCACCCCCTTGTCCACCAGCACCCGCGCGACCGGCAACTCCTTGGCCAACGCGGCCCCCCGCCACGTCCGCGGCTTCGCCCGGGGCACGTCCGCCTTGCGCACGGTCTCCCGGATGAGCGCAAGCTGCTCGGCCGAAGCGTCTTCCGCCCCGCCGCCCGACCGCCCGTTCTCGCTGCTCACCCTTGCATTCTTACCAAACGGCACTGACACCGGGACACGACGAGGCCCGGTCCCCCGAAGGGAACCGGGCCTCGTGCGGTGCGGTGGCGCCTACAGGCCCGCGGCCTTGCGCAGGGCGTCCACGCGGTCGGTCTTCTCCCAGGTGAAGTCCGGGAGCTCACGGCCGAAGTGGCCGTAGGCGGCGGTCTGGGAGTAGATCGGGCGCAGCAGGTCGAGGTCGCGGATGATCGCGGCCGGGCGCAGGTCGAAGACCTC